>JAJTFJ010000018.1 GCA_021298435.1 Ilumatobacteraceae bacterium
ATATTGCAGAGCTTGAGATCATTGCGACGGGTGAGATTGCGGGTTACGACACACGCATCCTGACACTGTCGGCGTTGAAGGGTTTCTTCTCTGCTCGTCACGCAGATGCAGTCACGTATGTGAATGCTCCTCAGATTGCAGAGGGTCAGAAGGTCGCTGTCAAAGAAACCAATGTTTCTGCAGCCTCAGCAAATAGCGATTACGTGAACCTGATTACGTTGCGTGCAGGCTCACACAGCATCGCGGCAACACTTGTGGGTCCTCGTCGTCAGCCGCACATCGTCATGGTGGATGATCACCTCACTGACGTACCACCATCGGATCACATGCTGGTCGTTCGTAACGATGACCGCCCAGGTGTGATTGGTCTTGTCGGAACTCTGCTGGGTGCGCACAACGTGAACATCGCCGACATGGATGTGGGACGTGCCATCAAGCCGGGCACAGCATTGATGGTGATTGCCACTACTGCTGAAGTCACCGAGACGGTGTTGGCTGAGTTGCGTGCTCAGCCAGGCATCATCGAAGTGTCAAAACTGCGCGGGTAATACCGCGATCAGCGAACGACAAGTTTGACGGTGCGAGACGTCTTCTTGCCTGATTTTGTTGTGACGGTTACCTTCACAGAACAAGTTCCACGCTTTAGGTTTTTCACTGAAGTGCCCTTCACTTGACAGAACTTTCGCGAGGAGGACGCAACGGTCAGTGAAGTTTTTGAGCCTTTTGGCGCAGGCAGCTTGCTAAGGCTCAAAAGTGTCTTTGAACTTGTGGTGGCCTTCGCCTTGATCACTTTCGTGTATCTCGGTGTTGCTGGTGTTGGTGAGACAATCTGCGAGTTCTGATTACTGGTTGGGTTGTTGACTGTGGGGGAGTTGCTGTTGCCACCGCCACTTGAAGGATTGTTTGAACCCCCCGAGGATGGGGAACCAGAACCCCCCGAGGAAGGGGAACCAGAACCCCCCGAGGAAGGGGAACCAGGTGAGCTTGGTGCTCGCGGTGTGGCTGGAGCCAGTCGGGCGACTGCTACAAAAGTGGGGATGACTGGTGAACTTGGTTCAGAAATCGATGAAGTCTTTCCTGCGGCATTAGTTGCTGAGACTGTTACGGAGTAACTGCTTGTTTTATCGTCAGTAGTAAGTGAAATGTTTCGAGCAGTAGTAACAGAGGGGCTCCCAACCATCTCTGCCCCTTTCATCAACTGCACTTGGTATTTGGTGATGAGGGATCCACCATCAGAAGAGGGCTCGCTCCATGTGGCTTTCAATTCTTGATCTGCAGTGACGGTGAGATCTGGCTGTGGAGGGGCACTGGGGGAGGCGGCCTGCGGAACTACTGCGGACGCAGCGCCTGGAGAACTCCATGAAGATGCATCGCCTGCTTCAACTTTCAAGATGTAGGGAATGTCATATTCAAGACCGTTGAAGGTGAATGATCGACTGTTGTCTGTGAGGATTTTTGAAGTCTTTACAGCTACAAGACCAATGAATGCTTTTGCTCGGTACCGAGTTGCCCCTGCAACGGCGCTCCAACTTACTGTCGCTGTCGCTGTACCATCTGGTGAATTGGCCTTCACATTTGTGGGGCTACTGGGCGCCGCATGAACATTTTGTGATGTGGCTGCCAGTGGTAGAACAAGAATGCAAATAACAAGAAGTAATTTTTTGTTCATGAAGTTACCAATTTTTATGATGCCGTTAATGCAAGATTTGTAATGCCGGTACGAATTGCGGCATCTGGCAACGGAGAGGTTTGAGTAATCGCTGTTCCGTCTTTCTTGAATACTTGGAGAAAGTAGTCAGTTGAGGGGAGTAGGCCCCGAAGTTCAAACTCATTGTTGGCATTCGCACATGAAGTGGCAGACGCATCAGTTCGTTGAGATGAGTTCGTTGCTGAATGAAGCCAAGCGGCAACGCAAAGTCCTGCATCTAAAGTTCCTGAAATTGCAGCTCCGTCTTTCAAACGAATTGCCAAACCAGAAACTCCACTCGAGGTAACTTCAATGACAGACGCCTCATCCGAGGTGTTTGCATGAGTCGGCCCTTGCTGTAATTCCTTGTACCAGCCCGGAGCCAGTGTGGGTTTTTGCGTCCACCATGAGATTCTGTATGAGTCTCCAGCAGTCAATCCGCGGATTGCAAAAGTACCGTTCGAACTAGAACAGCCAGACGAAATCCATTGCATCGTGTCTGACTTTTGGGCAGAGAAGCACACATTTGATTCCGGCCGTGATGCACCACTTGTTACTGTTCCCCTGATTGATGGGGCATTGGCTACAGCGATGTCCCCCAAGTTGATATCAGATGTGGCGGCCGTAGCAGTGATTCCATCAGGTCCGCTCTGAAGAGTGGAATTTGAAGTCACGAAACCCGGTCGATAATCTCCGGCGCTAAAATCCACGCGGAATCGATACGAAGCAGTGGGGTCAAGGCCACGAAGGGTGAACTCACCGTTTGAGTTAGTACAAGAAGAGCCGCTCCACATTCCCCATGGACCGCCGTCGTCTTTAAGGGCTTGCACACAAGCTCCCCAGACGCCTTTTGAACTACTGATCAGTTTGCCAGTTGCTTTCGTTCCAGTCAGTAAGGAAATGTTCCCCAATGCGACGCTGGATGAACCAAGTGTGACACTTGAAGCTTGTGTTCGGTCGGTCGTGGTCGTTGTATTGGAACGGAACCAACCACTTTGGTAACTACCCGATGAAGTATTGACTTGGAATGTGTAATCGCCCTCGGCAAGTCCACGCAAAGTTATCTTTCCGTCCGTTCCACTACAAGATGAGGTTCCCCATTCGCCCCAGCCGTTAGTTCCGGTGTTCTTGAGAGCCGAGACACAAACGCCTGCAACGGGTGTTGTGCCGTCAACTGCAACGGCAGTGAATGTTGGCCCCTGAAGAATGGTCTGAATAGCAGCGGTTGTTGTTGTCTCGTTAGAGACAACAACCAGCGTAGAGTCGTCCATTCTTCTTGTGGGAGAGCCGTCTTCCTGGTACCAACCAGGTGAAAAATCTGTTCCTGATGGGGGATCAAACCTGAGTTGGTATGAGCCTTCTTCTAGTCCAGTGATTAGGTATGTACCTGCAGAATTTGTGCAAGAAGAGCCAGACCAGACTCCCCACGGCACCGTGTCACTTATCTTGAATGCGCTGACGCAGACACCAGTGATCGGATTGGGGCCGACGTTGTCAACAATCTTCCCGGTAATTATCTTTCCTGAGGAGAGGCTGACATCTAAACCGCCAACATCGGAAGAAGTGATTGATGTAATCGTTGCCGCTGTTACATCGGTACTTCCGAGAAAGGTTGAGCGTAAGTTGCTTTCTGGGGTTGAACCGAATCGAAACTTGTAGGAGCCTTCGCGAAGGCCCTTGATCTCCCAAGCACCAGGTGCCATAAAGCAAGAGGTGTTAACAGTTGTTCCCCACGACATGTTTGTGTCCGCCACCAGATAGGCCGTGACACAAACATTTGCCTCTTGTGCTGAATCGGTGGTGATGACTCCGCTGGCTTTGTAGCCACGCGGAAATTGAATGTTTTTCCCTGTTGCACCTGAATCGCTCGATGTGATGGTGAATCGAGTAGCGGTATCTCGTGTTCCACCAAGCCATTGGCTTCCATAGTCTCGGTGTGTCGCCATAATGGCGTATTCACCGATCTCGAGTCCCCGGATGGCAAAGTTTCCACTGTCATTGGACCGTGCGCTTCCTAGTGATCCATAAGGCCCATAATCTGGGTGGATAGTGAACGCACTGACAGTGACGCCCGCTAATGGTGCGCCGTCTGCATCTGTCACTCTTCCAGAGATGGACTTTCCTTCATCCAAGGTTGGACTAATCGTGGTAGTAGGAGAACCGGAACTCAATGTGATCGCTTGAGCTGCTGAATATCCAGCAAGAGGGCTGACGTTGTTGTACCACTCAGATTTATATGGCGCCCCGGACTGGTTGATGAACTGCACCTTGTAGGAGCCAAAGGCGACGCTGACCGTGTATTGACCGTTCTCGTCTGTACAAACGTACCCAACTTGGGACGAGTACATGTCAATCGATGATCCACCACTTGTGTATGCAGTGGCGCAAACTTCTCCAAAACCGACAGGGCCATTTGGTCCTGAAATGGTCCCAGATATCTCGCCCATGGTAGGAAGTCGAAAATTCATATCTGAAACATCGCCTGTTCCAAAATTGAATTTACAATCTGCACCACATGCAGATACCTCCGCTGCTGGGATGAGACTGTAAGAGGCTCCGGCTTTCTTGACAAAAAATCTGGGGGCTCCCGAAGTTCCTGCGGGCACCATGACTTGGATATACACATCGGAGAGAGCTTCATCAACGCCAGCTATTTCCCATGATCCGTTAGCGGCAGTTCGTGATGCGTAACCATCGGGATCACTGAAATAACTCAGTGTTGAACGGGTAACGAAGATATTGGAAGGTGGAACTATTGACCCGGAAGCTGTTCGAAGAGTTCCTGTCAGTTGCAAACTTGTGCCAGACGTTGACAAGTTGATACTTGTCGCCCCCGATGGCTGAAAATTGATGCATGTTGCACCGGTCGTAGATGGAGCTTGTTGGAATCCATCTGTAGTTCCACCAATTTGGGTTGAGTTGTACCAACGAAACTTTGCACTACGAGGGGCAGTTGTTAACGGTTTGAACATGACCTTGTAGTCATACGTAGTATCCAGTGACATTGAGTACTGCCCATTTGCGCCGACCGGTGTAACGATGTTGGGGATCGAAGGAGGTGTTCCTCCAACACAGTTTGCTGCTTTGTTGTACGGGATGAAAACCACTTGAACTGTGCCGGCAGGAACTGGCGTATTGTTCGCGGTGATGGTCCCACTGATTGTGGCGATAGCTGCCGAAGCTGAAGTCGTGAATGGAACTGTCACCAAAACAGATCCAAGTAATACCAACACTGCTGCTCGAGCACGCGATGAGACGCTCATGATTTCCCCCAAATAGACGCAACGAAACGTCTTGCTATAGGCACAATATAGGGGTGATGGATTGCGTGAATAGATGGTCAAAGAAGGTTCTGATACGAAGTGTTGTAGTGGTAGCAGTATCTCCACTTATCTCAATGGGTTGCGGAGGAAAACCGACCCCAACACAGACTTCTTATTTTCCGCAGGAGCCCATTACCGTCCCGATTGAAGGGCGGGGAGTGACCTGTCGTGCTTTTCCTAATAAGGGGAATACGCAGATGCCATACCGAAGCACATATTTTGAAGTCTTTAGCGATGGTAGTGAGATAGTACAAACGGAAGTGGACACTGCAACACCTTGCCCATAAACGTTTGCGTAGTTAGCGGTACAGGTTGAGTGTGTCGCGGGTCTTGCGAGCAACAGCAGCTGCTGCCGTCATTGGGTCGCTTGCATCTGCATACAGAATTGCTCGTGACGAGTTCACGATGAGGCCCGTGCGCTGAGAGTTCGCACCATTTTTCACAACCGCTTCGGGGTCGCCGCCTTGTGCTCCCACGCCGGGCACCAGCAATGGCATGTCGCCCACGATGGCGCGCACTTCAGCAAGTTCTTCGGGATATGTGGCGCCGACAACAAGTGACACGTCACCATGTTTCGACCACTCATTAGCGGCACGTCGCGCTACGTGCTTGTACAGCGGTTCATCGCCAATCAGTTGTGATTGAAACTCTCCACTGCCGGCATTCGATGTGCGGCAGAGAACAATCGCTGCGCCGTTCTTGTGCACGAGGTACGGCTCGATGGTGTCGCCACCCATGTACGGGTTCACGGTGACTGCATGTGCGCCATAGCGATCAAATGCTTCTTGCGCGTACATCTTGGCGGTGTCACCAATGTCGCCGCGCTTTGCATCAAGGATGATGGGAATGGTGGGGTAGTTCGCACGGATGTGTGCGCAAATGTTTTCCAACTGCTTCTCTGCGCCGATTGCTGCGAAGTACGCAATCTGTGGTTTGAACGCGCATGCAAACTCGGCAGTCGCATCGACAATGTCAATGCAGAAATACTCCACACCGTCTTTGTCGGGGGAGTAGTGGCTGGTGAGGCGCGAGACATCGGGGTCAAGACCAACGCACAGCAATGAATTAGACTCAGTCCACCTCTTGCTCAGCAGTTCAGAAAACTTCACCGTCAGTCTTCGATGGTGATGGCAGCAGTAGGACACATGTCGGCAGCTTGGCGAGCCAAGTCTGCGTTTGCACCTTCAGGTGATTCCTGCAGGATGTAGAGGTACCCGTCGGCGCGTACTTCAAATACTTCTGGCGCAATCTGTGTGCATGCACCAGTCGATGCGCAGATGTCAAAGTCAACAACAATCTTCATGGGAACCTCCTGTGTCGGCCTGTCCCCAAACTACTCCACACGCCCAAGATGGGCTCGGACGATGTGTCCTTATGCGGTGGTGTGGCGCTCATATGCAGCAAGTACAGCGCGGAATGATGCCGAGATGATGTTCGGGTCAGTACCCACGCCCCACAGCACATTGCCGTCGCCATCAGTTGTCTCTACGTAAGCCACAGCAGTTGCTTCCGAGCCTTGACCCATTGCATGTTCGGCATAGTCCACTACGTCAAGGGTGGTCTTCAGACCGTCTTGGACTGCATGAACAAACGCATCAATGGGTCCGTTGCCAGTGCCGGTCACAGTGTGGTGTTCACCGCGAACAATCAACTGCGCTGTAATGGAAGTAGTGCCCGATGCCGAATCACTCTTGAGTTCATGACTCTGCAAGTGAACACTCGGCTCGTTGGGTAAGTACTGCGAAGAGAAGGTGTCCCAAATGATGGTGGGGCTGACTTCAGTGCCGGTTCCTTCAGTGATGTTCTGAATCGTCTTTGAGAATTCAATTTGCAGACGACGCGGCAAGTCAAAGCCGTGCTCTTCTTTCATGATGTATGCCACGCCACCCTTGCCAGACTGGCTGTTCACACGGATCACTGCCTCATAGTTGCGGCCGACGTGCTTCGGATCAATCGGCAAATACGGAACACCCCACGTGGAGTAGTCCTTGCCCAATGCTTCAAAGCCCTTCTTGATGGCGTCTTGATGACTGCCCGAGAACGACGTGTACACAAGGTCGCCCACGTATGGATGGCGCTCGGGTACTGGCAAACGATTGCAGAACTCGGCAACACGGCGCAGCGAGTCAATGTCTGAAATGTCGAGTTCTGGGTCAACGCCATTCATGAACATGTTCATTGCAACGTTGATGAGGTCGAGGTTGCCAGTGCGCTCGCCATTGCCAAACAATGTGCCTTCTACGCGATCAGCACCTGCCAGCAAACCAAACTCTGCAGCAGCTGTGCCGGTGCCACGGTCATTGTGTGGGTGCAATGAGATCACCACGGTTTCGCGTTGCTTGATGGTGCGAATGAACCACTCAATAACGTCGCCGTACACGTTTGGTGTGTAGCACTCCACTGTTGCAGGCAAGTTCAAGATCAGTGGCTTTGTTGATGATGGTTTGATGATGTCCATCACAGCTTCACAAATCTCAACTGCAAACTCTGGCTCGGTCAGCGTGAAGCTTTCGGGGGAGTACTCGTAGCGCAAGTTGGTGCCGGCGAGCATCGGCTCAAATTCAAGGCACAACTTTGCTGCATCGATTGCAATCTGCTTGATGCCGTCTTTGTCCAAACCAAAAACAACTTCGCGTTGCAGTGGGTTTGTGGAGTTATAGAAGTGAACGATGGCGTTCTTGGCGCCTTCCAAGCATTCATATGTGCGCTTAATGAGTTCAGGGCGACACTGCACCAACACTTGAATGGTCACGTCATCTGGAATGAGGTCTTCCTCGATGATCTGGCGTACGAAATCAAAGTCCGGCTGGCTGGCCGATGGGAATCCCACTTCAATTTCTTTGAAGCCCATGTTGACAAGTGCCTTGAACATACGCATCTTGCGCTCGGGGTCCATGGGGTCGATGAGAGCTTGGTTGCCATCGCGCAGGTCAACACTGCACCACAACGGTGCCTTGGTGATCGTGTTGTTCGGCCATGTGCGGTCGGCGAGGACAAGGGGAATCCACGGCTGGTACTTCGAGAAGGCCATCTTCTTCGGGGTCACATTCTGTGGTGGCATTTGGGGTTCCTTTGGTGGATTCGGGTGGGGGAAAAGCGTGTGGGGCAAACAAAAAACCCCCTGCCTGGGCAGAGGGTTTCGACAGCAACGATATTCGGCTGCTGCCGTTACATAAGGAGGAGGAGCGTCTTCAAGGTCTTCACTGTTTTCAGGTTATACGACAAAAGGACCATGCACCACCCCTGAATGAGGCGGGCATGGCCCTTTGTAGGAGGTGTCTTAGGCGTCACCGACCAAGAAGTTGCCGAACTGCCATGGGTCGCTGGGGTCCAGCAGATCTCCGTGGTCAGCCCACTGATTGAAGATGTCCTTGCGGGTCTTCAATGGTGTCCAATCGGTGGGACCAGAGAACTGGGTGCCGATGTAGGGGCGAGCCTTTTCGAGGATGTACTCGTGTGGCAAATCATCAGGAACACAGAGACCCTTGTTGGGTTCATCAATCATCCACTGAATAGCAGAGATGATGGAGGCTGCAACTTGCAATGTCGTTGCACTCTGATGAGGTAACACGGCACGTGCTTCTTCAATCGAGAGAAGCGAGCCAGTCCACCAACCAGTGAAGTCGTGACCAAGAAGGAGCACGCCAAGCTCATCGCGACCGCTGATGATTTCATCATTCAACAGACGCTGCTGTGGCTGCATCTCCCAATCACGCATCTGCAGTTCACGAACAGACGCAATCGCATCGTTCGATGGGCAGTATGCATAGTGAACGGTCGGACGATAAATGTCGACACCGTTCTCATCGCGCACCGTGAGGTGATGACACATTGTGTATGCCTCGCCATGACGAATCACCATGCCGTGTGTTTCACCACACGGAACCCATGAACGCACAAGTGTGTTCATGCCGGGTTGTGCGATGCAGATCTGATTACTCGGACCATCGTCGTCATGCTTGAAGCCACGAGGCGGCAGGCGCTTCTCGTGTGTGCCCCAACCCAGCTCAGCTGGTGCAATGCCTTCTTCATAGAAGCCATCAACACTCCATGTATTGACGAACTCGTTGACTTCTTTCGGCTTGTTGGAAATCTGCGTGTCACGTTCAGAGATGTGAATCACCTTTGTGCCGGTGAGCATCGCAAGCTTGTTGAACTCACCATTGGCAAGAGCTTCTTCCAAACCTGCTGTGCGATCACCCGCAAGACCCTCAGCAAGAATCTTGGTGGTGATTTCTGCAAGCGCTTGCTTGACGAAGTGGCTCACAAGTCCAGGGTTCGCACCATGCTCAAGAACAGCTGTAGGGCCGCTGTTGCCGCCCCAGGCTTCCACCATCTTGCGTAACGACTGGTGGCGCACATACAAGGTGCGATCCAGTGGGTGCGTGGCAGCCATGTCCTCGTATGGGTCCCACAATTCCACGGAGGTGTTGAGGTAGCGAACGCCGTTATCATGACACCAGGTGAGGATGGTTGGAGCATCAATGTTCCACGCAAGGTCGAGCAGCATGTCGCCGTCGGACAATCGTGCGGACAAAAACTCGTCGAGGTTCTCTGGAGTGACACGACCAATCTCGTATTGCACACCTTGCGCAATCAGATCGGCGATGCGGTCACGGTTGTCGAGGAAATCAACAACGGTGATGCTCTTCGGGTCAATCTTCACGTCTCGAACGAGAAGGGGAAGTGTGCATTGAGCAACACCGCCACAGCCCAGTACAAGGATGCGGCGGGGGATGAGAGGTGCGACTGAACCGTTAATGGGTATCAATCACCTAATGAGTGCGCTTCAGCGCGGGGGGTGAGTTGTGCCTTCATAGGAGTGAAAAAACTAACTGAAAGCACCGTGCAACGCACTACTTCTCACAGAAAGTTCATGTTTGCTTCAGTAATGGCGACGAGAACCCCGTGATTACCGATTAGTAGGCATCTATGCCGATACCGTTGACTCCTGTCATGACCAATACCCCCATTTCAACGCCCACGGGATTCGCAGCACTCGGAGTGCCACCCGAGGTCGATAAGGGTCTTGCGGCCGCTGGTTTCGCCGCTCCCTTTGCCATTCAAACTGAAGCCATCCCTGTCGCCATGCGCGGTGTCGATCTCTGTGGTCGTGCCCGTACTGGTTCGGGAAAGACACTGGCCTTTGGTGTGCCGATGTTGTCTCGCATTTCAAAGTTCGACAAGGTACGTGCACCTCGAGGATTAGTTCTTGTTCCTACTCGTGAACTTGCCTTGCAGGTTGCTGAGGTGCTGCAGCCGATTGGCAAGGCGTGTGATCGTGTTGTCCTACCGGTGTATGGCGGTGCGTCTCGCGAAGATCAAGTTGATGCGCTTGAAAAAGGTGTCGACATCATCGTTGCAACTCCATTGCGTCTCATTGACCTGATGAAGGGTGGCGAAGTGGAGATGGGTGACGTGCAATGCGTCGTTCTCGACGAAGCAGACCGCATGGCCGATGACGGTTTCACCCCGCAGGTTGAGTGGGTGCTTCGCCATGTCACCGGCGAGCATCAAACGATGTTGTTCTCGGCAACTCTGGACGGCCAAGTGGGCAACCTTGTGCGTCGCTATATGAAGGACCCCGAAGAGGTTTCTATTGATGCGCCAACGGACACCGTGGGCACGATGCACCATCTGTTTTTGGCAGTGCACAGAATGGACAAAGACAAAGTCATCGCTGCGATTGTGGAGAGCACTGGCAAGACCGTGGTGTTCTGTGACACGAAGCGTTTGTGTGACCGTGTCACCGAGAACTTGCAAGATCTTGGTGTGAATGCTGCTGCGATTCACGGCGACCTCACGCAAGCAGCTCGTGAAAAAGCAATTGTGCGCTTTACGAACAATGACCTCAAGGTGTTGGTGGCAACTGATGTCGCCGCTCGTGGCATTGACATTGATGATGTCGAGTGTGTTGTGCATTACGTGCCGCCGATTGATACAAAGGCGTACTTGCACCGTTCGGGACGTACCGCTCGTGCGGGTCGTGATGGTTGGGCGGTCACTTTGGCTGAGTACAACCAGCACACCACTTGTCGGATCATCCAGCGCGCACTGCGTTTGGCGACGAACCCGCCGGTGGAAGTGTTCTCCAACGACAAGCGCCTCCAGGACCTCAACCTCTTCTTATAAGGGGCTTTTGCCTCACGGGCACATGCCGGTGCCATTGCTGTTGGACGGCTGAGAACCTTCACCCACCCTTCTGAAAGAATGGACCGACTATTTCGGAAGGAGTCGGATGTCGCGGAGAACTGACATTGGGTTGAAAGTTACGTTTGTTGAGTCTCTCGCAGACACGGTGGCGCCCCTTGTCCAGTACCTCAATGCATCTGATTCCACTCGCGATCTGTTTGACGTCGATCATGTCATTGTTCCCAATGCTGGGGTGCGTGCTTGGTTGTTGCAACAGATTGCTTCGCAGGTCGGCACCAGTTCGTTAGGTCACGACGGCATTGCCGCCAATGTCTCCATTAAGTACTTAGGTGAACTCGATGCATTGGTTGGTCGCCGTGCAATGGGTTCCGATCCGTGGGCAGTCGGCCCATTGTCAATGACCGTCCTGAGTGTCATCAACAAGCACATAGGTTCATTTAGCTCACACATTGAACGCATGGGTGGCGGGCTCAAAGCTGCGCGTCTCATGTCTGACCGATTCGATAAGTACCATGCGCGCCGCCCATCGATGATTGTGGAATGGGAAGCGGGCCGTGCGACGTTGGCTCCAGCCGTTGGCGATGTCGTGGGCAAGGGTGAACACGCAATAGAGGCGACAGCACTTGATGCATCCGATGTGTGGCAATACGACTTGTGGCGTCTAGTGCGTGAAGAAGTGGATGCGCAGCCTTGGCCGGTAGTGGTCGAAGAGATGCTGGCAGATCCATCGCTACTCAACGATGCAGATTTGCCACCGCGTCTGTTGGTCGTCGGGTTGCAATCACTCAGCGTCCGCCATGTGCGTGCATTGCAGTTGTTGTCTCAGCACATGTCGGTTGAAGTTGTCTTGGTACACCCATCACCGGCGCTTGCATCTCAGTGGGCTCTCGATGCATCGCGCGTTCCTGTTTCTGTTGGTGTCGCACCTTTACCAGTTCGTGTGAATTCATTTGAAGACAACGTTGACTCGATGGTGTCCATGTGGCTACGTGGGGCTCACGATGCACAGATGGTGTTGGCATCTCAGGGGGTCTCGCCGGCGCTGCAGACTCTCTCCGACGTCACTGCGGCTGATGATCTATTGCATTCTCTCCACAATGCCGTTCGTGCGGGTGTTGCAACCCACAGTGCGTTTACACCCGGTGATCGTTCATTTCAAGTGCATCGTGCGCATAACTTGGGTCGACAAGTCGAGATTGCTCGTGATGCGATTCTGCATGCGTTTCACGACATCAAAGGTCTTGAACCACATGAGGTTGTCGTTATCTGTGCAGATGTTGAAACTGCTTCACCACTGTTGGAAGCAGCCTTTAGTCGTGAAGTCAATGGAAAGCCATTGCCATTTATCGTTGCCGACCGTGGTTTGCGTCAGGTAGACGACGGAGCAGCATTGTTGAACAACTTGCTCACAGTTGTGACTGGTCGATTCAGTATCACTGACATCATGACGGTGGCGACGTCGCCACTGGTGATGCAGAAGTTTGGTGCGTCGAGTGACGATGTGTCTTCCTGGTATCGACTCATCGAGCGCACACGAATTCGTTGGGGCTCGACCGCGGACCACCGCAAACGCAAAGGTGTGTTGTCTGATGAGAATGCGCACACGTGGGTTGCCGGTTTACAGCGTGCACTAGTGGGGGCGTTATTGCCAGACGCTGAGCCCGATATTGATTTTGGTGGAACAGTTCCTCTGCCCGATTTGGATGCTGCTGATCTCGAGTCAGTCGGGCGATTGTCGGCCATCGTGTCTGCCATGTCTTCGTTAGAGCAGTTGGCAAACACCACGGCAGAACTTCCTGTTGTTCAGTGGGCAGATGCAGTTGAAGAAACCTTGGCGTTGGTATCCATTGATATCAAGGGCGAACTTGATGATGCTCGGGAAGCCATCGACACCCTGCGTGGGTATGTCCGTGATGCTCGAGGCAATGATGTTTCGGACCTCGCCGTCACGTTCGAACATTTTGTTGAACAGTTGCAGGAACAAATCTCCAGTGCTCCAGGTCGACAGCCTCTACTTACGGGGGCAGTGACTGCAACGTCAGCAGTGCCACTGCGTGGCGTGCCGTTCAAAGTGGTGTGCCTCTTGGGGTTTGACGAAGGCACGATGCGCGCGGGAGAAGCCGAAGGCGACGACTTGGTGACCCGTCAAGTGTTCATGGGTGATATTGATCCGCGCATTGACCAGCGTCGATCCATCCTTGATGCCATTTGTGCCGCTTCGCACCGAGTTGTTGTCACATGTAATGGGCGCAGCATCAAAAACAATGCTGAGGTTCCGCTGATTACACCACTGGCAGAATTACTAGATCTTTGCGAGCGATGTGGCGTAGAAGAAGACCCAGACAATAAGGGTTTCCTGCAGGTGGAGTATCAGCACCCGCGCCATTTCAGTTCTCCACGCAACTTCATCGAAGGAAAGATTGTTCCAGGCATGGTGTGGTCACATGATGACGTTGCATTGAGGTCCATCACTGAAGAACACACCAAAACTCAAGCGGCACTTCAGGCCGATGTTGCAGTTGCGCGAATGGCAGAAGAATCTGAAGATCATCCATATCGTGTGATTTCGCCACGCGAGCTTGAGTCATTTATGCGTGACCCGCTGTCGGCCTTTGTGCGAAGTGGTTTGGGCATTAACACGTGGAATAACGAAGAAGATGATGAGCCTGCAACGATTCCTCTTGAGTTGACGCAGAAAGAGATAGGTCATCTGCGTGGCAATCTCGCATCAGCTGTGCAATCTGGATTCAGCGCAACACATTGGACAAGAGTGAATACCGCAGTCGGCAATATTCCGATGGGCGCGTATGGCTCACAACTGGCGGAAGCGATTGTTGGTCGAGTTGACGAACTGAGTGGTGTTGCCTCGGATTGGGGGATTCATCTTGATGATCTCATTCCGTATGAAGTTCGTATTCCGTACGCCGGTGGAGAAGTTGCGGGCAACGTGATGGTGTTTCCTGCTTCGCAGAGTCACATTGCGATTGTCGACCTTGGGAAACGATCCACGAAGTCTGAGTCAAATCTGCGTCACCGCTTGGGGCTCTGGCTTCTTCTTTTGCGCGCCTCCGGATATCAGATTGAAGGTGCAATTGCAGTTGTCGTCGGGGAGGAAACACGGGACGGAGTCAAACATCCGACGACTATCTGGCATTACGTGCAACTGCAGCCAAGCATGTCCCAAGAGAGTGCTCGGCAAAAGGTGCAAGCCCTGGCTGTCATGTTTGAGGAAGCAGTGAAGTCGCCATTTCCAAAGTTCAGCGGAACCATTGATCAGATGCTGAAAGGTGAAGTGAAGAAAGCGGAAGACGCTTTCGGTAGCTATCTCTCAATGTCGAACAAGAGCAATGATGGTGAAGAGTACAAATACCTTCAAACCATGGAATGCCTTGTGTATGGAACGAATCCGAAATTCGAGGATGTGTTTGGTGCCGGTTCCCCCATAGTCGACTTCTACAAGAGATTGGCTGCGGTGAAACTTGAACAAGATGATGACATCGCAAAAGATCTAGGTCTCAAGAATGTCCCCCCCACAAACGTCCCTGCAGGGAAAAAGAAGAAAAGGTATATCTACGCATGAGTGATGTACTGAATCTTCGCGATCAATCGTTGGACAACGGGCTCTTTATCGAAGCAAGCGCTGGCACTGGCAAGACCTATTCGGTGGCAGCACTTGTAGTGCGAGAACTAGCGCTAAACGATGATCTCTCGATCTCTCAGATTTTGGTCACGACGTTTACACGCAATGCGGCCGCTGAACTGCGTGATCGTGTACGACGTCGTCTTGTGAAGACAGCAGAGTCTTTACGCAAGAACTCCAATGAAGAAGACGATGTCATCGTTGAGTATTTGCTGGCTGACTGCTCAGATACTGAGCGTATTGCGCGATCCCATCGCCTGATGCGGGCAGTGGTCGAGTTTGATACTGCAACAATCGCAACTATTCACTCAGTGTGTTCAAAGATCATCTCCCTGTCAGCTGAGTCCACATCAATGGCTGGCGAGGAAGTGCAAAGTCGTCTGATTGCAGAAGTAGTCAATGATGCATTAGTTGCTCAGGCTCACATGGCACCCACGTTGCCAGAGAAGAAGATTATTGAAGTCGTCACGCAGTTGATTGGCGAACCCCTAACTCAGACATGGTTTGATGCCAGTGAAGTATCAAGTGTCGCGCTCCTGCAGCGTATTGATGAGGTTATTAAGCAGTGTGTGCTCAAGATTGAAGAGGAACTTCGACAGGCTCCCACTTTTGACTACCTCATTCGCCGTGCGTTCCAAGTCATTAACTCTTCAGAAGTAGACGGTGTTCTTGCGGAGTTCCGCCGTCGCTATCGATATCTCATTGTTGATGAAGCTCAAGATACGGATTCTCAGCAGTGGGAAATCTTCCGCGGAATCTTCCCGATGGGAGACAACGTGGGAGGTGCATTAATTGCTGTGGGCGATCCAAAGCAATCCATCTATAAGTTCCGCGGTGCAGATATTGACGCATATCGAGTGGAGCGCGATAAAGGTCTCACACGCACACTGCGTACTAACTATCGATCCGACTCTCCGGTGATTCAAGGGTTGAATGTTTTGTTTGAAGGTTCGCAGTTCGGTGAGGGAATTCCGTATGTCGCAGTTGATGCGCCGAAGGACAAGAAGAATTCAGAACTCACAGGAATTTCTCCTGTCGAGATTCTGAATATTCCTGATCCAAGTGGGCCAGCAGCAGTTGCTGGTCCGACGGCTCAACGAGTTTCAGCATATTTGCGATCGAATGTTCTTCTGGATGGCGAGCGTATTCACCCAAGTGATGTTGTTGTGCTTGTCCGTAGCGGATGGCAAGGCCAACTGATTGAACGCGAATTGCGTGAATTGAATATTCCTGCGGTGAGTAGCGGGACTGCATCGGTGATGGAGAGTGAGACTGCTGAGCACTGGCGTGTTCTTTTGCTGGCACTAGAGCGCTTTGCCGATGCAGGTCGAGTGCGACATGTAGTGGGGACACCTATTTTTGGTGTTCCTCTGTCGTCGCCTGCTTTGCTTGATGATGAATTCATCGGTTCGATTCAAGAAACCTTGGCTGAATGGGCTGGGGTTCTGCGGCGTCACGGTGTCGCAGCACTGACATCCACAATGATGTCGGATCCAGGAACCATCTTGTCTCTCTCAGCTGGTCTCTCTGGCGAACGTCGATTGACTGACTTCAGTCATGTTGCTGACTTGTTGAATGCAGAAACGAATGGTGCCGGATGTTCGGCCACTGATGTTCTTGATGCATTCACTCGACTAGTCGAAATTGATAGTTCATCGGAAGTGGTGAGCCGTCGCGTCGAGAGTGATTCATCTGCAGTGCAAATCATGACAATCCATGTCTCGAAGGGTCTTGAATTCCCATTGGTCATTGTTGCTGATTCGTGGAAGGACGAGATTTCAACAAATCAGAAAAAGAAGTTGCCGATCATTCGCCTCCAGAAAGACGATGGTCAACCATTACAGGGGCGGGTTGCCGACATCGGTTACGTCACAGGCGAAGTATCGCCCATCAGTCTGCGACGTTTGCAGGAAGAGGCTTCGGAAGAGTCATCACGAATTTTGTATGTTGCTGCCACGAGGGCAAAACATCATGTCTGCATCCTTCGTCCACTAGACGGCAAGATCTCTGTGATTGACAGCCGAATGAATGCATCGGCTCTTGCTGGAGAATCGGAATCTGTCACTGTTCTTTCGGCCACCGACATTCCCGACGCAGTGCAATATGTGCCGAATAAGAAAGAAACGAAACAAGAAAAATTGCTCGTTGCGGCCTCTCCGTCTGCAGTTACACAGACATACCGCCGCACCTCATTCACTGGCATCACAGAACTGCAGAAGGGCGGCAGTGTGGTCGGCGCCGCCCGTGTTGATTCTCGATCCGGAACAGAAGAAGGTGAGCGTCTCTTCATTCGTAGTGTCGGATATGCGTCTAACAAGGCTCCGCTCGGAGTCCATCAGATGCCACTTGCGCGCATTCCTGGTGGCGCTCATATCGGGAAGATTCTGCACACGGTGTATGAACATGTTGATCCGTCTCACACAGATTTGGAAAACCACGTCTCAGCCATTGTTCGTCGTCATGTATCGGGCGCGCTGTTGACCGATCACGGCCAGAACATTATTGATGGCATCGTTTTGTCGCTCAGCACACCATTAGGCGGCGCAGTCGGCGTGCACTCTCTTGCATCACTAGGTCTGAAGAACCGAGTCGCAGAAATGTCCTTCGAGATGTCGTTAGCTCATCTTTCTTCCGGTGTGAAGGCAAGCGATATCGGTCGACTGTTGAAGAATTCGCTTTCGCAGGATGATCTCTTGTCGTCGTATGCAGAGACTCTGTGTGACCCATCTTTTGATATCCCTCTGGCGGGACTGATTAACGGGTCTATCGATGCATTGCTACGAGTAGAGACTGTTGAAGGAATCCCTCGTTTCTTCATCAGTGATTACAAGAGCAACAGACTTGACCGCGATGGGGATGTCTCAATGATTGAGGCGTATTCCACCGACCGAATGCTGCATGAAATGGAACATCACCATTACCCACTGCAGGCGCTGATCTATGGCGCAGCCGTCTATCGCTTCCTGCGTTGGCGAGCACCACAGATCGACGCCAATGAGGCGATTGCCGGATTTGCTTACATGTTCATTCGCGGCATGGTGGGCGAGACAACTCCGGTTGATGCGCTGGGAAATCGCAACGGTGTTCTTACATGGACCGCACCCGTTGGCTTCTGGAGTTCACTGTCTGATCTCTTTGCAGGAGGTGGAAGATGAGTGAGAGCTCAGTGAATCTTGATGCTGCTGTGGAGCATCGTGTTGTTGATTTGGTTGACATTGAATCTGCACGACAGATATTTGCCTTAGCGAATTCGGTGAAGAGTCGCACACGGTCGGACCAAGCATTTCTGCTGGCTGCTTTGGTGTTGCATTCGTTCCGTGAAGGACACGCCTGTCTCGATCTCGAGAACATTGATACATGGCGTGGTGAGCACGGAGCCGAGATTGGTTGGCCCACTGATGCATCAAGTTGGATGAAGACACTGGGTGAGAACTCCGACGTATTTGGGCAGCCAGTTGAGGTGCAGGATCTTCCGCGTCCACCATTCGTTGTTGAAGGCGGGCTGGTGTATATCTCTCGAGTTTTTCAAGAAGAGGTGGACATTGCACAACGTCTTGTAGCTGCAAGCGGCTCAACAGTCACTGTCGTTCTTGGTGGTCCTGGTACTGGAAAAACTCGCTGGGTTGCGGAGCAGCTCGGTGCCATGACATCAGGCAATGTCCCGTCATTGGCATTGTGTGCACCAACAGGGAAGGCTTCTCGTCACTTAAAGGCAGTGCTTGATAAGCGACTTCGTGAAAGCGGTGCAAGTGAAGACGTTCTAGACGCTCTTCAGCACGCTCCTTCAACAACTGCTCACAAACTGTTGGGTTATCACCCCGCGCGAACACCAAAATTCCGTTACGGGCGCCATGAGCCTTTGCCATACAAATTGGTCATTGTCGACGAAGCGTCCATGATGTCGTTGTCGATGATGAATCGCTTGTTGTTATCGCTTCGGCCTGATGCGCACTTGTGGTTAGTAGGGGATCCTGATCAATTGGCAAGCGTTGAAGCTGGGTCAGTTCTCGCTGATATTGCGCGTGGTGCAAAGCGAAGTGACTCTGTTCTGAACAGTCGTTTCATCGAGCTCACCAAACAGCACCGCTTTGATGCTGATTCACCGATTGCACAGTTGGCTGCAGCCGTTCGCGATGGGGACATTGCCAAGGCACGAACCATTCTGAACACACCTCATCCTGATTTCTTGTGGATTGATCCTCAGAAAGAACCAGAGAAACTTGCCACGCTGCAATCCGAAGTTGTGAACCATGCACGGTTGGTTCTTGAGGCTGCGGAAAGTGGAGACATTGAGGGTGCACTCACTGCAAAGACGAAACTGCAAGTTCTCTCGTCCACTCGCGATGGACATTTAGGCGTGTACGACTGGAACCAGACAGTAGAAGCAAGGCTAGGTCCCTCAACTTCAAAGAGATGGTATGCGGGTCGTCCGGTGCTGATTACTCGTAACGACTCTTCAACAGGGCTTGCTAACGGTGACGTTGGTGTGATTTGCAACGTTGATGGACACCCGCGCGCATCTTTTGGTGATCCACAGGACCCCACAACCATTGCCTTGGCACGACTGCCAGAGTCCGACACAGTGCATGCACTCACTATTCATAAGAGCCAAGGATCTGAATACCAGCACGTTGTTGTTGTCTTACCTCAGTCGCACTCTCGAATCGTCACGCGAGAATTGTTGTACACCGGAATTACACGTCCTCAGAAGAAACTGACATTAGTTGCCACAATCGAATCAATTGAGGCCGCAATTATGACGCCGATTCGCCGTGCGACTGGTCTCGCGGATCGTCTGTAAATCAAACGCCGATTAATCGGCGCGCACTTTAAGTGCACACGTCATCCGAAGTAATTACGCTCATGAGTGGCGAGACCTTCTCGCCATCAATCCAACTTCCCCGTACACATTGCTTGCGATCTGGAAGGAAAACATGTCGGTTGATGAAATCAGCAGAATTCGATTAGCGAGGCGCGCAGTTGAAGTATTCGGAGAAGCAGAGGCGGCGACGCTGATGGAGCATCTCCCATTAGGTGGAGTATCGAACCTTGCCACCAAAGACGACCTCAAAATTCTCGGTACGGAGCTTCGCCTCGAGATGTCAGAACTTCGGTCCGAATTGCGTGGAGAGATGTCAGAACTTCGTTCAGAATTACGTGGAGAGATGTCGGAGATTCGCGCTGACTTTGGAACGTTGCGTGGTGAGTTCGGTACGTTGCGTGGCGAGTTCGGTGAGCTCAAGGGTGAGTTCGGTACGTTGCGTGGCGACTTTGGTGAATTACGCGCATATATCGAGGAACGATTTCATCGTCAGACCATCACAATGATCACCACGATGTCGGCGTTAATGGGAATTCTGTTTGTTGCGCTCAAGTGGGCGTGAGCCCCGAATGATCTAGCGCTTCAACCAGCTCGGGCGGCTCTTCTCAAACGCATCAATTTCATCGGCATGAGTCATTGTGATGCCAATGTCATCAAGGCCATTCAAGAAACGGTGTTGTGTCGGAGCGTCCATGGGGAATGATTCCTTGAAGCCAGCCGATGGAACTTCCACCAACAACTTCTCCATGTCCACGACAATCTCAGTATTGGCATCAGCCTCAATGAGCTCCCACAACTTCTCAACAGCAGATTGAGGAAGGATGACCGGAGCTAATCCATTCTTGGTGCAGTTGTTGCGGAAGATATCGCTGAAGCTCGGAGCAATCACGGCGTCAAACCCGTATTGCTGAATTGCCCACACAGCATGCTCACGTGATGAGCCCACGCCAAAGCTGGGTCCAGCCACCAAGATGCTTGCGCCGCTGTAGCGCTCATCGTTGAGAACGAAGTTGCGATCGTCGCGCCATGTTGAAAACAGCCCTGCCTCAAAGCCAGTGCGCTCCACACGCTTGAGCCAGTCAGCAGGAATGATCTGGTCGGTATCGACGTCACTGCGCTTGAGAGGCACACCGCGTCCGGTGAGAACTTGTACTGATTTCACTTCAAATCTCCTGGGCTTGCGAAATGTCCGGCTACAGCGGTTGCTGCAGCGACGGCGGGGGAGACAAGGTGCGTCCGTCCGCCGCGACCTTGGCGTCCCTCGAAGTTGCGGTTACTTGTGCTGGCGGCGCGTTCGCCTGGTGCCAACTTGTCGGGGTTCATTGCAAGGCACATGCTGCAACCAGGCTCACGGAAGTCAACGCCTGCCTCAATGAGAATCTTGTCGAGTCCTTCTTTGATTGCTTGCTCACGCACAGCATGGCTTCCGGGAACAACCATCACACGCTTCACTGTGACTTTGCGACCCTTCAACACCTCGGCTGCTGCACGAATTGTTCATTCCTGCGGTGAGACCCATGTACTCGAGAGCGCGCTTGATGGTGTCGGCACCTGTTTCATCATCAGCGTCTGATGGTGAAGGAATGACGCCGTCAATGGGCAATACCTGTGCAGGGTTTGTTCCCCAGCTGACATATGGCGTGAGTGTTGAGGCGTCGATGAAGACTTCCTTGTCCCACTTCGCGCCATCATCTGTTTTCAGTTCTTTCCATGCGGCAACTGCAGCATCCCAGTCGGCACCCTTCGGTGCATTCTCGCGACCCTTCAAGTATTCGAATGTTGTTTCATCTGGTGCAATGAGGCCAGCCTTTGCGCCAGCTTCAATGCTCATGTTGCACACCGTCATGCGGCCTTCCATCGAAAGCGCACGAATCGCTGAACCGCGATATTCAATGACGTGGCCGATGCCGCCACCGGTTCCGATTTTGCCGATGATGGCAAGGATGATGTCCTTTGCGGTGACACCTTCAGGGACTTCACCATCAACTGTGATGGACATCCACTTTGGACGTGACTGGGGAAGTGTTTGCGTTGCAAGAACATGTTCCACTTCGCTGGTGCCAATTCCGAAAGCAAGCGCACCAAATGCGCCATGCGTTGCAGTGTGGCTGTCGCCGCACACGATGGTCATGCCGGGAAGAGTGCGTCCCTGTTCTGGTCCAATCACGTGAACGATTCCTTGACGGGCGTTGCCCATAGGGAAGTGCGTGAAGCCGAACTCAGCCGCGTTGTCACGAAGTACTTGCACCTGACGCGCAGAAATCTCATCTGCAATCGGAAGGTGAATGTCTGCCGTCGGAACATTGTGATCTTCAGTTGCAATGGTGAGGTCAGGGCGACGCAATGGGCGACCAGTGAGGCGCAAACCATCAAATGCCTGCGGGCTGGTGACTTCATGCACCAAGTGCAAGTCGATGTACAAAAGGTCGGCTTCACCAGGTGCACCGTGAACAACGTGCTGGTCCCAGACCTTCTGGGGGAGAGTCATTGGATTCGACATGTGTGATCCTTTCGGAATCGCATATTTGATTGTCTCAATATGTGGGATATAATTCCCAATTAATGGACAGCGTATCAGGGGTCGGAGTTGTAGACAAGGCGTTTGTCGTTTTGAACGTTCTTGTCACACGTCCGCTCACTTTGGCTGAGGTCGTTGAGGCCACAGGTATCCCGCGCGCCACGTGCCATCGTTTGTTGTCGGCATTGGAACATCACGGTGCAGTGCGTCGCAATGATGAAGGTCTCTATTGCGTTGGGCCATCAATGGCAGGCCTTGGTCGAGCAGCGACAGCTCAGTTCCCGTTTCTGCGGAGAGCCCGCGATGTTGCAACAGCATTGCGGGACAAGACCGGCGAAAGCGTGCAAGTGTTTTTCCCCGAAACAGACGGGCGTCGCTGTGTCGTCAGTCTTGAGTCACCGAATGGCTTGCGCTGGATCGTTCCCGAGGGTGCGTTGTTTCCCATTGCACGCGGGTCTGCTGGACGGGTGTTGTCTGGCGCAAAGCTCAGCAATGGTGGATGGATTGAATCTGTTGAAGAGCGTGTGAAAGGCGTTGCGTCTGTCAGTGCTCCCGTGATTGACGGGGCAGGCGACATCATCGCGGCACTTTCCATCTCAGGACCTCTCGAGCGAATGAGTCGTAATCCCGGTGCGAAGTTCGGTGCGATGGTGTCACGTGGTGCGCGAGATCTTTCCGATTTCGTTTCCTAAATCTCTTGCCTCGTGTGCACATGTGGCACATGGAAAAAGACACCTCACCCACAATTCACTCACCAGCTGACATTCTCGACATCGCTGTTGGGGTCGAGACAAAACTGCACGCCATGCTCGAGACCTTTGAGTTGCCTGGTGCTCGCTTGTACGGAGTCAATTGTGCAGCGCGCCCTGTGACTGAGCCCAATATGTGTTTTCTTGCGCAACATCCTGATGTGTACGAGTTGCTTGATGCACCCTCGAGTGCTTTGGCTCGCATGTTTGATGCGGCCACAATCGTGACAACGGGGTGGGCTGCACCGCTTGGGCCCGACGGAACAGTCGAAGGCGCACCGAGCGAGCATGCTCAGCGTCGTCGAGTGCGACTTGTCGTGGTGGTTGCTGACCATGGAGTTGCCAGTGTCTTGAGGTTCGCTGACCAGCCCGATGATGTTGTGACTGACCCAGGGTCAGCCACCGGATCTCTGGCCGAAGCCATCACTCGTTTTTGGTTTGATCCACCAGTTAATTTGCCGAGCAACGCCTAGCGAACGTGCGTCTTTTCACAAAGGCGCAATTCAGAATTGGTACGCCTAGCCTTGCTGACGTGACTTCCCCCGTCGACAAAGAATGGGCAAACCGCATCCGTGCTCTCGCGGCCGAAAAAGATGCAGTGATCCTTGCGCATAACTATCAAGTACCAGAGATTCAAGATGTCGCTCATCATGTAGGTGACTCCCTTGCACTTTCTCGAATTGCGGCAACAGTTCCCGAGTCGACAATCATTTTCTGCGGCGTGCACTTCATGGCAGAGACAGCAAAGATTCTTTCGTACGACAAGACCATCATCATTCCCGATGAGCGAGCTGGTTGTTCTTTGGCAGACACCATCACTGCGGACCAACTGCGTGAGTGGAAAGCACAGCACCCTGGTGCTGTCGTGGTGAGCTATGTCAACACCACTGCTGCGGTGAAAGCTGAAACTGATATCTGTTGCACCAGTTCCAACGCAGTAGAAGTTGTTCAATCAATTCCTGCCGATGTTCCTGTGTTGTTTTGCCCTGATCAGTTCCTCGGTGCACATGTGCAGCGAATGACAAAGCGCGACAACATGCACATTTGGATGGGCGAGTGCCATGTACACGCGGGCATTAATGGCTCAGAGCTCAAGGCGATGGTGGCAGCTGAGCCCGATGCAGAACTATTCGTGCACCCTGAATGTGGTTGTGCAACCAGTGCGATGTATCTCGCCTCAGAAGGTGTGGTGCCAGCGGAACGAACTCACATTCTCTCCACCGGTGGAATGCTCGATGCAGCTCGTACAACGAAGGCAAAGAAGGTTCTCGTTGCCACTGAGACAGGCATGTTGCATCAGTTGCGCAAGGTCAACGTGACCACCGTGTTTGAACCGGTGAACCGCGCAGCTGTGTGTAAGTACATGAAGATGATTACGCCAGAAAAACTGGAACATGCTCTCGTGCATGGCACAGATGTTGTCGATGTGCCTCGCGATATTGCTGATCGTGCGCGTCTTTCTGTTGAGCGCATGATTGCGATCGGCACACCGTCACGTGTCGGCGAATAATCGCGTCCCTCGCCAGTTAGCGGCGCCAGAACCAACATGGTTCGTGGATACCGATGTTGTGATTCTCGGGTCCGGAGCAGCGGGGCTGTCCGCAGCGCTTGCACTGCGTCCTGTGCGCGACGTTGTCCTCGTCACAAAAGACATTCTTGCTGCAGGTAGCACGAACTGGGCGCAAGGTGGTCTTGCTGCGGTGCTCGATCCGAATGACTCCATTGAGTTGCATGTGCAGGACACGTTGGAAGCGGGCGCAGGACTCTGCGATGAAAGTGCGGTGCGAGAACTTGTTTCCGAGGCTCCAACGGCTATTCGCTATCTGATGGAACTTGGTGCTGCCTTTGATGCAGGCGATTCATCGGGTGAAATAGCACTCACCCGCGAAGGTGGCCACTCGCATAATCGCATTGTTCATGCAGGTGGTGACCAAAGCGGCGCAGAAGTGCAACGAACACTTGACGAGTCAGTCCGACTTGCGGGTGTGCAGGTGGTGGAGCGCGCATTCGGTCTTGATGTCGTCACGGGGAAGACTGCAAACGGAACTCGTGCTGTTGCAGGTGTTCGGGTGGCGATGTTGGACAGCAATGGTGGCGTCGAAAGCGTCGGCATTGTGACAGCACGTGCCGTGATTATTGCAACGGGCGGTTATGGCCAGGTGTATGCCTCCACTTCAAACCCTCCTGCTGTAACAGGCGACGGCATTGCTCTTGCTCTTCGCGCAGGTGTTGAAGCAAACGATCTTGAATTCATTCAGTTTCACCCCACGGTGTTGTGGAGTGGTCCAGAAGCAACTGGGCAACAAGCGCTGATTAGTGAAGCCGTTCGTGGTGAAGGTGCAATCCTTCTCGACGCCGCTGGTCAACGCGTGATGGCCGGTGTGCACCCACAAGAAGACTTGGCACCACGAGACGTTGTCGCATCTGCGATCAGTCGACGGATGTCGGAAGCGCCAGCAGGTGTTGACGACCACGTGTATTTGGATGCTCGCAAGATTGAGAAGTTTGAGGACAGATTCCCTTCCATCACCGCCTCGTGCCTTTCGGCAGGTATTGATCCGCAACACGAACTCATCCCCGTTGCTCCTGCTGCTCATTATGTGTGCGGCGGTGTGAAGGCAACTTTGGATGGTGCAACATCGTTGCAAGGTTTGTATGTCGTCGGTGAAGCCGCGTGTACAGGTGTGCATGGTGCCAACCGATTGGCCTCCAACAGCCTCACGGAAGGTGTTGTCGCTGGAACGCGCGTCGGGCGTGAATTGAGTTGGAAACTTCCCGAAGAAGTCAGCACAGTCGATGATGATGTCGAAGGTGCGCTTATTGACTCGTATCACCGCGCAGCACTGCGTTCCGCAATGTCACGCTATGTCGGTGTCTTGCGCACTCCCGATGGACTTACGGCGGCGGCACGTATTTTGAACACCCTGGGTGCAAATGCCTCTGCGGATGTAGTGCCAACACGAAAAGCTTTTGAGGCCACCAATATGTTGACGGTGGCTATTGCTGTAGTGGAAGCAGCACACACTCGTCAAGAGAGCCGTGGTTGCCATCGTCGAACAGATTTTGCCGAACCGCGCACAGACTGGATGCGGCACCTATCGTGTCGCATTGTTGACGGACGCATGGAGGTCTCGGCATGAACTTGTACTCACCATCACAAGTAACGCTTTCTCGCCTCGCAGCACAAGGTCTCAGTGCCGAATATGTCCAGCAAGTCATTCGTGACACAGTTTCAGAGGATCTTGATGGCGGAATGGACATCACCAGTGTTGCCACGGTTCCGCTTGAGCAGCGCAGTGTGGTGACTTTCGGTTCCCGTGCGAATGGATGTCTTGCAGGTCTCGATATCGCTATCGCTGCAGTTGAGATGGTCTGTGGACCAACAGCTAGCAATGTGGAACGCGTCAAGAATGATGGTGATCGAGTGCAGCCCGGCGATGTATTGGCGCGTGTTGAAGCACCGACCCAGTTGATGTTGACAGCGGAACGTACGGCGTTGAATCTGATGTGCCATCTCTCGGGTGTTGCGACAGCGACATCGAAGTGGGTTGATGCAATCGCTGGAACGTCGGCAATCATTCGCGATACCCGCAAAACAACTCCCGGCCTACGTGCAATGGAGAAGTACGCCGTGCGATGTGGTGGTGGCCAGAACCATCGCATGAGCCTGAGTGACGCTGCATTAGTGAAAGACAATCACATTGCGGCTGCTGGGGGCGTTGCTGAAGCGTTCGCAAAAGTTCGTGAACTTGCGGCCACATTACCGATTGAGATTGAAGTGGACACTCTTGAACAGTTGCGTGTTGCGCTCACTGCTGGAGCAGACGTGGTGCTTCTTGACAACATGTCACCTGTCATCATGCGCGAGGCCGTCGACATCAGTGCACAACACACTGAGTCAACTGGCCATGCGGTGTTACTTGAGGCGAGCGGTGGCTTGACGATAGAGAAGGCGAAGGCAGTTGCTGAAACAGGCGTGCATTTCATCAGCGTGGGTGGTCTCACTCATTCGTCGCCGATTCTTGACATTGGTCTCGACATGGAGACCATCCTCTAGCTAGTCCTTTGTCGCACTAGCCAGGCGGCTTCGGCTTCACCCATCGGTGTCGATGGGCCAGCGTTTGTCATTGGCCACAACTCTTCACTGATGCGACGGAAGTTTCCTGCGGCGCCGAGTTGCCCGAGCAATGCATACAGACCCAAGTTGATGCGCTGAATGAACACAAAAGCTTTCGGAACAGTGGCGTATTGCGCAATGGCCGAGGTGCGATCAAAAGTGTGACGCACGATGGACGTGGCGTATTCGGTCGACCACGTCATCTCCTTTGACTCGCGCACGGGCGCATAGAAGTGCGCGAAATAATCGCCTGCCTCTTGAGTGGTGAAAGGCGCATCGGGTTGCAACATGCCAGCGTCTTCAATGATGCGGCGATACTTCTCCATGTCGTCTTCCAACACAGCCGCGCTCACCATTCCCTGGAACATTTCCATTTCTTCCACGGTGAAGTGTTTGATGAGTCCAAAGTCAAGGAAGGTCACACGACCGTCCTTGTGGAAGATGTAGTTACCAGGATGTGGATCACCATTAAATGCGCGGAAGCGATACAAGCTGCGGAAGACAAAACGGAAGATCGCTTCACCGACGTTGTTGCGTTCTGCTTGTGACCATTCCAGAACTTCAGCAAACGAATGACCGCTCACGAGTTCAGTGATGAGAACACGCGAGGTGGAGTATTCATGCAGAACTTCGGGAACATGAATAAACGGGTGTCCTCGATAGAAATCAGCGAATGTCTGCTGGTTCTGTGCCTCGAGTGTGTAGTCAAGTTCCTCGCGCAGACGATCCTTGATTTCAGCGACCATGTCCTCTGGATTCAGACTCTTAAAACCAAACGCAAGTAATGCGCCCAACAAGTCGGCAGTGCGGATATCAGCATCAATCGCTTCAGCAACACCGGGATATTGCACTTTGACTGCCACGGCACGTTCACCTGCTGGTGTGCGAAGAATTGCGCGGTGTACTTGTCCGATTGATGCAGCAGCAATGGGCTCATCGTCAAACTCGACGAACATCTCAGCGACTGGACGACCTAATTCGGTCTCTAAGACTTCATGAACAAGTTCGACCGCCATCGGAGGCGCATTTGATTGCAGTTGGCCAAGAGCAAGACGCATGGGCTCAGGCAAACCATCATCGAGATAGCTAGCCATCTGACCCAACTTCATGAGTGCGCCCTTCATGTTGCCGAGTTCGGTGGCTACCTGTTGAGCAGTCTTCATCTCGCGATCACGCGACAGTTGCTCGCGTCGTTCGGCGCCAGCAAATACTTTGCGTGCAGATGTGCCGGCATGGGCAAGACCAATTCGGGCGCCGAGGCGAGCCAGACGACTATTTCGTCGCCACCGTGACCGAAGATTGATTGCAGATTTCATGACACTGAATCGCGAGAAGGGACATCAGTTGTCGAACGATGATGCACATTGAGACATGCATTCACGAGCATGGGAACAAAGCGATCTGCATGTGCAAACACTGCATCGTGGTCTGCATCAATGGTTTGTGTAAAGACATTCGGTATCAACTGGGCAAGTTCATGCTGACGATCAGTGGCGACAACCCGATCTTGGGTCGTGATGATCATTGCCGTCGGTGCAGCCACTTCAGGTAGCCATTTGCGAGAGTCATACAGACCAAGTGCCGCACCAGCTTCAAGGATGAGACGCCATTCGTGGTCTGACGCTTCCTTGGCTGCCCACGGTTCCCACGTCATTGTTTTGCGCGACACATACAAACGATGAGAGATCGATTCACGAAGGGATGCAGGCACAAGCCGAGACAGTGCACCAATGCCTGCGAGCGCGGTGAAACCGATGCGTTCTTTCCGCTCTTCCACAAAATGCCCAGACGTCGCTGCAAGAACTAAGCCGCTGACACGATGCGCGTGGCGCTTCCACACAAGTTGTGCAACGGTGCCACCCATGGAATACCCGACAGGAATGAATTTCTCGATACCTAACTGATCAGCGAGTGCTGCCGCATCATCAGCACAATCCGACAACTTGAATTGGCGCTTGGTGCGAATGCCGCGTCCGTGTCCGCGATGGTCAAGTGCGATCACACGAAAGTGTTGGCCCAGTTGTTCGTAACACATGAACCAGTTGAGGTCGGCCGTTGCAGTCCAGCCGTGCAACAACATCAACGTTGGTGCACCGGCAGGGCCTTCCACTTCTCGAAAGTACGTGGTGCCACGTCCGGGAAGAGAGATGAAACGACCAGGCGGCAGATTCGGAGTTGGGTGATCGCTCAGTTCTCGACCTTTACGACTGTCACTGAAACTTTCGCGCCATTCTCGAGAGTGATCTGCACCTTTTCGCCCTCGTGCTTACCAAGCAGCGCAGATCCGATAGGGGAGACAGGACTCATCACTTCCACACCTTCGCCAGTGCGCTTTTCTTCGATGTGTCCGATGAGATACAACTCGGCGTCTTCGGCGTCATCGCCATCGAACAAAATGGTGACGCGCGAGAGAACGCCCACTTCGCCTGCTGGTGGAGCAGTGGCAATCTCTGAACTTTCCAAGATGGAAAGCAGCAGATTCTTGCGGTCGTTCAACTGGCCATACTCGTCTTTGGCGGCGTGGTAGTCGCCGTTTTCCTTGAGGTCGCCCATTTCACGGGCAATGCCAATGAGGTCTGCAACACGTGGAAGCTCGTTGTGCTCCAGGTGGGTGATCTCGGCCTCGAGCCTTTTGTAGGTCTCTGCTGACAGAAGGTGCTTTGCCATGCGAGGAAGGCTATCTGCGCCTTCTACGATGGAGCCCCTATGGCACATCGCATTGCACTCATTGGTGGAGACGGAATCGGACCAGAAGTCACGGCGGAAGCCGTCAAGGTGGTGCGTGCGACCGGAGTCGCCATTGAGACCACTGATTTTGACCTCGGTGGTATGCGGTATCTGCGCGATGGTGAGATCTTGTCTGACGATGTGCTTGATCAATTACGCAACTTTGACGCCATCTTGTTGGGCGCCGTCGGCACCCCTGATGTTCCTCCTGGCATTATCGAGCGTGGCCTTCTCTTGAAGATGCGTTTTGATCTCGACCTTTATGTGAATCAACGACCTTTCGCAGGCACTGCTCCTGGTCACATCACGCCTCATGACTTCGTTGTCATCCGCGAGAACACTGAAGGCCCGTATGTGGGCGAAGGCGGCGTTCTTCGTCGGGGTACCGCTCATGAGATTGCAACACAGGGCAGTGTGAACACGCGCCATGGTGTTGAGCGTTGTATCCGTTATGCATTCGAGCTTGCAGCGAAGCGCGAGCGTAAGCACGTGACGCTGGTGCACAAGACAAACGTGCTCACCTTCGCGGGTGACCTCTGGCAGCGTGCCTTTAACGATGTTGCAAAAGAGTTCCCGCAAGTAGGAACCGCGTACAACCATGTTGACGCCGCATGTATCTACTTCGTGGAAGATCCGCACCGCTATGACGTCATCGTGACCGACAACTTGTTTGGTGACATCCTCACCGACCTCGGTGGTGCCGTCAGCGGCGGCATCGGTTTGGCATCGTCGGCCAACCTCAACCCTTCTCGCACCGGTCCGTCCATGTTTGAGCCGTCTCATGGTTCAGCACCCGACATCGTGGGTACAGGCAAGGCCAACCCCACAGCGGCCATTTTGTCTGCTGCTCTGATGTTGGAATTCCTGGGCGAAAATGATGCCGCAGCCCGTATTCGTGCCGCTTGCGACACTGCCCCCACGGGCAACACCGTCGAAATCGGAAACTCAATCGCCGCACTCGTTGCTGGCAAGTAATCTTCAACCAACACACCGCTAGGAGCACCCATGCCCACTCTTGTCCCAACACCGAAAATTTGGATGAACGGCACTCTTGTCGACTGGGACAAAGCTCAGGTGCACGTTCTCACGCACACGCTTCACTACGGAACAGGCGTCTTCGAAGGAATTCGCGCATACGAAACTGCTGATGGCCCCGCAGTCTTCCGTTTGACCGAGCACATCGAACGACTCTTCCGCAGCGCAAAGATTCTCGGTATGGAGATTCCATACACGGTGCAAGAAATTGTTGATGCAACTCGTGAGACAGTTCGTTCCACTGGTTTGCCTGGTTGTTACATCCGCCCGATTGCGTATTACGGCTACGGCGAGATGGGTCTGAACACTCTTCCGTGCAGTGTTGACGTTGCGATTGCGTGCTGGCCATGGGGTGCTTATTTGGGCGAGGATGCCATGACCAAGGGTGTGCGCATGAAGATCTCTTCATGGAAGCGTCTGGACCACAACATGCTTCCTCCTGCTGCAAAGACCGTTGCGAACTACGCAAACTCCTCGCTAGCCAAGGTGGAGGCATTGCGCGCCGGATACGACGAGGCAATCCTTCTCAATATGGAAGGTCTTGTCAGCGAGTGCACCGGCGAGAACCTTTTCGTTGTGCGCAACGGCAAAGTCATCACACCGCCACTTTCGGCTGGAGCGCTGGAAGGCATTACCCAGTGGAGCGTCATTAAGATTCTTCAAGACCTTGGCTACGAAGTCGAGACGGGCAATATCGCTCGCTCCGACCTTTACATCGCTGAAGAAATCTTCTGTGTGGGTACAGCTGCTGAAGTCAGCGCCATTAACTCGGTTGATGACCGCAGCGTTCCTTGCCCCGGCCCGATCACCAAGCAGGTGGCGGATATCTACGGCAAGGCCGTTCGTGGCCAACTCCCGCAGTACAAGGACTGGCTCGAGCTCGCCTGAGCCCACATCACTGAAAATTCTTCACGAGTTTTCAACATGGGAAACCCTTATCGGCAATAGGGAGATGGGTTTTCCACAGGTTTCCCCACAGCCAAGGCAACTTTGCCCACAGGGGAGTTGACGATTGCCTCAAATACGGCGATACTTTCTCTCATGTTGACCGCAAGCATCTCCCGCCGCCTTCTCGGCTCTGCTGCGTCAATCATCATTATTCTCTAGCGCACGCCGGCCTCCGACGTGCGCGCACCGACCGCCTTAGGGCGGTTTTTTCATTCCCTGATTCACCCCACCAGACAAGATTTACAACGGAGACACCGAGATGAACACCACCACCTCACTTGAAATGGTCGAAGCGTTCGACACCACACTGCGCGATGGCATGCAGGTGGAAGGCGTATCGGCAACTGTCGAAGACAAGCTGCGCATTGCAGAACAGTTGGAGTATCTCGGCGTTCACTTCATTGAAGGCGGATGGCCTGGTGCGAATCCGAAGGACATCGAGTTCTTCGCTCGTGCTGCAAAGGAACTCAATTTCCGTAACTCAACTCTTGTGGCTTTCGGCTCCACACGTCGTCCTAAAGGAAAAGTTGACGATGATGCCACTCTGCGCAATTTGCTTGATGCGAATACATCGGCTGTGTGCATTGTTGCAAAGTCCTGGGATTATCACGTCACTGATGCTTTGCAGACAACGCTCGACGAAGGTGTCTTGATGGTTGCGGACTCCGTTGACTTCTTGAATGGTCACGGTCGTCAGGTGCTGGTTGACCTTGAGCATTTCTTCGATGGCTATAAGAACAATCCAGAGTTTGCAATGCGTGTGGTGGAAGCTGCAGTCATGAAGGGCGCTACGCACTTGGTGATGTGCGATACCAATGGTGGATCACTGCCTCATGAAGTCGCTGAGATTGTTGGCAAAGTAAAGGCATTCGTCGGCAACGACGCAACGCTTGGCATCCATTGTCATGACGACACTGGCTGCGCCGTTGCCAACTCGATGGCAGCAGTATTGGCCGGAGTACGTCACGTGCAGGGCACGTTGAATGGCTTGGGTGAGCGCACGGGTAACACCAACCTCACCACAGTGATTCCCAACCTTGAATTGAAGATGGGCTTTAGCTGTTTGCCAGAAGGCCACTTGTCGCGCATTACCGCGGTGAGCAATCACGTTGCCGAAGTACTCAATCGTCCATTGAATCCGCAGGCTCCCTACGTGGGTGCATCGGCGTTTGCTCACAAAGCAGGACTGCACGTGTCTGCGATCAAGCGTGCTCGTGATGCGTATGAACATGTTGATCCGGAAATCGTGGGCAACGGAACTCGTTTCGTTGTCAGTGAAATGGCCGGTCGTGCAACCATCGAAGTAAAGGCTGATGAACTTGGTCTCACTCTGGATGGTGCTGCTGTGAACACTGTGATTGAAGATCTCAAGCGTCTTGAGCACGAGGGGTATCACTTTGAGGCTGCGGATGCATCTCTCGAGATGTTGATGCGTCGTGCGACAGGATGGACACAGGACCAGTTCCGCGTGGAGACAATGCGGGTTGTGACTGATGAAGCATCCGATGGCCGTTTCACCACTGAGGCTGTAGTCAAGGTATGGGTCGGAGATCAGCTGTTCGAGAATGTCTCTGCTGGCAATGGTCCGGTGAACGCAATTGACGCAGCACTCCGCGCCAGCCTGCGCTCCAGTTTCCCTCAGATCGACAAGATTCACCTCGTGGACTACAAGGTGCGCATTCTCGATGGCGGCAGTGCGACGGGCGCTATCACTCGAGTACTCATTGACGCCACCAACGGCGACAGAAGCTGGACCACGATTGGCGTGTCCACGAACATCATCGAAGCCTCTTGGCAGGCCCTCGAGGAATCACTGGTCTACGGGCTTCTTCACGCCAACTAACGAGTTCTTCCTCAGAAGACGGCTGGTCGGCGTAGAGTTTCTTCTTATGGCAGCACCCCGATTCGCACCAGTTCCACCGGTTGAACCAGTTCGTTATTACGAGTCACCCGATGTCGTCCCCGACGGCCGGCAGCTTGGTCGTCCCGGTGAGATCGAAGGGCGTCAACCTGCTGGTGATCGCCTCGGCTATCAGGGTCCAGATCAGGGCTACATCATCACGTTGGCACGTCGTGCTGAAGGACGTGTTCGTGTGTCGGCAGGAGAGAGCATTGACGATGCTCTTCGTGGTTGTTCGCTGATCGCCCTGCGTCGCGCTTCGATGTTTGGTCGCGCACCATCTGTCTATGACCTCAACCTCGCACTTGCGCTCTGGGGATTTCTCTCCGATGCGCCACCAGCAGATTTAGTCGCCGTGCGTAAGGAACTCTTTATCGGTGTTGGCCATGTCCACCATTACAAAGAGGGTCGAGCAATTGCCGACATGATTCCAGAATCAACGTTGCGTCTGTCGCCTGACGACGTCGCAGCCCAATTCGCCACACAGTGGCGCGCACTCACGGGGTATGCACAATGACTATTTACAATGCACCGCTCGGTGACATCGATTTCGTTCTCAATCGCTTCTGCGGCTTGAGCGATATCACATCGCTTCCAAAGTTTGCTGATGTTGACGCGTCAATGGTCGGCGATCTTCTCTCTGAAGCAGCACGTTTCTTTGAAGAGCGGTTCTCTCCACTGAACAAGTTGGGCGACACTGTTGGTTCGCATCGCAATGCTGATGGAACAGTGACAACACCTGAGGGTTTCAAAGAGGCCTATCAGGCATACGTTGACGCTGGCTGGGGTGCTGTGGGCTTTGACCAGGGTTTTGGCGGCGGTGGATTCCCATGGCTTGTCAATATCGCGATTCAAGAAATCATGAACTCATCGAACATGGCGCTCACAATGGCGCCACTGTTAACGCAAGGTGCGATTGACGCGATCATGCATCACGGCGATGAGATTCAGAAGATGACATACCTGCCAAAGATGATCTCTGGCGAATGGACAGGAACGATGAACCTCACCGAGCCAGATGCTGGCTCGGACGTGGGAGCAGTGCGTACGAAAGCAACAAAGCAATCAGACGGTACGTATCTCATTTCCGGAACGAAGATCTACATCACCTTTGGTGAGCATGACATGGCCGACAACATCATTCACTTGGTGTTGGCTCGTACGCCCGATGCACCTGCGGGAACAAAGGGAATCTCTTGTTTCATTGTTCCAAAGTACGTGTTGAACACTGACGGCTCGCTGGGAGCGCGCAACGACGTGAAGTGTGTGAGCATCGAGCACAAGACCGGCATCAAGGCAAGCCCCACGTGTGTGTTGTCGTTTGGTGACGAAGGCGGTGCGGTGGGTTATCTCATCGGTGAAGAGAATCACGGCATGTCCTACATGTTCACGATGATGAACCAAGCACGTCTTGGCGTTGGTCTCGAAGGTATGGCTCTCATCGAGCGGGCGTATCAGCAATCAGTCGAATATGCGGTTCAGCGCAAGCAAGGCCGCGCACCAGGAGCCCCAGCAGGGGAAAGTTCTTCCATCATTCTTCACCCCGATGTGAAGCGCATGTTGGTGACGATGAAGAGCACGATTGAAGCACTTCGTCGCATCATCTATTGGAACGCCGCGTGTCTCGATATCGCAGCACATCACACTGATGCTGCGGAACGTGAAAAAGCTTCTGACATTGCTGGGCTCTTGACGCCCATCTCGAAGGGGTGGGGAACCGACATGAGCGTGGAGCTCACAGGAATGGCTGTGCAGATTCACGGCGGTATGGGATTCATTGAGGAGACCGGTGTTGCACAGCATTATCGCGATGCTCGAATCACCACTATCTATGAGGGAACCAATGGCATCCAAGCGATGGACCTTGTGGGCCGCAAGTTAGGAATGAAGGGTGGCGCAGTCGTCCTTGGCTTATTCGACGAGATGGACGCCATGCACGACAAGTTGCTGAAGCATCCTGAACTCCTTGCATCAGCTGCCGAGTTGAAGTCAGCCGTCAATGCTGTGCGTGGAACAACGAACTGGTTTTTTGAAAATGCCACAAACCAAGTTGCAGTGCTTTCTGGCGCGACTCCATACCTTCGTCAGTTGTCAACGCTTGTTGGCGGCTATGTGATGGCAAAGTCGGCACACATTGCTCTTCATTCAGATCTGTCTGAAGAAGAGAAGAGCGCAAAGATCAACACTGCTCGCTTCTTCTGTGAACAACTGCTTCCCGCGGTACATGGTCTCAGTGGCGCAGTCATGGGCGATGATGAATTGCTGATGTCGTTTACTGAAGAAGCGC
>JAJTFJ010000043.1 GCA_021298435.1 Ilumatobacteraceae bacterium
CGTAATAGGCCAAAGTGGGCGCCAGGACTGCTGGGTCAGGGATGAGGAAGACTCCCCCAGCGTCGAACAGAATCGCGTCGTACTCGGCTTTCACTTGCGCAACCGTAACCCCTACGCTTGACCCATGCGCCCCGCTCGTGACTTTTTCAAACCCCTTGCCGCCGGAGCTCCGACTCCCGTCCAGGAAATCCCTTTCAAGCCAAGTCGTGTCATTCACTTCTTCCCGCCACACAACGAAAAGATGGTGGCCAAGCTCCCCGAGACCATCCCAAATGTCGACATCATCCTGGGCAACTTGGAAGATGCAATCCCGATGGCCGACAAAGAAGCTGCTCGTGCAGGTCTCATCAAGGTCGCAAATGAACTCGACTTTGGCGACACCCAATTATGGACACGTGTCAACAGCCTTGACTCACCCTGGTTCCTTGACGACCTCATCGAAATCGTGACAAAGGCCGGCGACAAGTTCGACGTCATCATGATTCCAAAGGTCGAAGGTCCAGAAGACATTCACTACGTCGACCGCTTGCTTGCACAACTTGAAGCACGCGCCGGTTTGAAGAAGCCTCTTCTGCTTCACGCAATTCTCGAAACAGCACGTGGCGTTGCCAACGTGGAAGAGATTTGTGCAGCATCGCCTCGCATGCAGGGCATCAGCCTCGGACCAGCAGACCTTGCTGCAAACCGTCGCATGAAGACAACCCGTGTTGGTGGCGGACACCCCGACTACATCGTGCGTCAAGACCCCACCGGTGATGACTACCAAGCCGCACGCACCACGTACCAGCAAGATCTCTGGCATTACACAATGGCTCGCATGGTTGATGCCTGCGTGATGAACGGCGTGTTGCCGTTCTATGGCCCATTCGGTGACATCAAGGATGTTGTTGCATGCGAAGATCAGTTCCGTAACGCATACCTTCTCGGTTGCGTTGGTGCATGGAGCTTGCACCCCGTGCAGATCGACATTGCAAAGCGCGTGTTCAGCCCACGTCCAGAAGACGTGAAGCAAGCACAGCGCGTCATTGATGCAATGGGTGACGGCACCGGAGCCATCATGCTGGACGGCAAGATGGAAGACGACGCATCAGTAAAGCAGTGCAAAGTTGTTGTTGAACTTGCACGCCAACTTGCCGCACGTGACCCAGAACTCTCCGCCGCTTACGGCTTTTAATTTTCACTTCAACGAAAGGTCATCATGAGCTCACTTCGCCCACGCCGTTCTGCCCTCTACATGCCAGCCGCCAACGAGCGTGCTTTGGAGAAGGCAAAGGGAATTTCCACCGACGCCATCATCTTCGACCTTGAAGATGCTGTGTCACCAGATTCAAAAGACATCGCACGCGCACAGGCTGTTGCTGCTGTGAACTCTGGCGAATATGGCAAGCGTGAACTCACGATTCGTTGCAATGCACTTGCAACACCATGGGGCCATGCAGATGTGGCAGCTGCTGCAAAGGCATGTGTTTCTGCAGTCGTGATTCCCAAGATCAACTCCGTGGCCGAAGTCAACGAAGTGTCTGCTGCACTTGATGCTGCGGGCGCACCGAAGGAAATGATGATCTGGGCGATGATCGAAACTCCGACAGCCATCTTTGACTGCCGCGAGATTGCAGCTCATCCACGCGTGCCGGTCCTCATCATGGGCACCAACGACTTGGCAAAGGAACTGCGCGCTGCTCAGGTTCCTGGCCGTGCACCGCTATACCCAAGCTTGCACATGGCGTTGTTGGCAGCACGTGAGGCTGGTAAGACAATCCTTGATGGCGTCTACAACGACATCAAGAACGCAGATGGTTTCCGCGATGAATGCGTGCAGGGTTTGCACATGGGATTTGATGGCAAGACCCTCATTCACCCAGACCAGGTCGGCATCGCAAACGATGTGTGGTCACCGACTGAGGCTGAAGTTGCTCACGCTCGTGAAGTCATTGCTGCGTTCGACGAAGCGCTTGCTGCCGGTAAGGGCGTTGTGCAGTTGAACGGCCGCATGATTGAAAACCTGCATGTTGATAACGCACGCCGCGCTATCGCAATTGCAGAAGCAATCGCCGAACTCGCCTAACTAGTTTTTTCGCCTGTTTATCAGGTTTTCAAAACTGAAATTCTCGGGATTGAGGTCTTCAGGTCTAGCGAGAGAGAATGCTCGTAAACGCGCCGGTCTTTCATCGCGTTCTGACGTCATCGTCGTCAGCCATCCAAGTGCATGTTGGATATCCACAGATCCAAACTTCATCATCTCCAAGATGTCCACCCAATCTTTGGGTCGATCAAAGAGCGCTTTCAACACCGCAAGATGTGTCGCCGAGATAAAGGGCAGCGAGGCTTCACCCACTTTGTGCATCTCAACACGCAATCTCATGTCGTCATGAAATTCATGCACTGAGATGAAAACATCAATGGGATACAACCCGGAAATGAGTCGGACAAATCCTTTGTCGAGAAGTTCTTTTGAATGCGCTGGAATAACCTCTGCAAGATGCGAGAGAGATTGCAGCACTCTTTCAACTTCCGATTCGCTCACAAATAGATTGACGTCGATGTCGCGAGTCATCCTCGGATCAGCCACATAATGCATCAATGCCAGCGCCCCACCGAATGCATGGTCAAGTTTTTCTTCGTTGAATGCCCGATGAACATCGAGAAGTAATTGATTAAGCGACGACATGGGTCTTCAAACTTGGAAATTCAATGCGTTCTGGCTTTGGACGGAGTGGCGCGTACTGAACAAACTCCAGTAACTCAAAGACAACTGCAGCGCGGTCGAAATCATCAACTCTCGTCGGCCGAATGTCGCATTCAATTCGCCAGCCAGCTACTTCAAGAATTCGATTCAATGTGTCGACTGTGGGCGATGTTTGCCCCGACTCGTATTTCACTATTGCGGCAGGTGAGGTTCCAGCTCGCCTGGCCAATTCCCGCTTTGAAAGGCCCGACCGTTCGCGAGCCACTTGGATGATTCTTGCTGCGTTCATGGAGGCACTATATCAGGTGTTATCTAATTTGATAACACCTCTACAACCTATAACTGAGCGCGGAAGAGGGCGAGAGTGCGCTCCCATGCAGTCTTCGAAACCGCAGCGTCGTACACCTCAGCACGCGTGTCATTGAAGAAGGCGTGATGAGTGCCGGGATACACATGGAATGTGGCGTCTTTACCCAACGCGCGTAGTTCTGCCTCGGTTGCCTTGATGGCGTCGGGGGCCGCAGTGCCGCGATCATTCTCTGCGTAGTGACCTTCCACGACTGCAGTGAGTGCTTCCCACTTAATGGGCGTATCAGGACGCATGCCGCCATAGAACGGTGCGGCCGCAGCGACTGCATCAGGGCGCTGACACGCAACCATGAGCGTGAGTCCGCCACCCATGCAGAATCCAGTGACACCAACTTTTGTGTTCCCTGTTCGCTGTTGCAACAAATCAATCGCACCACTGAGGTCTTTGCCTGCGGTTGCAAGATTCATACTCATCAACAACTTGCCCGCACTGTCAGGCTCTGTGGTGACTTCGCCGTGATACAGGTCTGGTGCCAACGCGGTGAAACCTTCTGCAGCAAAACGATCAACGATGTCTTTGATGTGATCATTGAGACCCCACCACTCTTGAATGACAACAACACCAGGGCCGTCGCTACCGGCGATGTATCCGGCGCATGTTCCGCCATTGCTCTTGAACTCGACCATCTCGCCCATTAGTAACCACCACCGAGTTTGCTGTGGTCCCATGTGACCACGCGCTCAACATCAATAGCGATACCGATGCGCTTTTCTGCTTGCTTCCGAATGAAGCCCATTGCAGCTTCACTTGCTGCACCAGGGCCGTTGTACTTGACGGCAACCGCTGCACCAATGCGCACGATTTCGTCGTAGTCCTCAATCAGGCGTGCGCTACCGACAATCTCGGCACCCTTCAACTCGGAGTAGCTGTCGCCCGTTTCCACAAGACCAGTGATCTTGTTGTCGCGACGAATGTTGGCAACCTTCTGGCTCTTGCCGAAGGTCCAGAATGTGGGCTTGCCGCCCACCATCACGTACCACATCGCCACCAAATGAGGGTGGCCGCTGGGGTTAATGGTGGCGATATTGAGGATCTGACCGGTCTCAAGATATGCCGCCAATTCGTCGGCGGTCATTTCGATTTTGCTGCGCTTAGAAGCCATGCCCACAACCTAGACCCCTTGCCCCATAAGGCAGGCAGTGGACTCTTGTCCCGAAGTATCACCTTTCACATCTGCCAAGGGGTTCGCACTCACCACCCTCAGCAACTAGCGTTGATTCCGTGGCAAGCGCATCTCTCCCCAATCCCAGCCTCGACATCACCCTCACCCCACTTGCGGGCGAGGCAAAGACACTTCGTCAATGGCTCACCACTTTCCACCTCGGCTCTGTTGTGCTCGACCCGTACACCAATGAGAGCTCATGGATTCTTGAGACCGCTGTCCGCATCATGCGCCAGTACTCAGGTGCAGCCATTCGCATGAACTTCCTCATCACGTGTGAAGCAGAAGACGCTCGCGCATTCCTCGGCCCATACGCCGATGAGTTCATCGTGTTCTGTGACCCCACACGTTCAGCAGTGAAAGCACTCGGCCTCACCGAACTTCCTGCATTTCTCGTGATTCAGTCAGACGGCTCTATCCCTGCAGTCGCACAAGGGTGGACTGCTGGCGATTGGAAAGAAGTCGCAGCAAAGATTGCAACGCTCACCGCATGGTCGAAGCCCAGCATCCCTGCATCGGGTGATCCAGGAGCATTCCGCGGCACCCCTGCGCTTGTCTAATCGACTCGCACCAACTGGCCTTCCCGTTGAAGAGGCCATCGCACCTCTTCGCGATGCATTCCATTCGCACCGACACGCCGTTCTTGTCGCACCCCCTGGCGCAGGCAAAACAACACTTGTTCCACTTCGTC
>JAJTFJ010000044.1 GCA_021298435.1 Ilumatobacteraceae bacterium
TCTGTTGCGGCTCTCACCCTCTACGACATGTGTAAGTCAGCCGACAAAGACATGGTCATCGGCGAGATCGCTCTGTGGGAGAAATCGGGCGGCCGCTCGGGGGACTATAAAAAGTCCCTCTGAGGCCGAAATGAGGGTTTTGTCAAGGGATGTGAACATTGTCCGGGGCAAGAGAGTTCCCTTATTTCATAAGGGTTTTAAGGCCATCTGAAGGATGAAACGACCTGTTTTGAGCCCCAGAGCCCGGAATCGTTACTAGGCTTTCCCAAGTCATGAGCAAGCTCGTTCTACTCATAGTTGGCGCCATGTGGATGGCAGTCCTCCTTCCCCCTCTTTTGCGCTCCCGTTTCGACGGTGGAGCCGTTTCTTCCGTCTCCGACTTCAGTCGTCAGCTGCGAACACTGCAGCGCACGCAGAGCCCTGTCGGCACTCCTCACGCAATGCGCGCGATGGCTCGTCCTTTGGCTCCATCTCCTCGCGCACCGCACGCACCTGGTCGTGCGCAACAGCGTCAAGCCCCGATGCCTCAGCGCCCACGCCTCATCGATTCCGACGCAATGCTCGAGCCCACTGAGCAGCGCCATCGTCGCTCGCACCACACCTCAGAACTTCCTCGCGCGCACTATGCCGCCGAGACTCAGTTCATGAATCCTCGTGAAGTCGTTCGTCGCCGTCGTGTGAATGTTCTCTACGGCCTCGTTGCCGCTAACGCAGTGTCCTTGTTCTTGGGTCTCACCACCGGAAGCACCGCAATGGTGTACTTCTTCACGGTGGCGTTCCTTGGTCTTGGCGCCTACTGCTACATCTTGGTGCAATTGCGCAACCAGGAATACCTGCGCCGTTACTACGGCCAGCGCGCCGCTTAATACGTCGCATCTTTTCTGACGCCTCGAGGCGAAATCAGGCATGGAATGTGACGGATGGCATCACCTCTCCTATGCTTTCGGTACTCACATCACCGAAGAGGAATCCCCATGCCACAGTCTTGGACCGAAGCGCAAAACACAATCTTGAACCCAGGTTCCGGAACCATGTTTGAACTGGAGACCGCCAACGTTCTTGGGAACGAGATGGAAGTTTTCAAGCATGCTCCAAAGAACCTGGCGCTGATCCTGCAGGGCGCACGCGCTCACGGCGACAAGACATTCCTTCTCTATGAAGGCGAGCGCTACACATTTGCTCGCGTCATGGATGAAGTTGATGGTTTGGCTCACTTGTTGGTGAACAAGTACGGAATCAAGAAGGGCGATCGCGTTGCCGTCGCAATGCGCAACTTCCCCGAGTGGATCATCTCTTTCGCAGCAATCATTTCTGTGGGCGCCATCAACGTGTCGTTCAACGCATGGTGGACCGAAGACGAGATGGACTTCGCACTCAAGGATTGTGGAGCAAAGGTTCTCATTGCCGACCAGCAGCGCATCGACACTGCTCATCATTCATGCCGCACACTCGGCATCAAGATGTTGGCAGTTCGTCCAGAGACCGAAGTGGGTCCTGACATTGATGAGTGGGCAAAGGAAGTCAAGAGCGGTCTTGGAATGCTCATGGTGGACATTGATCCTGATGACGATTGCACCATCTTGTACACCTCGGGCACCACTGGTCGCCCGAAGGGTGCTGTCAGCACACACCGCGCAGTGGTGAGCTCGCTCATGGCATTCGCTGGTCGTAACAGTGTTCTTGCACTTGCATCTGATCCAGAGCCAGTTGACCCGAACGATCCCGTATTCGATACATCGTTCATCCTCATCGTGCCTCTTTTCCACGTGACTGGTTGCGTGCCTGTGATGCTCAGCTGTTTCATGGCTGGCCTCAAGCTCGTCATCATGTACAAGTGGGATGCCGGTAAGGCATTGCCCATCATCGAGCAAGAGCGCATCACGAACTTCGTTGGCGTTCCCACACAGAGCTGGGACTTGGTCAATCATCCTGACTTCGAGAAGTACGACACCACATCGCTGAAGGCAGTGGGCGGCGGCGGTGCGCCAGCACCAGCAGCACTTGTTGACAAGGTTGCAAAGAGCATCAAAAAGGGTGGCCCGCAGTTGGGCTACGGCATGACTGAGACCAACGCATTTGGTCCTGGCAACTTGGGCAAGTTCTACACCGACCGTCCGACATCAACAGGTCGTGCGATTCGCCCGATGGGCGTGCAGGTGTGGGATCCAGTCACCAAGGAAGTCCTTGGCGTTGGTGAGTACGGCGAAATCATGATGTCGGGCCCGATGCTCATTCGTGGTTACTGGAACCGTCCAGACGCAACTGCCGAAGCAATCGAGAACGGTTGGTTGCACACTGGTGACGGTGGATACATCGACGAAGAAGGTTTCTTGTTCATCAAGGACCGCATCAAGGACATGATTCTTCGCGGTGGCGAGAACGTGTTCTGTTCCGAAGTCGAAGGCTCTATCTACGAGCACCCAGCAGTGCACGAAGTTGCTGTGTTTGGTGTTCCTCACGAGCGTCTTGGTGAAGAAGTTGCCGTTGCCATCAAGGTGACCGACGGTGCATCTCTCACTGCAGAAGATCTCTGGAAGTTCCTCGACGGAAAGATCTCGTCATTCAAGGTGCCCAATCACGTGGTCATCATGAATGAAGAGTTGCCACGTAACGCCGCAGGCAAGTTCTTGAAGACGGCCCTTCGCGACATGGTCGCAAGTGGTGCTCTCACGCCAACGTCTCGCTAATTCAGCTATTCAGATAGTGCGGACTTCAGTGATGAAGTCTCACGCGAGCGCAACGCAACGTTGATGCGTTGACGCTCGAGCACCTGCTCCAAAGTCTTCACGGCTTGAGGAATGGGGTGTTCCGAGAAGAACGACGCTGACTGTGTTTCGTGGGCTGGCGTATTCAGTGTGGTGATGGAACTCACCATGCGAACAATGGTGTTGCCCGGGAACTTTTCATTGGCGTATGCCCAGTTCTTCTGTGCGGCTTCCCACGCAATGTGGCCGTGGTACTTGTTAGCGATTGCGCGCGTGATGAGGAATGGTGCATCCTGGCTCTTGACTTCGTCTGAGAATGCAAGATCACATGTGCGCTGCATGAGATCAGCATCATCGAACTCCGCGAGTGCGTACAACATGCGAATACGGTCCTGCGGCGTTGAGGGATCTTTGAAACGCCCGAGGAACCATTCGTAGTCCTGTGCATCACCAGTGGCGGCGACAACGTTTGTTGCTGCGGCCACAAGTTCTGGCTCTGTCGTTGCATTGTTGAACAGAATTTCGCGGCACCGCTTCTGTGCCGGCTCATCGCCACCGAGAACAGCGAGCGTGGACAACAACAGTCCGCGCAGTTTTGCGGTGAGGTCGGGTTCGCCATCCACGGGGTTTGCACCCAAGGTGGCATAGGCAGGGGAGACCAGTGCACAAATGAATGCGTTGTACGGAGGCATCTCATCACGGTTCAACATGCGGCCGAGACCCACGAGGCCCTTGTTCAACGCCTGCCAGACGGCGAGGTCTGTTTCATCGGTGAAGTTCTGCGCAAAGGCCATGAAGCGGTCTGCGCTGACAGCGCCGGCCACGACGGCATTCCATGCATCGTCCACCAAGTTGTATCGCTCAAGTGTGGTGAGGCCACGAAGGGTGTCACCTGAAATGCGCGACATGAGGTCTGCGGAATACTCCACGCGGAAGAAACCTGAACCACCAGCGTTGACGACGACAACGTCATCGGGGTTCTTCATGGAGATGCGAATGTCATCAGCTTCGAGAAGAAGTTTCTGTGTGTCGTTGCCGAGGCGTACGTGTACAGGGACAACCCAAATGGTCGCATCAGGGTTGTTGTCGAACGTGAACTGACGTTGTGACAGAACGAGATTGTTTCCGTCAACTCGCGCAGACACCAGTGGGTAGCCGGCTTGCCAGATCCACGAATCCATTAACTGACGTACAGGAACCATCTCGCCACCATCGGTGGACACAACATGTTCGATTGCATCCCACAAGTCATTCGTTTCGGTGTTTCCATAGGAATGCTTGGTGAGGTAGTGGCTGACGCCTGCACGGAATCGATCGGGTCCGAGGTACTGCTCGAGCATGCGCAACAGTGCGCCGCCCTTTTGATACGTGAGCACATCAAACATGCCGTCTGCATCAGCGGGTGATTCCACAGGGAACTCAACGGTGCGCGTGGAATGCAATGAGTCAACATCGAATGCTGCACTGCGGTCGAGACCAAACGAGGTCCACATCTTCCATTGCGGTGCAAACGCATCAGCGGCTGCCACTTCCATGAACGTTGCAAATGCTTCGTTGAGCCAAATGCCATTCCACCAACGCATGGTGACGAGGTCACCAAACCACATGTGTGCTAATTCGTGCGCGACAACGGCGGCAACAAGTTCTTGTTCTACTTGCGTTGATGTTGCAGGGTCCACGAGCAACAACACTTCACGGAAGGTGATGCAACCAAGGTTTTCCATTGCACCTGCAGCGAAGTCGGGGAGCGCGAGAAGGTCGCACTTGTCGCCCGGATACGGGATGCCGTAATAGTTCTGGAACCAGTCGAGTGCGAAGGCTCCAATGCGCAATCCGAACTCGGTGAGATGGCTCTTGCCGGGCACATGAATGAGTCGCAATGCAACATCGCCCACCATCACGGTGTCTGTTGCTTCCAGTGGCCCCACGACAAAAGCCACTAAGTAGGTGGACATGATCATCGTGTCGGCGAACCACGCACGAGTGGTGCCGTTGCCGAGATCTTCGCGGCGAACTTCGCGACTGTTGGACACTGCCATGAGGTCGCTGGCAAATGTGAGGTCAATTGCGAAGACGGCTTTGAAATCGGGTTCGTCAAAGCAGGGGAATGCACGACGGCAATCGGTGCTCTGCATTTGAGTCGTGGCAATCGTGCGAGTGGTACCTGAGTCGTCAACAAATGTCGAGCGATAG
>JAJTFJ010000045.1 GCA_021298435.1 Ilumatobacteraceae bacterium
CGAACAGGTGAACAATACTCTCCACCCTGATGAACAGGCGGGTTAGAGGGCGTGAGGCCTATGAACCCCAGCCATTGGCGCGGATGTCGTCGCCATCGGCATTGCGTTCTTTGCCTCGCCAGTTGAGGACACCGGGTGTCTCGCTCAGTTTGGCGATGAGACCCTGCATCGGCGTTCCATCAAGTTCCACGATTGCGTCGCGATGCGCATAGTGCGGGTCATTCGCGATGTCTTCCATCGACATGATGGGGCCAGCTGCGGCATCAGCATCAGACATCTCCTGTAGTGCCTGTGTCTGAGTGCGTTGTGCACACCAACCGCGCATTGCTTCATCGAGCGCAACGCGATTCTCAACACGTGAGTTAAATGTTGCGAATCTCTTGTCACCTTCGAAGCCCAACATCTTCACAACACGGCCGGCAACTGAATCACTACTTGCAGAGATACCGATGTACTTGTCGTCGCTGCATCGGTAGACGCCACGAGGAACGGTGTACGGAATGCCAGACCCCATGCGCTCTTGCATCTCACCACGTGTCTTCCACACACTGATGAGTGGTCCCATGATGTGGAAGATGCTTTCCAACAACGAGACATCAACAACTTGGCCCTTCTCGCTTCGTAATGCGACCATCGTTGCGAATGCACCAACAAGGCCAGTGATTTCATCTGTCATTGCAAATGCAGGAAGCATTGGTTCGCCGCCGGGCTGACCGCTAATGCCAGCGACGCCGCCCATTGATTCAGCGATTGATGCAAAACCAGGACGCGATGCATATGGTCCTGTTTGTCCGAACCCAGTGATGCGTGTGATGACTAGTTTCGGATTACGTGCATGCAACACCTCGGGTGCGAAACCGAGACGCTCAAGAATTCCTGGACGAAGATTCTCAACAAGAACATCTGCTTCGTCGATGAGTCGCAGAAACACTGCAGCATCTTCGGAGTTCTTCAAATCAAGATCAATGGTGCGCTTGTTGCGGTTAACGAATCGCCACCACAAACCTTCGCCATCTTCGGGGTCACGCCATGCCATGTTGCGCAAACTGTCGCCGGTATCGGGTCGCTCAATCTTGATGACATCGGCACCAAAGTCGGCGAGGTATCGCGCGCAATTGGGTCCAGCAAGAACGGTGGAAAGGTCAATGACCTTCAGGCCTTTCAGTGCGGGATCTGAGCTCATCGAATAGGAAGGATAAGGCAACGATCAGTGAGTTCACCCATTGCGTACTCCTGATAGTTCACACCAAAGTCTTGATAGAGAAAACGACAGCGTTCGCTCCAACTCAGTGCGTCTGGTGTTGAGATGCGATGAACAATTTGCATCACACCGCCTTCGTATACGCGGTACTCGGCCCATGTGCCAGGGAAGTCTTTGATGCAGCCAATCTCGATGGTGGGAATTCGCGATTCATTCATTAATCGCACACGATGCCTATGCGTGTGACCTGCTGTGTATGCGATGACGTTTGCGTGACGAGCACAGAGCATGTCGAGGTCATCACTACAGTCAGGATGAAGACCGAAGTAGTCGTCGCTGCGACCACCATCTGTCCACTGCTGATGGTGACCCATGATGAGGACGGGCGTCGTTGCTTGGTGAAGTTGTGCGTCAAGCCATTCGAACTGAGACGGATCAATGCGTCCCGTTGTTTGAGTAGGAATCGTGGTGTCGATCAGAGCAATTGCAATACCAGGAAGTTCTATCCACGTATCACCAGTGAAAACTTCTTGACCTTGATATGCGTCGTGATTTCCGCGTGCAACGAATAACTTCTCGCCAAATGTTCCGTAGTACATCTCGCGAAACGCATCGAATTCTTCTTCGAGTCCAGCATTCGTGATGTCACCCTTGACGATGACCGCATCAGGATGCAAGGCACGCATCTCTGTGACGGCACCAAGGTTCATAGTGACGGGATACGGTCCTTCGCCCGGCAGAGGACGCTGAATGGGACCATCTGGTCGATCGTCAATGCGACCACATTCAGTTTCGCCAAAGTGAACATCGTTGACGGTGGTGAAAGTGCTCAGCAGTTTCCCAGTGGGACGAGGCAAGGTTCGAAAGTCAATGCCATGTTCCGTGTAGGAAGTATCGGGCTGAAGGTTCTCATGGCGAATGACATGTGAACCGTGGTGAAAGACCGCAAGATTGTCAGCGACTGTTGTGAGTTCAGTTGCGCCGACGCTGCTCATCGTTACGAGCCAGGGCGAATGCGACGTGCGATGGAATTGTCTGACCACCAGCGTCCACTGAAGCGCCACGACTCATTTGTCTTCGCGGTGTTCTGCTGTGCAAGCACTGGTTGTGGCCACATCATGGTGACGGCAGCTGCAATTGCTGCAGCTTCTTCATCTGATGGGTTCGGGGTGATGGAACCGACATTGACGTTCATCGCTTCACCACCACTGACTTTGCAACTTTGTCGTGCCATGTTTGCTTGTTCGGGTCCCACAGCATCCATAAATATCCGAGCAGAAGAACTCTGAGTGAAATGAAACTCATGAGTCCGCGGTACACAGCACGCTTGGTGCCGATGAATGAGCCATCGTTTGCATCAAGTACAAGAACTCCAAGACGGACACGGAGTGGTGAACCACCGCGAGAACCAATCCAGTAAGCAAGAAGAAGCAGTGATGAAATCGAAGCGAGAATTGACCACAAGTCGGTTGATCCAAGTGTGTATCCAGGCAGGCCAGCGAAACCATCAGCGTCAGAAGAAGTGGACGAGTCAGACAAGAGCATCCCAACAATCAAAAATGGAATTGCAACAATCAGGGTATTGAGCCCATCGCAGAGATGCGCAAGGAAGCGCATCCAGAAGCCCGCGCGCTCTTCCAACTGAAATGGAGATGTGAACTCGGTGCCAAATGTTGGTGGAGTTGGCGGCTGCCAGTTGTCTGATTCGCTCATGATGTTTCTTTACAGCGGCATGTTGCCGTGCTTGCGGCGTGGCAACTCTTCGCGCTTTGTCTGCAACATGCGCAAGCCGGCGATGACCTTCTTGCGTGTGTCGGCTGGATCGATGACGTCGTCCACATAGCCGCGCTCTGCAGCTGCGTATGGGTTGGCGTACTTCTCTGTGTATTCAGAAACGAGTTCTGCACGACGTGCAACAGGATCTGCTGCTTGCTGCAACTCGCGCTTGTACACAATCTCGACTGCGCCTTGTGGTCCCATCACAGCAAGTTCTGCTGTGGGCCATGCGTATGCGAGGTCCGCACCAATTGACTTCGAGTTCATCACCACATATGCGCCGCCGTAGGCCTTGCGCGTGATGATCTGAATGCGAGGAACTGTTGCTTCACAGAATGCATACAACAACTTTGCACCGTGACGAATGATTCCTTCGTGCTCTTGGTTCACACCAGGAAGGAATCCAGGAACGTCAACGAATGTGATGAGCGGAATGTTGAAGGCATCGCACGTGCGCACGAAACGTGCAGCTTTTTCGCTTGATTCAATGTCGAGTACACCAGCAAATGCCATGGGCTGGTTACCAACAACGCCAACGGTCATTCCATCAAGACGTGCGAAACCACAGGTGATGCTGGTTGCCCAGTGCTGGAAGTATTCGAAGTACTCACCGTCGTCACACACTTCGCGAATGACTTTCTTCATGTCATATGGCTGGTTTGGTGAGACAGGAAGAATGTCGCGCAACATGTCGCATGAACGCTCTGGGTCATCAGTTGGTTCTTCGCGTGGTGCTTCTTCCAAGTTGTTCTGTGGAAGGAACGACATCAAGAAACGAACATCGTCGAGACATGCTTGCTCATCTGCAGAGACGAACGTTGCAACACCGCTCTTCGAAGCGTGGCTCATTGCGCCACCGAGTTCTTCAAGTGTTACGTCTTCGCCGGTCACTGTCTTCACAACGTCGGGGCCGGTGATGAACATGTGGCTGGATTCGCGCACCATGAAAATGAAGTCGGTCATCGCTGGTGAATACACAGCGCCACCAGCACATGGTCCGAGGATGACGGAGATCTGCGGAATGACACCCGATGCCTGCACATTGCGATGGAAGATGCCGCCATACGACGCAAGCGATACAACGCCTTCTTGAATACGCGCACCAGCGCCGTCATTCAAACCAACAACAGGAGCGCCGACCTTGAGAGCGAGGTCCATGAGCTTGTGGATCTTTTCAGCAAACACTTCACCAAGCGCTCCACCGAACACGGTGAAGTCTTGAGAAAAGAGGAACACTTTGCGACCTTCGATGGTGCCCCAGCCGGTGATGACACCGTCTGTGTATGGGCGCTCTTCGAGACCAGCTGCTTGTGCACGGTGGCGAGCAAGCATGTCGAGTTCATGGAATGAGCCTGGATCGCAGAGGTATTCGATGCGCTCACGAGCGAGGAGTTTGCCCTTGCCCTTATGGCGTTCGACAGACCGAGCGCTACCCGCATTGCGGGCCTGCTCTTGACGGTCGCGGAGGTCGTTGATCTTGTCCTGCATTGAGGCGCCAGCGGTATCAGTCACGTCGGAAACGCTAGTGCCGAAAGGGGCTTATCGGCTCTATCCGTGGGGTTCTGACCCCGATTTGGGAGCGGGAAGAGGGGTTTTAGCCCGCTGGGGGGACACTGGTGGCAACGGCAGGGGGAACCGTTGGGGCGATTGTGGGAG
>JAJTFJ010000046.1 GCA_021298435.1 Ilumatobacteraceae bacterium
TTTCCTTCTATGTAGAGAGGGCGTTTGTCCCAACCTTTGGGAGAAACATCGTCCGCGCGCCGGAGCCCACGGAGACCCCCACAGGCTACGAGGCTTTCCACAGCCCCTACAACCCTCCGCCCACATCAGAAATGGGCCATTCCCACTAGCCTCGGCAGGGTGTTCACCGGAATTGTTGAGGAAAAGGGCTCCGTCAAAGCCCGCGAAGGGTCTCGCTTGACCATTGCGGCCCATACGGTGCTTGAGGATTCAGGCATTGGGGCTTCCATTGCCGTCAACGGCTGTTGCCTCACCCTTGTCGAAAAGGGCGCCGACTGGTGGATCGCCGATGTCTCCGAAGAAACCTATTCCCGAACCAATCTGGGCGACCTGCAGCCCGGTGACCCTGTAAACCTCGAGCGCCCCATGGTGGCCAATGGTCGTTTCGGCGGTCACATTGTTCTTGGCCACGTTGATGCCGTCGGCGAGATTGTCTCCCCCGCTCCTCGCCTCATCGTGCGTATTCCACGCGAACTCATGCGCTACGTGGTGGAAAAAGGAAGCTGCACGATTGATGGCATCAGCCTCACCGTGTTCAACCTCACCGTCGACACGTTCGAAGTCGCTGTCATCCCGCACACCGCCGAAGTGACCACACTCGGTCATCGCAATCCTGGCGACAAAGTAAATATCGAGATTGATGTTCTTGCCAAGCACGTTGAACGCCTCATGGGAAACAGCGACTGACATGGCTGACTTATCTGATCTTCGCGCACGCATCGACGAGATTGATGCAGCCATTGTTACGTTGCTTGCCGACCGCATGAATGCATGTCGTGAAGTGGCAGAGATCAAAGAGACAACAGGCGCAGCGGTCATGCAGCCACAACGCGTGCGCGATGTATTAGCCAGTCGTCGTCAGTGGGCCATTGACGCTGGTGTCGATGCCGACTTTGCCGAGCAGTTGTTCCGCACACTTCTCTCCGAAACTCATCGCATCGAAGTTGCTGAACAGCGACCAGAGCCTGCACCAGAAAAAGAAGCCGGCACTACATCACGCAGCGAACTCGACACTGTCGCGTGTCGCATTGATCACGTCGTTGTTGCAGTGGCCGACTTGGCAGCTGCACAAAGTTTCTTCACTGGCATGGGATTCCGTGTCACCGCTACCGATGACTCTGCAGTTGTCAACGCCGAAGCAGGCGGTGTCACCGTTGTGCTTGTCAGTGGCGATCACAACCCCGCAGTGCACAAGCAACTCACAGAGCACGGTTCAGGCGTTCAGCAGATCGCTATCGAAGTTCTCAATGCTGGCTACACCCGCGACGCATTAGACGCCGCTGGCGTGCCACGCCTCACCGACGTGGTCGTCGACTCCGAGGGCCACGAGCAGGTGTTCACGGCGCTCGACCCTGCTACGGGCGTGCAGCTCAGCTTCATCAGCCGCACCGGGCACCGCGTGCCCATGAGCAGCCACAACGTCTCGGCCATGTTCCAGGCCATTTCCAACACTGACTCTGCCCAGTAATAGCGATACGCTTCTAGGGCTTGGTCATTTGGCCATCAGTGGACACTCTCTAACTCGTCCGCAGATGGTTCGGCCGGTACTGACAAAACCCATTCCGTTGTGTTCACCTGAAAGGTGCTGCCTTGTTGCGTCAGTTCTCCCGCGATGACCTCATGTCGTCCTCCCCGATTGATGAATCCTTCATCAACGATCTTCTTCATGCGCCTCTTGAAGACCTCATGCAGCGCGCACGCGATAAGCGTGATGCTGCACATGGCACTCGCATCACGTTTTCACCCAAGGTGTTCATCCCACTCACGATGCTGTGTCGCGACAAATGCGGCTACTGCACGTTCGCGCAACCACCTGCACGTCTAGAAAAGCCCTACCTCACCGCCGAAGACATTCTTGCGATTGCCCGCCAAGGTGCACGCATGGGTTGTCATGAAGCGTTGTTCACATTGGGCGAGCGCCCTGAGCTTCGCTACGACGTTGCTGCCAACTGGTTGCGCGACAACGGATACGACAGCACTGTGCACTACTTGCACGACATGGCGCAGTTAGTCCTCACCGAAACAGGTTTGTTGCCACATGCCAATGCTGGCGCGTTGTACGAAGATGAACTTGCGATGTTGCGCGCAGTATCCCCATCGCAGGGAATGATGCTCGAGTCATTGCGTGATGACTTGGAATGCCACCGCGGTGCGCCCGATAAAGAACCACAACGTCGCATCGACACTCTGTGCATGTCGGGTGAACTTGCCATTCCGTTTACCTCTGGCATCTTGGTGGGCATCGGCGAAGAACGCCGCGACCGCATCGACGCACTTGCGCTTCTTGCTGCAGCACATGCCAAGTACGGCAATGTGCAAGAAGTCATTGTGCAAAATTTCTTGCCCAAAGCCGGCACTGCAATGCACAAAGCAAAGCCATGCCCCGAAGATGAATATCTATGGTCGATTGCTGTTGCTCGCTTGATTCTTCCGACATCAATTCACTTGCAAGCTCCACCGAACTTGTCCGACGACTTTGGTGTGCTGCTTGATGCAGGCATTGACGACTGGGGCGGCGTCTCCCCCGTGACTGCCGACCATGTAAACCCAGAGCGTCCATGGCCGGCGCTTGATCGTTTGCGCGATGTCACCGAAGACCGTGGCTTTGCTTTGGCACCACGTCTCACGATTTATCCCGAGTTTGTTCTCGAGCCAGAGAAGTGGCTCGACCCTTCACTGCACTTCACCGTGATGGATCGCACTGATGCAGAAGGCATGAGCCGCGATGATCCGGGTGAGTTCTGGCCAGAGAAGGTCACGGCTGCAGACGTTGTTCTTGATGGTGCCGAAGTTGTTCTCGTCGGACACAAGTCCACTCAGTGGTATTCAGGTTCCAACACCAAGCCCATGACATTGGTGCCTCATCCACGTCCATTCGCTCGTGGTCGTGTTGCTGAGATCATCGAAGGACATCGCAATGGTCAAGAACTTGGCGAACAAGAACTTGTCGACCTGTTCCGTGCACGTGGACCAGAAGTGGGCTACATCGCCGACTATGCCGACGAACTTCGCTTCAATGCTGTGGGCAACACAGTTACCTGGGTGCACAACCGCAACATCAACTACACCAACGTGTGTACGTACAAGTGTAAGTTCTGCGGATTCTCAAAGGGTCCACTGTCGTTGAACCTTCGCGGCACGCCATACCTGCTCACACTCGATGACATTGCTGATCGTGCAGTGGAAGCTGCAGCCATGGGTGCCACTGAAGTGACTTTGCAGGGCGGTATTCACCCCGACTTTGATGGCGACTATTACATCGACGTCACGAAGGCCGTGAAGTCTGCAGTACCCGACATGCACGTGCATGGTTTCACCGCGCTGGAAGTCACTGAAGGTGCACATCGCAATGGAGAATCGCTGCGTGACTACTTGCAGCGCCTCAAAGACGCTGGTCTTGCTTCATTGCCTGGCACTGCTGCAGAAATTCTTGACGACGAGATTCGCGCCATCATCTGTTCCGACAAGGTAAACACCGAGGAATGGTTGGAGTGCCATCGCCAAGCACACAGCATTGGTCTGCACAGCAACATCACGATCATGTACGGCAGTGTGGAGCACCCCATCTCGTGGGCACGCCACATGGTTGTCACGCGTGAACTGCAAAAGGAAACGGGTGGCTTCACCGAATTCATTCCGTTGCCATTCGTGCACATGGCATCACCGATCTACTTGCAGAAGAAGTCTCGTCGCGGACCAACATTCCGGGAAACAGTTCTCATGCACGCCATCGGACGCATCTTCTACGACGGCCTCATCGACAACGTGCAGGTCAGCTGGGTAAAGATCGGAACTTCTGGTGCTGCGCAGTTACTGCAGGCTGGATGCAACGATCTTGGTGGCACATTGATGGACGAGAACATCTCTCGTGCAGCAGGTGCGAATCATGGTCAAGCGATGACCGAAGGTCGCTTCGGTGAAATCGTTGCACCGATGCGCCGCGAGCTTGCGCAACGCAATACTGCGTACAAAATTCTTCAGTAAATACTGAAGAACACCTACTGGGCGCGACGCGCCAACACTGCAGAGCGAGCATGATCGATGTCTTTCATCAACTGCTCTTTCAGTTCGTTGATGCCACCGAACTGCTTCTCGCTGCGCAAGAACGCCATGAACTGCACCGAGGCTTCTTCACCGTACAAATCGCCGGCGAAGTCGAGAAGGTATGCCTCCAGCAGTGAGTACCCCTGATCGGTGTAGAACGTGGGGCGACGACCCAAGTTGATGGCACATGTGTATTCACTGCCGTCAGGGCGTCGATACACACCGGCGTACACACCATCAGAGGGAAGACACGTGCCGCCAGCAACTTGGACGTTCGCTGTGGGGAAACCAATGGTGCGACCGCGTTGATCACCCGACATCACCGTGCCGCGAATTTCATGAGCACGACCCAACATGCGAGTTGCGATGTCAATCTCTCCGCCAGCAAGTGCGCGACGAATTGCTGTTGAACTGACGGGCTCGTCGATACCGTCTGCACGAGGAACCAAGATGACCGGCTCACAGCTGAAGTCGTGGCGTTCGCCCATCTCACG
>JAJTFJ010000047.1 GCA_021298435.1 Ilumatobacteraceae bacterium
ACCACGATGTTGCTCACGGCTTTCCAGTATGGCGAGAAGTATCGTCAATGAGGTGCCAAAACATGAGTTGAATCTGCTGCAAGCCGTGTTGTGGGACATGGACGGCACCATTGTTGATACCGAGCCATATTGGTTTGAAGCCGAATACAAGGTGGTCGCAGAACACGGTGATTCGTGGAGCGATGAGCTAGCGAAATCAGTCGTGGGGTTCGATCTTCTTGACTCGGGACGCTTCATGATCGAACACGGTGGTGTTCGGTTGACGCCCCATGAGATTGTCGAACTCATGCTCGACAGCGTGGTGACGAATTTGAAGCGTGAAGTGCCGTGGCGCTCCGGTGCGCGTGAATTGCTCGCAGATGTTCGCGCGGCTTCTATTCCTACAGCACTTGTCACGATGTCATGGCGTCGTTTCGCGACAGAAGTTGTTGATGCATTGCCGCATGGTGCATTTGATGTGTCTGTTGTTGGAGACGATGTGGAGCGTGGCAAGCCACACCCAGACCCGTATCTCTTGGCTGCCGAACGTCTTGGTGTGGACATTACAAAGTGTGTCGCGATTGAAGATTCACCAACCGGTGTTGCATCGGCGTTAGCTGCTGGTGCGTATGTTCTTGCGGTCCCTCATCATGTCGATGTGCCAATGCGACACGATGTGAATGGCCGCATGATTCGCCGTGAAACTCTCGCGGGCATCACTGCTGCAGAGCTCGCGTCGTTTGTGATCTAGCTTTCAAGTTCGGTGGTGTATTCCAACCACTCGTTCTCTAACCGTTCAATGTCCGTCTGTACTTCGGCGAGCGAGGTGCTCAGCGCTGCAAGTTTCTCGTGGTCATTGCCGGCTTTGCTGATGGAGTCCTCAAGATCAGCACGGCGCTTGTTGCGCTTCTCTTGATCCTTCTCGTTGTTCGCAATGAGACGACTCAATGTACTGGGACTGCGCTTGGCCTTTGGCTTAGATGCAACAGGTTGTTGCGGAGCAGTTGCCGTTTTTTGTGCACCCGTGCGTTGTGCGGGCATGTTGCGTGATGATGCAGGACGTGCGCTGCGCATCTTCAACCAGGCATCCACGCCGCCCACCATGAGAGATGCACCGCCTTCACCATCAAGCGAAAGAATCTCTTCCACAGTGCGGTCAATGAATGCACGGTCGTGACTGACAACGACAACAATGCCGGGCCAATCATCGAGGTAATCCTCGAGCGCACGCAAGGTGTCGAGGTCGAGGTCGTTCGTTGGTTCGTCGAGCAACAACACATTGGGTTGTTCAATCAGTGTGAGCATCAACTGCAATCGGCGACGCTCTCCGCCTGACAACGTGCCGATGGGAGCAAACTGTGCATCACCATCGAACCAGAAGCGCTTCATCAACTGCAGGTCTTCGACTGATGGGTTTCCTTTGTCGCCGGCGACAGCGTCACGCACACGCTTACTGAGATCGAGGTCGCGACCGAGTTGGTCGTAGTAGCCCACTTTGACTGTGCGGCCAATGTCGATTGTTCCGGCTGTTGGCGTGAGACGACCCGCCACCATGTCGAGCAAGGTGCTCTTGCCGGCACCGTTCGGCCCCACAATGCCGAGACGATCACCAGGCTCTAACGCATGTTCAAACGGACGCAGAACCATGTTGCCGTCAGGCCATGTGAATGCAACTCCATGGAACTCAATGCCTTTTGAACCAAGACGCTTACTTCCGAGGTCAAGTCCGAGTTCGCCTTGGCGTGCAGGGCCCTCAGCCTTTTGCGCGATGAGAGCTTCAGCTGATGCAATGCGTGCCTTTGGCTTAGCTGTACGTGCCGGTGCACCACGACGCAACCATGCAAGTTCTTTCTTCGCGGCGTTCTTGCGTACTTGTTCTGCGGTTGCTGCGTTCTCTTCACGCTCGGCGCGTGCCGTGAGATACGCGGCATACCCAGAACCCGCGTTAATGCCTTGTGGAATGTGGAGGTAGCCATGACCACGATCAAGTTCAAGAACGCGGTTCGTTACTTTGTCGAGCACGTGTCGGTCGTGAGTGACCATGATGAGTCCACCGTTGTACTTCGCTAACCACTCTTCGAGAAATGCGATGGCATCAAGATCAAGGTGGTTCGTTGGTTCGTCAAGAATGAGACAGTCCCATTCGCCGGCGAGTAACTGCGCCAATGCAACACGCTTTTGTTGGCCGCCAGAAAGTTCCTTGGTGTCGGCATCACCCATGGCGCCCATGCCCAACTTGTCGAGCATTGCATCGCCTTGCCAAGTGCCGCCACATGCGTCACGCACCGAACCTGCAGGCAGTTGTGGAATTTGTGGGAGAACGCCAATGCGTGCGTTGCGACCGCGACGAACAACACCGGCTTCGGGGTCGTCTTGGCCTGACAAGAGGCGTAACAGGGTGCTCTTGCCGCAACCGTTCAACCCCACAACACCTAAACGGTCGCCGGTGCTCACGGTGACCGAGACATCGCTAAACAACGCGCGTCCCGGACGCGAGGCACGAAGGCCTTCGGCGTCAATGAGAATCATGTCAGTCCCTGCTGCCCGCGATGATCGGGGTGAGAGTTAACGACGGTTCGTCTGCTTCAAGACGTTGCAAGCGATAGCGACTTTGGAACAACGCAACAAGTGCATCATCGCTGCGACGAAGAATTCGAATGCCGCCGATTTCGCGAAGACGTGGCGCTGTTTCTTTGTCGGTGATGCGAATGGCTTGGTAGTCGGCACTCAAGATTTCGGTCGGCGCATTGAATTCATGGGCAAGTCGATGCGCGAGAACTTCGAACTGCAATTGACCAACGGCGGCAAGGATGGGGTCGGCGTCTCCCATGTCGGGGTCGCGCAACACCTGCACAACGCCTTCTTCGTCAAGCTGTTGGAGGCCACGGCGGAACTGCTTGAACTTTGAAGAGTCAAGTGGGCGAGCAGTGGCAAAGACTTCAGGGGCGAAACGGGGGAGAGCAGGGAATTGAACGCTCTGAGGTGTTAACCAAACCAATCACGTCACCGGGATACGCCTCTTCAATTGTTTCGCGCTCGGAACCAAATGCTGTCGTGGCGTACTTCGTGCCCACATTCTTTTCCGTGCGAGCACAATCAACATCCATGCCGCGTTCAAACTTGCCGCTGCAGATGCGCGCGAAAGCGATGCGGTCGCGGTGGTTCGGATCCATGTTGGCCTGAATCTTGAAGATGAATGCAGCGAAGTCATTATCAAGGGGGCGAGGGTCGCCATTGATGTCGTTGCGTGGTGCTGGCGCAGGTGCAAGATCAACAATCGCATCAAGAATCATCTGCACGCCAAAGTTGGTGAGCGCAGAACCAACGAAGACTGGTGTGCTCTCACCTGCAAGGAAGCTTTCAAGATCAACATCGGCGCCAATCGCGTCAAGAAGTCCGATGCCGTCGAGTGCTTGTTGCCATGCAGCGCCCTCTTCTTCTGCTGCGACTTCGGGGCTCACCACTTCTTCGGGAGCGATTGATGCGCCACGAGCAACGCGTGTGAAACGAATGAAGTCACCAGTGCGACGATCAATCACGCCGCGGAAGTCACCCGACTGACCAACGGGCCATGTTGCCGGGGTAGGGCGCAAACCGATCTGCTGTTCGACTTCATCGAGAAGTTCAAGAGGGTCTCGACCGGGGCGGTCGTACTTGTTGAAGAACGTGATCACAGGAAGATTCTGTGAACGACACACCTCAAACAATTTGAGTGTTTGCGGCTCGATACCTTTTGCAACGTCGAGCACCATGATGACTGCGTCGACAGCAGAGAGAACGCGGTAGGTGTCTTCGGAGAAGTCACGGTGACCAGGTGTGTCGAGAAGATTGAAGATGCAGTCGCGATAGGGGAACTGCAGAACGGTGGAAGAAATCGAGATGCCGCGTTGGCGTTCCATCTCCATCCAGTCAGAGGTGGCTGCACGACGGTCACCGCGGGCCTTCACGGCACCACCGGTCTGAATAGCGCCTGCATAGAGAAGGAACTTCTCGGTGAGGGTGGTTTTGCCCGCGTCAGGGTGCGAAATGATGGCAAAGGTGCGCCGAGAGGCGGCTTCACTCAGGATTTCGGGGGCTTCAGGCACTCATCAATTCTACGGGGCTCGTCCCATATCGCTTGAAAGGGCTTCACGAAATGATGACTAATGTTTCGTCATGCCATCAGCCTCTCGATCCTCCCGAGTTGAGGCACTTCTTGACCAAATGACTCTTGAGGAGCAGGTCAGTTTGTTGGCCGGCTCCAATATGTGGAACACAGTGCCGAATGAGCGATTGGGTATTCCCAAATTGCGCGTCAGTGATGGTCCTGCAGGAGTTCGTGGCAGTCGGTTTGATGGCCCTGCTTCCATGAACATTCCCTGCAGTACTGCAATCGCTGCATCGTGGGACATGGCTCTCGTGCGTGAGATTGGTGAGCTTCTAGGTCGTGAACTGGAAGCTAAAGGCGCACGCGTTCATTTGGCCCCCACTGTCAACTTGCATCGCACCCCCGTTGGTGGTCGCAACTTTGAATGCATGAGCGAAGATCCTTTGCTCACGGCACTCACGGCTCTGGAGTACGTGAAGGGTGTTCAATCGCATGGTGTCGCAAGCTGCATCAAGCACCTTGTGGGCAACGACACTGAATTCGAACGCATGACGATTGATTCACAAATTGATGAGCGCACGTTGCGTGAGATGTATCTGTATCCGTTTGAGCGCTCGGTGAAAGATGCGGACGTTATGTCCATCATGACGAGTTACAACCGCATCAACGGCCCATACGCAGCTGACTCTGAATGGTTATTGCAAAGCGTTGTTCGTGATGAGTGGGGCTTTGATGGTGCGTTCATCAGTGACTGGTATGGATTGCACTCCACGGCAGAAGGTGTGAACGCCGGACTTGACCTTGAGATGCCCGGGCCGACCTTGCACCGAGGGCAGAAACTGATTGATGCTGTGAACAACGGCGATGTGTCTGCAGATGTTGTGCGCACCCGTGCACGCAATGTGTTGCACCTCATGGAACGAACGGGTGCTCTTGATGCGCCACCAGGGCCAGAAGGCTCTCGTGATGATGCACAAGATCATGCAACGTTGCGACGCGCCTCAGCAGCCGGAATGGTGTTATTACAAAATAACAATGCTGTTTTGCCGTTGGTACCTACTGGCATCAAGACCATTGCGGTACTCGGGCCGAATGCGTCCACTGCAACAGTGATGGGCGGTGGCAGTGCGCATGTCACACCGACACGTGTTTCTCATCCGCTTGATGCGTTGATGAATCGATTGCAGCCGTTGGGTATCTCTGTGGAGCATTCCGCGGGATGCAACATCAATAAGAAGTTGCCAGAACTCGATATTCGCAATCTTCGTGATGTGCACATGGATTACTTCAATGATGTCGAGCAGATGGATAACCCAAGTGCTGTACCCGATATGGCCGGAACAACTGGAGTCTTTCGTCTGTTGTGGACTGGTGACCCATTGGGAAGACGCGAGCCAAACATCAGTTTCGGTGCTCGCATGTCCGCAGTGTTTACGCCGCACGTGTCGGGCGAATGGTCTTTCAGTCTTGAATCAGTTGCAGCATCGCGCATCATCATTGATGGCGCCATTGTCCTCGACAACGCTGACGTCCCTTCTGGCGGTTCCTTCTTCGGAATGGGTAAGCCAGAGACCATTATCAAGATTGCTTTAGAGGCAGAACGCGAATACTCATTTGTTGTCGAGGTCCGTCATACGCCGATAGGTAGCGGGCTGAGCGGTTTGACCATCGGCGCCATGGGTCCGATTGATCACGACCAATTAGGCGAAGCGATTGACCTTGCTGCGCGCAGTGATGTATCGGTGATTGTTGTTGGAACTAATGATGATTGGGAGAGCGAAGGCTGGGACCGCGAGACCATTGATCTCCCCGGCAAGCAGGACATTCTCATTCATGAAGTTGCAAAGGTGAGCAAGCGCACCATTGTTGTGATTAATGCTGGTTCTCCTGTCGCGATGCCGTGGTTAAACGAAGTCGATGCTGTGTTGTTCACGTGGTTCGCTGGTCAAGAGATGGGTGATGCCCTTGTTGATGTATTGCTGGGCGATGTTGAACCATCGGGTCGTTTGCCAGTCACGATGCCGCGACGCATGGAAGACACGCCAGCAGCAGAACATCATCCGGGTCGAAACGGTGTCGCGAAGTATCTCGAGGGCCGTCTCATCGGGTATCGCTGGTACGACACCATCGGTCGCGAACCGCAGTTCCCATTTGGATTCGGTTTGGGATATGCCGATGTGAAGATCACTGATGCGGGGAGCAGCGGAACACATATGGTGACAACAACGTTGCAGAACACCTCGCAACGTGATGGCGTGCAAGTGGTGCAGGTGTATGCGCATCTCGTGAATCGCGATGGGCTATCCAATGATGAGCCATTCCAGAAGCTGGTCGGTTGGTCTCGTGTTGTCGTGCCAGCAGGTGCATCGGTGAACGCTGTGGTGAAACTTGATCGTGATGCGTATCGCACATGGGATGTGGAAGCTGGAAAGTGGACGCAGTGGAATGGCGATGTTGAATTACGCGTGGGCACCAGCTCGCGTCACATGACGCACTTCTTGTCGATCAGTGTTTGAGGTGAAAGCTCTTTGGTCTCACATACGGTGAGAAGCCAAGGCTGCTGAGGGCGATACCTGAGCCTGTGTCTTTGACGCCCGTCCACACAAGTGCTGGGTCGACATAGTCGCAGCGATTCATGAACACGGTGCCAGTCTCTAATTGGTTGCCAATGTTCTCAGCAGCAGCAATGTCACTTGTCCAGACAGAACATGTGAGTCCGTAGGGCGAGTCATTCATCAAGCGAATCGCTTCGGCATCGTCACGCACTCGCATGATGCCAATGACAGGGCCAAACGATTCCTCGCGCATGATGTCCATGGAGTGATTGACATCAACCAAAACTGTGGGACCCATGTAGGCCGTGCCTGGGGCAGCGGCTGCGAAATGCGATTCATCAACCAGTGCTCGAGCGCCGGCTGCAATTGCGGCCGCAACTTGACCGCGCACAAACTCTGCAGCCGCCGCGTTCACCATTGGGCCAATAGTGGTTGCGGCATCCATTGGGTTGCCGAGCACATACTGCTTCGTCAGTTCAACAAAGCCCTCGACAAACTGGTCGTACACGGAATCATGAACGTAGATGCGCTCGATTCCACAACATGATTGACCGCTGTTGAAGAAAGCGCCATCGACATTCTCACCAATGGCATACGTAATGTCGGCATCAGCACGCACATACGAAGGGTCTTTGCCGCCCAGCTCTGTGCCGACGCCGATGAAGCGACCTGCAGCTGCGCGTTCCATCGCCGCACCGCCATTGACGCTTCCTGTGAACACCACGAAGTTGATGCGTGCATCGCCGATCATGCGTTCGACGTGAGCATGTGAGGCGTGAATGTTCTGGAAGACGCCGACGGGGAAGCCCGCAGCATCACATGATGCCTGGCTGAAACGTTCTGCACACAACAACGTTTGTGATGCGTGCTTCATGATCACGGTGTTGCCAGCCAAGAGAGCAGGAACAAGTGAGTTAATGGCCGTGAGATACGGATAGTTCCAGGGCGCCACAATCAATACGGTGCCCACTGGTTCAAGTCGAATGAACTTTGTGAATCCATCAACTTGAGGAACCACGATGTCTGCGAGGTTCTCGCCGGCAATGCTCATCATGTGACGGGCGCGTTCCTGTGCACCACGCAGAATCTCATTTGGTGTGTATCGCACGGGGCGACCCATCTGCCACGAGATCTCTGGAGCAATCTCATCGACATGATCAATCAGCCACTGCACCATTGCTTCGCACAGGCGAATGCGCTCATCTAATGATGTTGCTCGCCACTCGACGCGAGCTGCAGTCGCTGCTGACAACACCGACTCAACACGCGCATCATCAGCCAATTCACGTTCAGCAACAACTGAACCGTCAATAGGGGAGATGATTCGGTGAATCACGTGGGAAGAACTGCGCGGCGAACAGGACGATCCCAACCAGGCTGACCAGTTGGCTTCGGGCTCGGCCATAAACCAGGACCCATCTCCAAAATGCCGTGGTGTGTTGAGTAATCGGCCATCAAGTTCAGGAAAGGTGCGGCATCAAATGCTTCGGGGCCGTGCACTCCGGTCATGTTCCATGTTCCGTTGGCCAAGAGTTCCAATGCGATAACTGGACACACTGCTGTTTGCCACAACACTGCTTGTGAACCCCATTCGCGCATTGTCGTTTCGTTATCGGCCACGTGATACAAGTACACCTCGCGTGGGTTGCCGTCATACAAACCGCGCACCCATGTACCGGCACATGTCTTGCCATGCATGAGGTGACCCAACTTTGCAGGGTTCGGTAACACTGCTGCCAGTACGTCACGCGGCGCAACAGATGCATCGCCTACTCGTACTTTCTCAGTGCTATCAAGACCAAGATACGCAAATGTCTTCAACCAGTCGATGAACTCTGCTCCGAGGCCGTATTTGAATGTGACGCGACTGCAATCAACTTCGCGTGGAATCAGAATCACTTCTTCGTGTTCTACGTTCACGCATTCAACAGGGCCAATGCCTGCAGGGAAGTGGAACACTTCAGGCTCACTGAAACAATCAGTGGTGTAGAGGCCACGATTCTTTTCCCAGATAACGGGAGGGTTCAAACATTCTTCAATGGTTGTCCAAATAGAGAATGTCGGCGCGAAGTCGAAACCGTCAATCGACAGGTTCGAACCATCGCGCACACCAATTTCGTGAATCTCATCAAAGAGGTGATCGGCTGCATACTTCGCGAAGATGTCGCTGAGGCCGGGCTCGACGCCCATTCCGACTAACGCAAGAATGCCGCGTTCTTTCCATAACTCATGTGCACTCAATTGATCTGCACCAAGAGGAGTTCCCACTTCGTTGTACGGGTTTGTGGGGTGTGGCGTGCTGAGGTTCATCGCCATGTCCACGTAGCTGCACTTCGCGCGATAACACGCTTCAAAGATTGCTTCGTTAAAACGTGGATCACACGCGTTGACAACAACGTCGGCTTTCATCTTTTCAATGAGTGCAACAAGTTCAAAAATATTGCCGGCATCGACAACTTCAGCTGAGAACTTTCCGGGGTCATCCAACTCGGCAACGGCCTGCAAGGCGCGCTCCCGAGAGAGGTCTGCCAATACAAAGGAGTCGAAAAAACTCCTCGTTTCAGCAATGGAAGCCATTGAGGCTCCAACTCCACCAGCTCCTACGACGAGGATATTCATTGTTCTCACGGCTCCGGACACACGGATGTGTCAATTGATTAACGTGCCTTCAGGATAACCGAGGACCCCTAGTAGTTGCTCTCGCGGAGATACTCATCTAGTTGTCTGATGAATTCTTCTTGGCGGCCTGTTTCGGGGCCTGCCATAGGGCGATGTGCTCGCACATGAGCCAAAGCCTCATACATTGGCATGCCCAACATCATGAGAATTGCTGTGGCAGTAGTCCCTGCTCGGCCGATACCAGCGGCGCAATGCACGACCATGCTGCCTCTGTCGCGCACGAGTGCAGTCACATGCTCAACGAACTCCAATGCATCATCAAATGAGGGGTACGACAAATCGGGGATGGGGAACCACACACTGGGGTTTCCTGCATTGTCTCGGTGCCATTGGCTGTATGCGTCGTATCGATCTCGAAGTTCGTGTTCCTCAACAAGGCACACCACAAATGTGATGTCCCGTTCCGCACGGACTGCTTCTACATCGGGTCCAATGAAATGTTTCCCACACAGCCATAACCTGCCCACAGTGCCGTCAAGGGGTACTTCGTGGATGCCGCCATCGGTATTGAAGGGAGTGGACATGGACTATGTCTAGTCGCCTGCGCTCGTATGAAAAGATGTTTCTATGGCTTTACCTGCTGTAGGACACATTCAGCCCTGGGCAGACCCACAAGTGGTGAGCATGAATCGCTAGGACGTCGCTGAGGTCACCGCGTCTTCCTTGACGAGTGACACAACAAAGTGGCCGCAGATATCGGTGCCGGGTAACTGGACTCTTACTGGTCTAGGTGATCTTCCGCACTACACAAATGTGCAGATGCCGTGGGAAGGTCGTCCTCCGTCGTTGCCGACCACCGTTGCAACAGCTGTTCATCGCACATCGTTCACCGTGCCATCGTCGTGGAAGAAGCGTCGCACCATTCTCCACATCGGTGGTGCAGAGAGTGTGCACATGGTGTATCTCAACGGTGAGTTCATTGGATACGGCACAGATAGTCGCCTGCCCAGTGAATATGACCTTTCCACACATCTCATTGCTGGCAAGAACACGTTGGCAGTTGTTGTGTGTCGCTACTCGGCGCAGAGCCACTTAGAAGATCAAGACCAGTGGTGGATGGCAGGGTTACATCGTGAAGTATTCCTGCGGTCTCAGGCAGAGATTGCAATCGAAGATGTTCATGTCAACGCTGGCGTGACGACAGACAATGCGGGGTCTCTTGAGATTGATGTGAAGGTGTCTGTTTCGGCTGGCACCAATCTGCAGCGTGGATGGATGGTGCGTGTACAGCTAGAGACAATGTCGGGCAAAAAAGTCGGACCTGCTCGCTCAAGTGAAGTCTCGTGGTTCGACATGCCGTATGTGTTTGATGGCCACGTTGCGAAGTTTCGCGAGTGGACAATTGATGATGCAGAACTGTGGAGTGCAGAACAGCCGAATCGCTATCGAGTCGTCTGTGAGCTCATTGATCCCTTTGATGAGGTGACTGAAGCGGTTGCAATCACCACTGGTTTCCGATCAGTGCGAATTGAGGGCAATTCACTTCTCATTAACGGCAAGAGAGTGATGATTCGCGGAGTGAATAGACACGATCATCATCCCGACAAGGGCAAAGCAGTCTCGGTCGACGACATGCGCGCTGATCTTGTACTGATGAAGCAGCACAATGTCAACGCAGTTCGCTGTTCTCATTACCCAAACGATTCGCGTCTCCTTGACTTGTGTGATGAATTAGGCCTCTACGTTATTGATGAAGCCAATGCTGAGAGCCATGCATGGAATACAAGCTTGTGCCACGACGTTCGCTATCGCGAAACCTGGATCTCTCGTATCTCACGAATGGTGGAGCGCGATAGGAACCACCCGAGCATCATCATGTGGTCGCTGGGGAATGAAGCTGGCTACGGCGCTGTGCACGATGCAGCCGCTGCATGGATTCGATCTGCTGACCCATCACGCCCCATTCATTATGAAGGTGCTGTCTTCCATGCAGGGTGGGAGACCGGTGGAGTCGCGGCGAGTGATGTGGTGTGTCCGATGTATGCACCAATCGATGCCATTGTCGAATACGGAAAGAACAGTGCTGGTAAGCGTCCGCTGATTATGTGCGAATACAGCCATGCAATGGGCAACAGCAACGGGTCATTGTCTGACTATTGGGATGCCTTCGAAAACACGCCTGGACTGCAAGGTGGTTTTGTGTGGGAATGGAAAGACCACGGACTCACGCAGCGGATAACTGGCGGTGGAACGCGCCTCGCTTATGGCGGTCAGTTTGGAGACGCTCCGAACGATGGTAACTTTGTCGCCGATGGGTTGGTGCACGCA
>JAJTFJ010000048.1 GCA_021298435.1 Ilumatobacteraceae bacterium
AGTGGCGTCCTTGCGAGTGATGTTGCAATGGATAAGGGCATGGCGAAGAACGTGTTCTCACATGCAGGCATTCCTCAGGTGCGCTATCGAGTTCTCCGCGAAGACACAATTTCTCCGAACACATTGAGTGAAGTTGCGAGCGACCTTGGTTTCCCACTCTTCGTGAAGCCCGCAAACATGGGGTCGTCTGTTGGGGTCACCAAAGCTCATGACGATGGCGAACTACAGGCAGCAGCAGCCTTAGCGATGACGTATGACCAATGGGTCATCTTTGAAGAATCTGTGACCGCACGAGAATTGGAAGTGGCAGTCATTGGCAATCGTTCGCCACGCGCCTCCGTCGTCGGAGAAATTAAGCCCGGCAAAGAGTTTTATGACTACGAAGATAAGTACGTCAGCGATTCTGCAACCCTGATGATTCCTGCTCCACTCACAGCATCCGAAAGTGACGAGCTTCGTTCTCTCGCTGTTCGTGCATACGAATCACTGCGCTGCGAAGGCATGGCGCGTGTCGATTTCTTCTATGAAGAGAACGGTCGTGGCTTCTTATGCAACGAGATCAACACGATTCCGGGCTTCACTCCTATTTCGATGTACCCAAAGATGTGGGAAGCAAGTGGACTGCCTTATTCCGCACTCATTGATGAGTTGATCGAACACGCACGAGAACGCCATTCTCGCCGCAAGCGCAATACGGCGCGATAGCAACTACCCCGCTGCGGGGATGTTGATTGCTTGCCCTTGCAGTAATACAACAGATTGCTGATCTGGCCAGTTATTAGCATTCAATAGAGCAGTAATCGTGAAACACGACTTGAACTTGTCTTGAATCCACCACAACGAGTCACCCGACTGAATGGTGTACGAACCAGCAGTGTGGTTTTCACATCCTGGCTTCACCTTGACACCTGGCGCCGGTGTTCCACCAGCGGCCGGATTACCTGGCGCTGGATTAACAATTGCGCTGGCTGGAATTTTGATGACTGTGCCTGGATACGGAAACTGGCTGGGGTCTACCCATGCGTTGTACGCGAGCAAGGTTGTCACCGAGATGTTGTACTTCGATGCAACAGAGATAGGTGAATCACCCGCCTGGACGGTGTACGAAGACTCTTGACCGACTGCATTAGCGGGCAATGTTGTGGTGGTGCCTGGCGCAGTGCTGGCAACTGGTGGAATCGTGGCGAAGTTCGTTGGGGTCACGTTCACGACAGTGGTAGCAACTCCGAGTGTGTCTCCACCGCAAGCGGCGCCAAAAACACTGACCCCCATAATGCACGCAGCAACAGCAACCATGCGGCCGACTGATTGTTGCGAGGGGGATTTCAACACGACCCAACAGTAGAGCCTGACACCACCCGAATGGTGGCGCATCGGCCCAACAGATCTAGACCAGCGGACGAGCCGTCGGTGGAATCGGTGCAGGAAGTGACGTTTCGCCCATCAATGCAAGGTCGACTCCGGCCGCGCATGCGCGACCTTCTGCGATGGCCCACACAATGAGACTTTGACCACGACCCATGTCGCCCGCAACGAATACGCCCGGCACAGTCGACTCGTAACTGTCGTTACGCACAACGTTGCCACGCTCATCGAATGCGACACCGAGTTGTTCTAACCAAGAACCCTTCTCAGGACCAGTGAAACCCATTGCCAAGAAAACAAGATCCGCTGGAATCTCAAGATCCGAGCCTTCTTTCTTCTCGAACTTGCCGTTCACCATTTCCACTTCATGAAGAAGAAGTGCGCGCACGTTGCCATTGCCATCGTCGATGAAGCGTTCGGTGTTCACGCTGTACATGCGCTCACCGCCTTCTTCATGAGCCGATGTCACTTTGTATACGAATGCAAACTGTGGCCATGGATTGCCTGATGACCGCGAGTCACTCGGACGAGGCATGATCTCCAACTGAATGACTTGCTTTGCGCCTTGACGCAATGCAGTGCCCAAACAGTCAGCACCAGTGTCGCCGCCGCCGATAATGACGACATTCTTGCCCTTGGCATCGATGTCGTATGTCGTTGCATCACCTTCTTGCACCTTGTTCGCGATGGGCAAATACTCCATCGCCTGATGGATGCCCTTGAGCTCGCGACCTGGCACATTGAGATCACGACGCTCGGTTGCTCCACACGCGAGAACAATCGCATCATGTGATGCACGAAGCACTTCAATGTCGATGCTGCCACCGACGTCTGCATTGGTGCGGAACTCTGTTCCCTCACCACGCATCTGTTCAAGACGGCGATCAAGATGCACTTTTTCCATCTTGAATTCAGGAATCCCATAACGCAAGAGGCCGCCAATACGATCTGCGCGCTCGAGCACCACTACATCGTGTCCGGCACGTGTGAGTTGCTGTGCGACAGCAAGACCAGCAGGCCCACTACCGATGATTGCAACACGCTTACCTGTCTTGATGGATGGGACCTGAGGAACAACCCACCCTTCACGGAAGGCATGATCAATGATCTCAACTTCGACTTGCTTAATTGCTACGGGGTCTTGGTTCACACCAAGAACACATGCAGATTCGCACGGAGCTGGGCACAGACGGCCCGTGAATTCTGGAAAGTTATTCGTTGCGTGCAAGCGCTCGATGGCCTCTTGCCAATGACCGCGATACACGAGGTCGTTCCAGTCAGGAATCAAGTTGCCCAGTGGACAGCCGTTATTGCAGAACGGAATACCGCAGTCCATGCAACGTCCTGCTTGATGGTTCAACTTGCCAGCATCAAACGGCTCGTAGACCTCTTTCCAGTCTTTCAGTCGCAGTGCGACTGGGCGTCGTGTTGGGCCACTACGACCCCACTGAAGAAATCCGGTTGTCTCACCCACGTGAAGCCTCCATTACTCGATTTGCTGTTTCTGCTTCGTCAAGGCCTTCTGCTTTTGCAGTCGCCATCACCGCGAGAACTTTCTTGTAGTCGCGAGGCATTACCTTGCGGAACTTTGCCACTTCAACTGTCCACGCATTCAGAACACGTTCTGCCACTGCAGAACCGGTGAACTCACCATGACGTGTAATCGTTGCACGCAACCATTCGTCGTCTTCGCCCGTTACTGGTTCCACTTCCACCATCTCGTAGTTGACATTGGAAGCAAAGACGCCGTCTGGGTCGTACACGTATGCGATACCACCCGACATGCCTGCTGCGAAGTTGCGCCCTGTTGCACCAAGCACAACAACGCGTCCACCGGTCATGTACTCACATCCGTGATCGCCTACACCTTCCACCACCAATGTGGCTCCGGAGTTACGAACAGCGAAGCGCTCACCTACTGTGCCGCGAATGAAGATCTCGCCACCCGTGGCGCCGTAACCAACGACGTTTCCGGCAATGACATTCTCTTCTGCAGCAAATGGCGCATCGCGATGCGGATGCAAGATGAGTCGTCCACCAGAGAGACCCTTGCCGACGAAGTCGTTGCCATCACCTTCAAGTCGCATCTGAATACCTGATGGCACGAATGCACCGAAGCTTTGACCAGCCGCACCTGTGAAGTGAATATCAATCGTTCCGTCGGGAAGACCAGAACCACCCCATGCCTTCGTGACTTCGTATCCAAGCATCGTGCCCGTTGTGCGGTTCACGTTCATGATCGGCATCGAGATCTTCACAGGACGTGCATCGGCAATTGCGTCTTTCGAAAGCGTAATCAACTGGTTGTCCAATGCTTCTTCAAGTCCATGTTCCTGACCAACAGAACTAAACGGTGTTTGACCGTATGGGTTCTGAGGTACTTCAAGAATCGGTGCGATGTCGAGACCCTTTGCCTTCCAGTGGTCCACTGCCTTCTTTGAATCAATCATTTCCACATGGCCAATTGCTTCTTGCAGAGTGCGGAAGCCCAAAGCTGCGAGATTCTCACGAACCTCTTCAGCGATGTACTCAAAGAAGTTCACAACAAACTCTGGCTTGCCAGAGAAACGAGCACGAAGTGTGGGGTTCTGTGTTGCAATGCCAACAGGACATGTGTCGAGGTGACACACGCGCATCATGACGCAACCACTCACCACGAGTGGTGCTGTTGCGAATCCGAATTCTTCTGCACCGAGCAACGCAGCAATCACAACGTCGCGTCCGGTCTTCATCTGGCCATCGGCTTGCACCACGATGCGGTCGCGAAGACCATTCAACATGAGCGTCTGCTGTGCCTCGGCAAGTCCGAGTTCCCACGGTGCGCCTGCGTGCTTCAACGATGTCAACGGCGATGCACCGGTGCCACCGTCGTGACCCGAGATGAGAACAACGTCGGCCTTTGCCTTGCTCACACCGGCAGCGACAGTGCCCACACCAACTTCAGCAACAAGTTTCACGTGAACGCGCGCCGTT
>JAJTFJ010000049.1 GCA_021298435.1 Ilumatobacteraceae bacterium
CCTATGGAGCTCAACTGCGGTCAATGGTGGCGGGGCTTGTAGAGGCATTCCCTGTTCGATAGGGGTTTGTCGGTCACGATGGTGGGAATGAATAACGAGCAGAAGAAGCCAAAGACCTTCCGCCGCACTCTGCAGATCCTTGCAGTTGCAGTGGTTGTCTACTTCTTTGTGCTCCCTCTCATTCCTGGTTTTCGACAGGCAGTGAGAGACTTAAACACGATTAACCCATACCTCTTGTTGGTCGGAATCGGGTTGCAAGGTTTCTCGCTCTTTGCATATTCATTGTTAACGCGTGCAGCCCTCGGAGATCATGGCGAGCGCATTAGTCGCGGTCGACTTTTTCGAATCCAATTGAGCACAAAGGCGTTGGGCAACATTGTTCCCGGTGGAAGTGCTGCAAGTTCTGCACTTGGCTATCGACTCATCACAATGTGTGGCATTCCTGGTCCCGATGCTGCGTTCGCATTGGCTACAGCCGGAATTGGTTCGGCAGCAGTTCTCAATCTCATTTTGTGGTTCGGTCTGATCATTTCGATTCCATTCCGTGGCGTGAATGCTGCATACGGATCAGCTGCGCTTGTCGGTGTCATCTTCATGGCATTTGCTGCATTCCTCATTTTCGGACTGCTCGAAGGCCAAGGTCGATCAGAGCGAATCGTTCGCGCAATTGCACGTCGTTTCCGTTTTGATGAGCAACATGCGGCTGAAGTTTTGGCTCATCTCGGTTCTCGAATTGAAGGACTCATCCTCGACAAGAAACTGTTGCGCAGAGTTGTTGGTTGGGCGACAGTGAACTGGTTGCTTGATGCGTTCTCTTTGTGGGTTTTCTTGCGTGCATTCGGCGGTGATGTCGGGTTCGACGGACTGATTGTTGCCTTCGGCATCGCGAATGTGTTTTCTGTTGTGCCGATTACGCCCGGCGGTCTCGGATTAGTGGAAGGCATCTACATTCCATCTCTTGTGGGCTTCGGTCTTGCGCGACGCACAGCGACCGTTGGCGTGTTGTCATATCGCGTGGCTCAGTACTGGTTGCCCATCGTTGTGGGTTGGCTCTGTTACCTGTCATTGCGGGTCGGGCCGTTTGCCATCGACCGTAAGCACCGTTTGCAGCCAATCTCTCGACTGGCGCAGTCGCAAACCGAACGCGGTCTCAGCACGGTGGACTGGGTGGAGAAATACGCCCCCAAAGACAGAACTGGTCAGTTCCCGATGCCTGCTTTTGAACCAGGCGACCTCGAATTTGAAGGTGACGATACGGACGGCTCGCCTCGTCCCCACTAGCGTTTGCTCTCATGACAACACATGAGCGCCCCTTTGGCCGTTATCTCGAAGATTTTGTTCCTGGAGACGTATTCCGTCACTGGCCTGGAAAAACAATCACAGAGTATGACGATCATCTCTTTTGCATGATCACAATGAACCATCACCCTTTGCACACCAATGACTGGTTCGCAAAGGAGAGTGTTCAAGGTCGCAACGTTGTGGTGGGCAACTTGGTGTACTCGCTCGTCTTGGGCATGAGTGTTCCTGACGTCAGTGGCGCAGCAATTGCAAACTTGGAAGTAGAAACCCTGCAGCACAAGTTCCCGACATTCCATGGCGACACCATTCATGCTGAGACTCGCGTTCTCGAAATCAATGAGAGCAAGTCGAAGAACGATCGCGGAACGGTTCTTGTTGAGACCAAGGGTTTCAACCAAGACGGTAAAGAAGTGTGTTACTTCCGTCGCCGCGTCATGGTCTGGAAGCGTGAGTTTGCGCCAGAGCGTCGCCGTCCATATGACGGAACGGAAGTGTGGGGCGAGTAAGCCGCCACGACCGCATCGCCACTGGGCTCATTGAATGGGGCAGCGGATCACTGCGTGATTTGCCGTGGCGGCGCACCAACAATGCATGGCATGTCCTCGTGAGCGAGGTCATGTTGCAGCAAACCTCCGTTACTCGCGTGCTTCCGAAGTACGAGAACTTCATTGCAGAATTTCCCACGCCCGGACACATGGCGAATGCATCTTTAGGTGATGCGCTTGCACTGTGGTCCGGGCTTGGCTATCCGCGCCGATGTCGCAACTTGCGCGAGACCGCAATTGTTCTTGCTCGTGATTTCGATGGCGTGATGCCGTCAACCCTCGATGAACTTCTCGCACTGCCAGGAATTGGTCAGTACACAGCACGAGCAATTCTTGCCTTTGCACATCGCCAGGATGTTGCGGTTGTTGATGTCAACGTGTCGCGTGTTCTGTCGCGACTTGAAGGGGAGCCGCTTAAAGCTCGTGCATTACAGCAGTTAGCGGATCAACTGGTTCCTGAAGGTCTGGGCTGGGACTGGAACCAAGTGATGATGGACTTTGGTGCACGTCACTGCACTGTTCGTTCTCCTCAGTGCACCGCATGTCCGGTGAAGAAACAATGTAAGTGGCATGGGGTGGGCGATGATCCTGCGCCTTTGTCTGCTGGTGCGAGTAAGCCGCAAGCAAAGTTTGAGGGGTCTGATCGCCAAGCCCGAGGTCGAGCAATGCGTGCAGTCAATGATGGCGTGGCAACTCAGAAAGCAATTGTTCGTGCCATGAATTTGGAGCACGATGTCGAGCGTGCAACAAAACTTCTTGAAGCGTTAGTGAACGAAGGTCTCCTTCTTCGTTCGGGTGCTCGATTTACTTTGCCGTAACCCAATCAATAATCAACTTGTTGACTTCTGCTGGCTTTTCAAGTTGCAGGAAGTGGCCTGCACCTTCAACAATTTTCAGCGTGGCCCATGGACTTAATGTGCGCATCGATTCTGCAACTTCGCGGCCGATGCAGCCGTCGTCGGCTCCATGTAGGTACAGCGTGGGTTGTGGTAGTTCGCCACCACCAGCTGCTTGAATCGCATTGTATTTTTCATCGCGTGGCCCTGCGCCGATGTTGCATCGGTAATAGCCCAAGGCCGCAGTGAGATTCTCTGGTGTGCGAAGGCAGGCCTTGCAGTTCTCTGCGTCAACTGCGCCGTCGTGCTTGGGTGACCAGTCACGCCACAACATGTCAATGAATGCGAGATCGTTCGAGGGAACAACGATGTCAGACAGCGGGTGTTGGAAATAGAACATGTACCAACTGCGCTTGATCTGATCAAGGTTGTTGACGAAGGCTGCACCAATCGCAGGTCCAGGTGGAACTGCCATTCCCACAACGCGCTTCCAACGATCTGGTTCGCTTGCTGCTGCTCCGTACACACTGGGGGCGCCCCAGTCGTGGCCAATGATGACGGCATCGCCGTCTCCGCCAAGTGCGGCGTGCAGGGCATTGGCGTCGGCGGACAGTGCTCCGGTTTGATACAGGCCGTCTGGCGCAACTGAAGTGGGGGCGTAGCCGCGGGTGAAGGGTGCAACTGCTCGGAATCCTGCTTGTGCCAATGCGGGAAGAAGGTGTCGCCAACTGTGTGCGGAATCGGGGAATCCGTGCAGGCACAAGGCGAGTGGTCCCGTTCCACATTCGAGGTACGTGAAGTCAATGCCGTTCGCAGTGACCGTGCCGGTGGAGATGTCGTAAGTCATGTATCAACGGTAGTCCTGATGTCTGCGACAGGCGTCACTAAGACAAACGTGTACAACGGGAGAAGACCTCCGTAGCGTTTGGGTGATGGGGGCAGGGTCGTTATGAAAGTGACGTTTTACGGCGTGCGTGGTTCAACGCCATGTCACGGACCCTCCACTGCAAAGTACGGCGGCAACACATCATGTGTTGCAGTTGAAGCCGAAGGACAACGCCCACTTCTTCTCGATCTCGGGACTGGTTTGCGCTATTTCGGAATGGCGTATGCACAGAGAACTCCCGAACCACTTGACGCTGTTGCGCTCGTGACGCATCTTCATTGGGATCACATTCAAGGTTTCCCGTTCTTCGGTCCAATTCTTCAAGACGGTGCACGTCTCGAATTGTTCGGACCACAACAAGAAGATGGCACCTCGTTTATGCGATCAGTCTCGAATGCAATTCGTCAGCCGACATTTCCTGTCGAACTTCATGACCTTCGCGGAAAGTTTGAATTCCACGATGTCGCTGACAATGACTTCATGATTGATGGTTACTCGGTGAAGTCTCGTTTGGTTCCTCACATCGGACCCACAGTCGGATATCGCATTGAGATTGGTGGTGCGAGCATCGCTTACATCTCTGATCATCAACAGCCGTATGACGGCTCATTCGTCCTTCCCGATGGTGTTCGAGAGTTGGCTCAAGACGTTGATCTTCTGATTCACGACTCCCAGTACACGGCACATGAATTTGAAACGAAGAAGACATGGGGTCATTGCACAGCAGAGTTTGCTGTTGCAACCGGAGT
>JAJTFJ010000006.1 GCA_021298435.1 Ilumatobacteraceae bacterium
GACGATCCCGAGAGCATCACCGTAGAAGGTCGGTCTCTTGTCGATGTGAGTGCTTGGGACGACGATGACATGCGGGAGTGGTTGCGGCGGTCGGTCAGAGGAGTGTCTCACGCTGCCTCTTCATGCGCGCAAGCAGTTGATTCCGCAGGTCGGGTGCTTGGTCTTGACAATTGCTGGATTGCAGACGCCTCGGTATTGGCTCATGTTGCGACAGAGACCCCTGCTGCACCTGTCACAATGGAGGCACTGCGTATCGCTCGCAACATCGGGGAGTCATTGTCATGAGTTACACACTTGGTTTACATGAAGTCGCTGAAGGCACTCATGCATATCTTCAGCCAGACGGCGGATGGGGTTGGTCGAATGCTGGCCTCGTCGTGGGTGACGGCGAGTCCTTACTTGTGGACACTTTGTTCGACCTGAAGATCACTCAGCGCATGTTGGATTCAATGGCAAATGTGACTCGCGATGCAGGAATCAATACTGTCGTGAACACTCACGCCAATGGCGACCACTGTTATGGCAATCAGTTACTGAAGGGGTCACAGATCATCGCTTCTGCCGCAACTGCGCACGAGATGAGTGAAGTGCCACCCGCAATGCTCGCAGCATTGAATAAAGCACCTGGTGAAGTGGGCGACCTCTTCCGTCATTTCTTTGGCGAGTTTGAATTTGATGGCATCGAACCAGTTCTCCCCACACAAACCTTCACGGGGCGTCATTCTTTCGAAGTAGGCGGACGCACTATTGAGTTAGTAGAAGTTGGCCCCGCTCACACGCAAGGTGACACCTTGGTATTCGTTCCCGATGCAAAGACTGTGTACACCGGTGACATCTTGTTTATTGGCGGTACTCCTGTTGTGTGGGTGGGGCCGCTTGATAACTGGATTGCTGCATGCGATCTCATCTGTTCATCCGATGTTGATCACATTGTTCCAGGACACGGACCTCTGACCGACAAAGCAGGCGTTACCGCAATTCGTGATTACTTGGTGTACGTACAAGGTGAAGCAGCAGAGCGATTCAATGGCGGGATGGATGCGTGGGATGCAGCACGCGATATTGCATTGAATGGATTTGAAAAGTGGGGAGAGTTTGGTCGACTAGCTGTCAATGTTGACACTGTGTATCGAACAATGGACCCATCACATAAGAGCCCTGATGTTGTTGAACAGTTCAGGCGGATGTTTGCTCTGGAGCAGCCGGGTCATTGATCGGTTCGCGCAGCTTTTTCCGAACCACATAAATCCACCCAGTGAGTGCTGTCGCTGTAAAGAAGAACCACTGAAATGCGTAGGACAAGTGAGATCCTTCGTCCAGTGTTGGGAGAGCGACAGGAGCCGGCCAGGACTCTTTTGATGCAGGATTTTCTGCAATGAGTTGCACGTAGTCATTGGTGAGGAGTTTGCTGTCGGTTGCGTTTGCAATGACTGGCAGATCAAAGCGTTGAAACTCTGTGCTATCCGGAGATGAGGAGTCAATGGCACCTACGGCACTACGTTTCTGTGTCTGTCGGACATAGCCAAGTATCTGAAGAGTCCCAGTTGGGGCCGGTGGGTTCGACGTGGCGAGCGGCACGAAACCTCTGTTGACGAGCACCACTTGACCGTTTGTCGTGATGAATGGAATTGCTGAGTTGTAACCAGCAGCACCATCAAGCGATCTGTTGATAATGGTGATGGCATCCTTGGATGAGTATTCACCCTTCAAGACAACCTTTGACCACTCTGGTCCGAGTGCATCAAAGGCAGTGGTAGGAGACAAGTCAACAGCAGGGCGCTGTATCTGCGCGTTGATGGATTCATTCCGAGTCTTTTTTGCATCTAGTCGGTTCAACTGCCAGAACCCAAGATTGACCATGAGCAAGATCAGGAGAGCAACGGACACGTGCACAAGAATCCAGCGGGGGGCGAAGAGACGACGCATTACTTCTGAACGCTATCGGACATGGCGTGGGGGCTGCATCACCTGACCCGACGAGTCGTGCAACCGGAGTCAGTCTGCGTAACTATGAGCGCGAAGTGAAGTTCTACAACGAAATAGTCGGCACATTAGATGTGAGATCTCCGCGCTGTTGGTTTGCTGACTGGCACGAAGCCAATGGTGACATTGCAATAGTCCTCGAAGACATGGCTCCGTCGGAACAGGGAGACCAGATTGATGGTTGTGGTCTTGAACATGCTGTTCTTGCAGTGGATCAATTGGTGAAGATGCAAGGTCCTCGGTGGGGCGATGATTCATTATCTGATGTTGATTGGCTACAACGTCGAGATGCCGCAGATGCCGAGAGATTGTCGGGATTAATTGGAATGGTCTTGCCAGGTTTCTTGGCAACGTATACCGACGCAATCCTGAGAGATGTCGGTCAACAGGGACTTGACTTCATTGCAACACTGGCTGAAAAGATTCCCGCCTACATTGCGGCAAAGGATGCTCCGTTTACGGTAACCCACGGCGATTATCGACTCGACAACCTTTTGTTTGCAACTACGTCGGATGGCGTTCCCTGTGCGGTCGTCGACTGGCAGACACCGGGCCATGGCAATGGTGTCTCCGATTTGGCGTATTTCATTGGGGCTGGTCTGCTCCCTGATGCGCGTCGCCAATTCGAATGGCAGTTGGTGGACCAATACATTGCTGGCTTGGAGTCGTATGGGCACGCGATCAATCACGAGTGGGTCAAGAACCATTATCGCCGCGAAGCTATTTCCGGAGTGATCATGGCAATCGTTGCGTCACAGATCGTTGGTCGGACCGAACGCGGCGACAAGATGTTTGAGGTCATGGCGACTCGCCACCTTCTGCAAGGAATTGAGAACGGGGCTCTTTCCACCTTCTAGTTCGGTGTGTGGACAGCGCGTCCGTTATTGCTACGGTTCGGTAGTGGCATTGGGGGCAATGCCAAGGGGGTAGAGAATCATGTGGAACTACGCACAACTGTGGACCGGAATCGCTAAAGCGGACCCGAAGAGGCCAGCTCAGATTTTTGGTGATCTCACGTATTCGTGGGGTGAATTCCATCAGCGATCAAATGCACTTGCAGTGGACATGGCCATGGCAGGGTTATCGCACCAATCAAAGGTGGCGTTGTATCTCTATAACTGCCCGGAATATCTCGAGGGAACTTTCGGAGCATGGCTTGGCGGATATGTGCCAGTGAATACCAACTATCGCTACGGCCCAGAAGAGATTCTGTATCTGTTTGATAACTCAGATGCAGAAGCCGTTGTCTTCCATGCAGTATTCACTGATTTGATTGAGCAAGTTCGCAACCGACTTCCACTTGTGAAGCGGTGGTACATGGTTGCCGATGAGTCGGGCAACGCTCTTCCGTCGTGGGCCGTTGATTACACATCTGTTGTGTCCCAGGTGCACGATGATCTTGTGCCATCGACGCCTCTTTCGGGGGACGACATGTTGTTCCTCTACACAGGTGGCACCACGGGCATGCCCAAGGGTGTGATGTGGAGACAAGAAGACTTGTTGAGTGTTCTTGGACGTGGCGGCAACGCTGTCTTGCAAGTTGCACCGGGAGAATCAGTTGAGGAACTGATTGCACGCATTACTCCTGGCGACAAGGGCACCATCGCTTTGATCGCATGTCCTCTCATGCACGGCACGGGTCAGTTCTCCGCCTTCATCACGTTGGCAATGGGCGGCTGCGTTCTCACGATGCCGAACAGAAACTTTGATCCTGCAAAATTGTGGGAAACCGTTGAGAAGGACTCCGTCAATTCCATTGTGATTGTCGGTCAAGCATTTGCTGGCCCACTTCTTGAATCACTCGATGCGAATCCCGGCAAATGGAATCTCTCTTCGGTCGTGCAGATGGGCTCTTCTGGCGTGATGTGGAGTCAGGAGAATAAAGAAGGACTGCTTGAACACATCCCTCAAATGTTCATCACTGACAGCTTCGGCTCATCGGAAGCGGTGGGAATGGGTGGTTCAGTTGCTGCAAAGGGTGTTCCTGCGAAAACAGCTCAGTTTGCGCTGGGACCGAATTGCGTTGTGTTCACAGAAGAAGGCACTCGTGTTGTCCCTGGCAGTGGCGAGCGTGGTCTTGTTGCAGTAGGTGGCGCTATTCCAATGGGCTATTACAAAGACGAAGTGAAATCGGCTCAGACATTCCGCATATTCGAAGGACTTCGTTGGACCGTTCCAGGAGACTGGGCAGAGGTCAACGCCGATGGAACTCTTCACCTCTTGGGTCGTGGCTCTGTGTGCATCAATACGGGTGGAGAAAAAGTCTTCCCGGAGGAAGTCGAAGAGTGCGTGAAGACTCACATTTCTGTACGCGATGCAGTAGCGGTGGGAATTCCCGACAAGCGCTTTGGTGAGACAATCTGTGCTGTCGTTGAGGCAGAGCCAGGACACGAGCCTGACCTCGGCACTCTGAGCGATCACGTGAAGAGCAGGCTCGCTGCCTACAAGGCTCCGCGCAATGTAGTGGTGGTGTCTACCATCGGTCGAGCCCCTAATGGCAAGGTCGACTACAAGCGTCTCAAGAAGCATGCGATGGACACCCTTGGGGTGTCTGAATAATTACCCTTGTGTGACTGGTTTCGACCGCTATCCTTGCGAAAAGCATTAGGAGTGACCAGATGGTCCGGCAACCGGGGTGATACCGCACGGTGCCTCCTCATCGAAAGATGAGGGATGTGGTCCCACGTAGTGGGGCAACAGGCTTCTCCTTTCCTACTGCGAATGCATAGAGAGTCGAAAGGAGTGCCCAGTGAGTAATGATCGCCATAGCGACAAGCCATATCCCGCTACGGGCGCGTGGACTCCTGATCAGCCAGTTGGCGACCGTTTGTTTCATACATTCGCGACGGATCGTCCGTTTTCGTTAGAGGGTGGTGGTTCCTTACGGAACGTCACCATTGCATACGAAACATGGGGCACTCTCAATGAAGATGCATCGAATGCAATTCTTGTGTGTCACGCGTGGACAGGGGATAGCCATGCGGCAGGTCGCAGCGGCAAGGGCCATTCCGACAACGGATGGTGGGACGGATTAATCGGTCCTGGCCATGCAATTGATACCAACAAGTTCTTCGTTGTGTGTTCGAACGTTTTAGGTGGCTGTCAGGGTTCTACTGGGCCGTCATCTCTGCATCCTGATGATGGAAAGCCGTATGGACTTCGTTTTCCGGTCGTCACTATTCGCGACATGGTGCGCGCACAAGGTCATTTAGCCGATGCACTAGGTGTGAAGAGTTGGCGTGCCGTCATCGGTGGATCAATGGGTGGAATGCAAGCTCTTGAATGGGCAATTCTTTTTCCTGATCGAGTTCGAGCATTGGTTGCTATTGCAACAAGCATTGAAGCAAGTGCGCAACAAATTGCGTGGGGTTCGATCGGTAGACGTGCGCTGCTGATGGACCCTGCATATAACAATGGCGATTACTACGACGCAGAACCAGATTGCGGACCATGGAATGGGCTCTCGGTTGCGCGCATGATTGCACAAGTCACTTTCAGAACCGACACGCGTTTCAACGAAAAATTCGGCCGCAAGTTAGTGAACAAGAACTTTCACTCAGACGGCATTGATCTCTTTTCTCAGTTTGATGTTGAGGGGTACCTCGGTCATCATGGCGACCGCTTAGTTCGTCGATTTGATGCCAATAGCTATCTGTACATCGGCAAAGCGATGGACTTGCATGACGTTAGTCGCGGACGTGGGTCAACCGAGTTGGCAATGGCTCGCATTAAGGCGCCGACCTTGACGATGAGTATTGATTCGGACATCTTGTATCCGGCCTATCAGCAAGAAATCATTCAGCAGTTGTTAAAGAATGCTGACCCACGGAATCGGCATGAGACCGTGAGCAGCATTGAAGGCCATGACGGTTTCCTCATGGAAACTGTTGCGGTCGGTTTTCATATCGCCCAGTTCCTTGCAGAGACCGACTAGCCCCCGCGTGGGGTCTGTGGCGTGGAAGAATGGGAACAATGAACGTCGTGACCGTCCTTTCCTCCAGTGTGGGCATCAACCTCATTGGCGGCGGTCTCATCCTTGTTGGCATCATTCTCTTGGGTGTCACTCTTTCCTTCTGGAAGGCAGCAGTGGAAGACCCTGAGGTACTGGCGCCATTGGAAGTGATGGCTGACCGTCGATTCGCACGCGCAGACGACACACATCGACTTGCACTGCTCAACAGTGTGCGCCCTGAAGGTGCAGACCCTGTTGTCCATCATGTCTCGCCAGCAATGCTGGCGCGTGAGCCCATCAGTGAGCCAAAGCGCCCATATCGTGATCCTTTCAACCATGCTGATGACTCTGTCGATGTCGTAGAGAACACCGCTGTCATCATTGACCCGCTACTCAACATGAACCAGGAGAAGTACTAATGGCTGCCTTTGATCCAAATGAAATGATTGCTCGATTCAAAGATCGTGCCGCTGCAGTGCGTAAGCGCCCTTTGCCACCGGTTGCAGGTGAAGAGCGTCAGTTGTTTATCGCTAATGCTGAAACAGATTTTCGTGACTTCGCAATTATCAGCGATGCTGTCGCTTCCATTGAAGACGGCATTTTGACATTGCGGATTGATCTCAACCCTCCTGCTCAGTGACATCGTCGTTCGCCTCGGCGAAGCAGAACTTCCGTCAACGCGATGACATTCATGTCATCGCAGCACTGACTGCAGTTTTTGCCTGGGGTATTGGCCCCATTTTCAACAAGACGATGAGTGTTGACGCTTCAGCAATTGTCTTTTATCGCATCCTCGTGGGTGCACCGTTGATGTTCGCAATGGCGATGATGACAGGCGGTCACGTATCACTAGCGTTGATGAAGCGCACTGCATTGCCTGGAATCTTGTTCGCACTTTCGATGATTACTGGCTTCGCATCGGTCATGATGACATCAATTGCGAATGCCACATTGATTACTACGTTGCAGCCAGTCCTAGTTCTTCTCATTGCTCCGAAGATGTTTGGCGAGAAGCTTCGTCCACGTCAGTTGTTGTATTCGGCGTGTGCGCTAGTCGGTGTTTTGCTTGTTGTCCTGGCAGCGGCATCCACAAGCGGCGCTCATCTCAGTGGGGACTTGCTCTCTGTCGCGAACGTCTGCATTTGGACTGGGTACTTTGTGTTATCCAAGAAGCGCAGACTCGCGGGTGTTCACTCGTGGTCGTATTTGGCAGCTGTCTTCATGTGGAGCGCGATTGTTGTCTTGCCATACGGAATGATCTTCAGCAGCGATCTTGGCAACATGACGGATGGCGACTGGGGACGCATTGTTGCGATGGCAATCGGGCCAGGAATCGTCGGGCACGGGCTCATGACGTGGGCGCAGAGTCATGTCGATGTCACGCTTGCATCGCTGCTGGGCCTCTTGAGCCCCGTGATTTCAACAGGGCTGGCATGGATCATCTTGGACCAGAATTTGACCATGTGGCAGTCCGTAGGGGCAGCCGTGGTCTTGGTTTCCTTGGCGTATCTCGTGCAGGAGCAGCGCACACCGGCTGAGGCTTCACTAGGTCACGAGGTCTAGACCCCGTTGCAGTTAACGCCCATCTCGCTAGGATGAGGGGCACACATGCGGATGTGGCTCAGTTGGTAGAGCATCACCTTGCCAAGGTGAGGGTCGCGAGTTCGAATCTCGTCATCCGCTCCAAAGGGCGCCCTTCGGGGCGCCTTTTTCTGTTCCCGGCCCGGATCTTTGACCTTGTTAGGTGGCGAGGTTCTTGTTAGGTGGCGATCTCAGACGGTGGTGTGGGCTTGATGCGCGAAGCCTCCACGATCTTGTTTTTCAGGAGAAGGTGGGCAACTCCGATGCCGATATTGAACTCTAGAGAGACGTTGGCGAGGTGGGTCCAATCGTCTGGGTGCTCGAAGATCTCATGGGTAATCCGAACAATGCGGTAGGTCGTGTACGTCTCACCATCATTTGTGACGTCGGTGAAGACTGGGTTGTCGACATAGTCGGAGATGGTCGTCGCCTCGGAAAGCAAGACGTAGCGGGGAGTGCTCATGATGTCGGCATCAAGCGAAATCGGGAATTTGCCAGTTGGTGTTCTGGAGTAGTGCCAATTGGGTTCTGTTTGTCAATTGGTTGATACGAATGCTGTGAGCTACCCGGTTGCGAACATTCTGGATGGAAAGATTCAACGCTTCTGCGATTTCATGATCAGAGAGCCCGACGCCGACCAGTTCAACAATGTGTTGGTCGTTGGTGTCCTCAAAAGAAATCGAATGTGTGAGAGCGCCGGGGTTCAAGTGAAGAGCCTTGACTGATGGGTGATCCTTGATGGATTCTTCACCAGACAAAGTTCGCTGAAGGCTTGGAACAATTTTCTCTTCAGGTGTTGTAAGTGGCAGAACATTGTTGAATCCAAATTGATGTGCCTTCACGAATAGAGGCACCGTGGGAGATTGTGTGGCGACAACGCGGGTGAGAGACGCAGCAACAGTGGGTGCAATGTGACGCTGCAGCATGCGATTGAAATCAAGACCAGTTCCCGATGAGATGGAAATGTCAATCGGGGACGAATGAAGGGCATCAATTGCCTGTCGTCCGTTTGACGCGACCTTGACAGAAGTGACATCGCGATTGTTTTCGAGAATTCCAATTAGCGAATCGAGTGGTTCTGCACGGTCGTTGCAGATGAGGACGTTCATGAGGGACTCCTTTAGACACGGAAACCCAATGCCTTTTGCTACTTTGTCACAAGGTTGTCTCTATTTATTGGATGCAATCATCACTTTTCAGTGGGGGAGTTCATTAGGTATGTCAGTTCAATTCGGTGCTCATGTTGGTGCCCAGAACGCCACGGTCGAAGAACTTCGAACATTGTGGAAGTGGCTTGATGCTTCTGGTATCGATTGGATTTCTCTCTGGGACCATTTGTATGAAGCGCCGCCAGCAGGTGGCACTCAGCCTCACTTCGAAGCATTCAGCATGTTGGGGGCGTTAGCGGTCGATACTTGTCATGCTCGACTTGGGTGTCTTGTCTTTTGTTCGCAATACAGAAACATCGGATTATTGATGAAGGGTGCGGTCTCGGTCGATCATCTCAGCGGTGGACGTTTTGAATTGGGCATGGGCAGTGGCTGGCACGAGCAAGAAGCAGAAGCTTTTGGTTTCGACTTTCCCTCGCAGGGTGACCGTTTCAAAGTTCTCGAAGGACAGATGCAAGCCGTGAATAAATGGCGTAACGGTGAGCGAGTGACGCAGTCATCACCCAGTGTGGAATTAAAGGATGCATCGATGATTCCAGGCCCTCGAGGAAAGATGCCGTTGTGGATTGGTGGTCTCGGGCCAAAGCAAACTTTGCGTATGGCTGGGGCATATGCAGATGGCTGGAATGCGGCATATGCGAGCCCTAGCCAATTCAAAGAACTGAACGGAATCCTTGATGACTGGTGCGTGAAAGCAGGTCGAGAACCTTCAGCGGTGGAACGCAGCATCAACTTGTCGTATGCATTCAGTCGAGACGATGTTTCTGTTGTGAAGAAGCAATTGGAAGAACAATGGGGAGCTGCTTCGGGGCGAATCATTTCTGGTTCGCTTCTGGGGCGGCCACAAGATGCCATGGAGCAAATTGCTCCGTTCATTGAGGCCGGAGCTCAGATGGTGAACATCGCCATCCGTCCACCGTGGGACCAGGAGTTACTTGCCGAGTATGTGGAGACCGTGATTCCTCAGATGCGCAAGGAATGGGGCTGACTCTCGTCTCCACGTTCAGCCCCTCAGGGTGACAGCACTATGGTGCTGATATGCAAACAGCTCAGGTAAACGGCATCACACTCGCTTTTGAAGACAATGGCGGCAGCGGCCCTGTTGTCATTCTCAGTCACGGGTTCCTGATGGATCATTCAATGTTCGACGCACAAGTTGCGGCATTAAAGAACAACTATCGAGTCATCACATGGGACGAGCGCGGCTTTGGTGGTACTGCATCGGTTGGCGAATTCACATATTGGGATTCAGCAAATGATGTTTTGGCCTTGATGGACCATCTCGGTATTGACAAAGCAATCATCGGCGGAATGTCACAAGGCGGTTTCCTTAGTCTGCGTGTTGCACTGACAGCACCAGAGAGAGTGCAAGCCCTGATCCTTCTTGACACACAAGCCGGAACTGAAGCACCAGAGACAGTCGAGCCGTACAACGGTTTGCACGCAGCATGGGTGGAACATGGAGCAGTCGCGGTGCAAGACATTGTGGCCAGCCTCATCCTCGGACCTGGCGACTGGACCGAGTGGTTCAACAAGTGGGGCGCCATGCAGCCCGAACAGTTCACGAGCGCTTTCCACTGCCTCATGCATCGCGACGATGTGACGCCACGCCTGGGAGAAATCACATGTCCTGCGCTGATTGTTCACGGAACTGCTGATGCTTCGATTCCGATGGAAAAGGCTGAGATTCTCCGGGATGGTCTTGGAGGTCCTACGACCCTTGTGGCAATTGAAGGTGGTCCTCACGCCGCCAACATGACACATGCTGACCCCGTCAATAAGGCCATCCTTCAGTTCTTGTCTTCACTGAAGTAACTGAAATACTTTGCTCATCACGATTGAGGGGGACTCATGCCGTTAGAACTAGATCTCGGACCAGCAGCACAAGCATTTCGCGAGGAAGTTCGTACCTGGCTTGCTTCGAATGCACCGAAAGAACTCATCGGTGTATCTGCCGATGCATTGCAGCGCGGACAGGTGAAGGGTGCTCGTGAATGGGCTGACACGCTTTCTGCTGCCGGTTACATGTGTGTCTCATGGCCAAAGGAATACGGCGGTCGCGGCCTCACGGGCATCGAAGTTGCAGTTCTTAATGAAGAGTTTGCTCGCGCCAATGTTCCTCGTGTCACTCGTGGCATGGGTGAGTGGCTGGTCGGCCCGTCCATCATTGTGTGGGGTACTGATGAGCAGAAGAAGCGTTTCCTTCCTCGCATCATTGATGGAACTGATCGTTATTGCCAAGGCTTCTCTGAGCCCGATGCTGGTTCTGACCTTGCTGCGTTGAAGACACGTGGTGTCATCGACGGTGAAGAAGTTGTTATCAGCGGACAAAAAGTGTGGACATCAGGCGCAACAGAAGCCAACATGATGTTCTGCTTGTGTCGCACGGATCAGGATGCGCCAAAGCATGCGGGTATCTCGTATGTGTTGCTCCCGATGTTTAAAGACGGTGGCGAGTCAAATGGCGTCGAGTTGCGCCCCATCATGCAGCCACATGGTTCATCGCACTTCACTGAAACATTCATGACAGAGTCACGGGCTCCGGTCGCCAACATCATCGGCGGCATGAATAACGGCTGGCGAGTCACCATGACAACGCTTGGCAATGAACGCGGTGGACATGCAACGACACAACACGTTGAATACACCAAGCAGTTCTGGGAAGCAGTCGACATGTTGAAGAAGTCGGGAAAGACTTCGGACCCGATTACTCGCCAGCAGCTTGCTTGGGCATTTAGCCACGTGGAAATCATGCGCTTCCAGGGTCTCAAGCTTCTCTCCGAAGTCTTGGCACGCAAAGAGCCTGGTCCAGCGGCTTCCATCAACAAGATGTTCTGGTCGGAGTATGCCCAGAAGTTCACTGAGCGCATGATGAATGCTCGCGGCGCTGAAGCCATGTTGATTATTGATGACAAAGACGGCAAGTATGTGGCCGATCGTTGGACCTCAATGTTCTTCCAGCACCGTTCCTCCACCATCTGGGGCGGAACCGCACAAGTGCAACGCAACATTGTGGGCGAGCGTGTTCTCGGGCTCCCGAAGGAGCCCGATCCCAGCAAGCCTCGTCCGTAGCCGGACTTAGATGTTTTCTTCGGCGTCCTTGCCGGTCTCGAAGAACTCTGCATTCTCCGTCGACATCCCACGACGCTTCTTTTCGCGCATGTTGGTCATGCCCTTGGACACGCTGTTGAATGCCATGCGGGTGTTGTCTCCGCGACGTTCCCACGATTGTGAGTTAGCGGCGCTGTAGCCCATTGCCGCAGCATCTGCATATGCGTTCAGACCAGCTGACAAGAACACGAATGTCCAGCCAGCAGCGGTTTGAGTATCGACAAGTGCCTTGACTTGATCAAGGGTGAACTCGCGTGATTGGTTCTCTTCGCCGTCGGTGACGGTGACAAACACAACGTCTTCTTCTGTAAGACCTGCTGCAACGCGTGCTTGTGCATCAACCTTCACGCGGCCGATGAGAAGACCGGTTGCATCGAGTAGAGGTGTTCCACCGCGAGGTTGAAAGTCTGCAGTGGTCAGACTGCCGACATCGGAGATAGGTGCGCCCCAGACCTTGACCTCTTGGGGATCATTGGAATCAAACTGCACAATGCTGACGCGAACGTCGTTGCCCTGAGCGCGTTGTTCTGTGAGGAACTGATTCACGCCACCGATGACATCGGCGACGAGGGGAGCCATCGAACCGGAACGGTCGAGGAGGAGTGCCACGTGAGTGGGCTTGAGTGAGTGTGTGGACATTGTCTACCTTTCGTACGGGACACTATTTGTGTCGTTATGTCCCTAAATGTACGGCAGGGGTCTGTCAGAGTTGCAATTAAGGTAGAAATTACTTTTCTACGTACTTTCCATCGGGTCGGCGGAAACGGATAGGTGTGGGCAGTGAAGTCAGGCGACCTGGCTTGTACATCAGGGCTGGACGGCCAGGAGACGAACCGAAGTCTGCGTACTCATCGAGAGGGATGACGAAGTCTTTGACTGCATCGACCTTCCGGCGAAAGTTTGCTGGATCAACTTCGTACTGCAGAAAGGCCTCGTACACGCCTCGTAGTTCACTGATGGTGAACTTTGGTCCGCAGAAGTTCAATGCAACGCTGGTGTCTTCCAGCATCTTTCGCGCAGCCTTGCGGGCAGAGTAGATGATGTCGGTGTGGTCGAATTCCAGCATTCTCTTGTCGCGTAAAAGTCGGTAGGGAATGAATTCGGCCTTGTCAGAGTGTGAAATGGCCTTGGTCGCCCCAGGGTGGGGGACAAGGGCCACATACGCAATAGCGATAGCTCGATATCTGTTGTCACGTTCTGGATTGCCAAAGGCGGCGACTTGGTGGAGTTCTTTTGGCTTGAGCTGAATTCCCGTCTCTTCTCTCACCTTGCGTATAGATGTCTCTTCGAGACGTTCGTCTTCTCCCACGAGACCACCAGGGAGGGCCCACTTTGATTTGTCAGGTCTCTCCGGTCTTTGCATGACGAGGACTTCGAGCCTGTCTCGAGCATCAACAGAACGGTCGGGATTGATGGTGAAGATCACTGTGTCGACATAGACAAAGAAGTTCATTTGTTTAGTTCGTTTCATGACACTCATATGGATAGTTTGCCACATTTGTTGTGGACATGACCCTTAATGCAGGGGTGGCACACCCCATGTGTTATATTAGGGACAAATCTACTGTAAACCAACAGCGCAAGCTGTAGAAGGAGACCACATGACAAGAGACCACAACACACCAATTTCACCCCGAGATCTCACGCATCCACAGCAAGTGCGGGCGTATGGAGCGCTGGTCGGTTGCGCGGTAGCTGACGCAGTCGGAGCGCCGTTCGAATTCAAGCGTGCAGGCCTGTACGGAGAAACCTTCCCAACAGAAGTCTTGGGTGGTATCGGGGAAATGATTGGTGGTGGCTCTTTCGGTTGGGCTCCAGGCGAGTTCACAGATGACACTCAGATGGCACTGGCACTTGCTGAGGCATTGGAAGCGGGAGAAGGTTTTGACCCAGCTGTTGTGTGGGCGCACTTCCATGCGTGGGCAGATTCTGCTGTTGACGTTGGAATCACAATCGGCACGTCTCTTCGTTTTGATTCTCATGTTGGTGCGGCAGAGAAGGCTCACCAGATGTTGGGCGGTCGCACGGCAAGCAACGGTGCTGCCATGCGCATCGCGCCAGTCGGAATCGTGGGAGTCCTTGCTGGACGAGAAATGACATACGAGATTGCAGTTGCTCAGGCATCGATCACGCACTTTGATCCTGCAGCAAGTGCTGGAGCCGCCATCGTTGCAGAGATCATCCGACAGACAATCGTGACGGGGGATTTTGAAACAGCTGTGACGGAAACATTTGAGTACCTGGCAGGCACACCATTGGCGTCTGTTGTGTTGGAGCAATTTGTCGAGATTTGCTCTCCTCGTTTTGATCCGCTGACACATGCTGGTCCGCCAAATGGCACGATCTGGACCGCAGTTGCGCAAGCAATCTGGGCTGTGCGTTCAACAACGTGTTTTCATGATGCGGTGGTCGCTGCCATTGATCTTGGTGGTGACACCGACACGGTGGCAGCTATTGCCGGCTCAATGGCGGGTGCCTTCTACGGATTGCAGGGAATCCCCATTCGTTGGACAACGTATGTGCACGGTCATGTTGTGATGCCAGACGGTCGCAAAGTGCAATACCGCTGTCAAGATCTCATTGACACGGCCCGACGCTTGTTGGCTTTAGGGAATGCACCACGTAGTTGGGTTGAGCCTCCAGTGCAGCCCGGGAAGGTACACGAGTTAGGTGTATGGGCATCAAACTTGGATGGTGCGCGATTAGTGCCAAATGATTTTGGTGTTGTGTCTCTCTGCATTACTGACGATCGCTTTATTCATCATCCGTACCGTCGTGGTGTGTACATGCGTGACAGCGAAGGGGATCGCAATCCGGAACTCTTCTTTGTACTGCGTGAGGCGGTGGAAGCAATTGATGCCTTCCTGCAGGAGGGTCGCCAAGTTGTGGTGCACTGTCATGGCGGACGCAGCCGAACCACCTTTGTATTGAAGGCTTGGTACATGTTGCGCGAGGGGAAGACTCATGCTGAAGCTCATCAATGGGTGGGCGATGAATGGCCTCTCTATGAGACTTGGACACGCACTTTCCTTGATGTCCTTGACAACGAATGGTCCGATTATGTGGAGGCCGTGCACCGCGAATGGCCCTAATCGGGGCTACCCGTTTGAGGGGAGGGGTGAAACTAGGGTCTATCCGTGGATTTCAATCGACTGCGCCGTCTCGATACTCGGCTTCATTCTGAGAGATCTTTCGAACCGTCGCAGACTCAGTCTCGGTTAGCTCTTGTCTTGGCCGGATTGTGTGGTCTCTTCATGCTGACCGTGGCGATCCGCCAGTACGGACCCACTGTTCACCCCGACGAGTTTGGTTTTCTCACGAATGGTCAAGCCCTCATTGGGCACGATGAAGCCGCCATCCCGACAGGCAGTTTTTATCCTGCTGGTTACGGAATTGTCACTGGACTCGGAGCTCTTCTCAGTGGATCGATTAGTGGTGCGTACCGTTTTGCATTGTTGACAAACGTGCTCTTGGCCGTTGCGACCGCTTGGTACGCAGGTCGATTGGCACAGCGTGGCTTCGGTGCATCACGCAACATGGCGTTATTGATTAGCGCTCTTGTTTTTGTTGTGCCCGGAACCATTGTGTCGGCAATGTTTAGTTGGGCCGAGACAGCCTCACGATTGGCGTTCCTGGTTTTCGTCGGGTTTGTTATGCGCGCCGCACAAGCGCGTTCCCGGGGGCTTGTTCTCGGACTCGGCCTCTTCACTGGTCTGATGCCGGCTCTTCACGGGCGCTTTATCCTGTTGTTGCCCATTGTGTGTTTGCTATTTGCATGGTGGTGGCGCAGAAAAGAGATCACCTTCGTCACGGCGACAAGCGCTGTTGCTGTCACAGCAGTCGCGTACTTCTCCACATATCTCTTGAATAAGTTCGTCAAGACCGCGGTCTACACAACGTCATACGACCAAGAGAACAGACTTCTCGAACGGTTGGTGAATCCGGGTGTGTGGCCTGCTTTGCTGCGAACAATGGTGGGGCAGAGCTGGTATCTGATTGCAAGTTCCTGCGGACTCATCGGTATCGCAATCTTTTTCATTGTGTCTCGCGTCGTCGGTAGCGGTGGAAGAAAAACGCTGGGGTCCGATGCTGAACGAGTGACGCTTCTTGTTGTCTTTACGGCGGCGTTCGCGATCATCTTCACCGGTGGTTTGCAATTGCTATACGGCAACCGCGGAGACCATCTCATTTACGGGCGCTATGTCGAGATGATGGTTCCTGCTCTGTTGGTGATTTCTTGTGTGGCGCTTGAACGGTCTTCACTTTTGGCGCAACGAGCTTGGCTTGTCACTGGACTCGCAATCTTCGGAGTTGCAGCGTTCTATGTCTTCATCGACTTTGGTGATGGCGTGAAGGGCAGTCATTACAGAGACAGCATTGTGTATCCAAACATCGTCGGAATGGACATTGCTCGTTACATCATTCGTCCTGGTCTCATCACGTTTGGGCTGTTCTTTGCTGCAGTGGCTTTGGCCTTGTGGACACTTGCCCGCCGAAAGGGCGCCCTCGCAGTCTTGGTACTAGTCGCGTTGTTCTCTGTCAGTTCGACATACTCAGGCCAGAACAGCATCCTGACAAGAACTGCGCGGCTGGAAGCTACAAATCAGACTGTCCAGATGGTGAAGGATTCGGGAGCCGAGCGTGTGGGGTTCGATATTGAGATCCGCAACGATCGCTCTTACTACTACATGAGGTACAAATTGCACCCGATTCGGGTTGTTCGATTCAACACCTCAGGCAGTAATGCCAAGATTCCAAAGATCTTCTCGTGCATCTACGGAGTGGCTTCTAAGCCGCCGTCTGATGGGGAATGGACCATCGTCGCCACAGAGAAGGCAGTCGAAAGAGTACTGTGGCAACGGGCAAATACTGCCCGTTGCTGATCGAAGAAGCCAGGAATAGATATGACCGAGTACACCCCCGACCAGTGCGATGTGAGCGTGGTTCTTCCTATCTACAACGAAAAGGGTCACCTTCGAACGGAGATTGAGCGGATCCGGGAAGCTTTGGAAGCATCAAAGTACTCGTTTGAACTCATCGTGGTTGACGATGGAAGCAATGACGGTTCGGAAGCAGAACTTGCGAACATTCCGGGTATCACGTTGATCACGCATCGTCGCAACTCTGGCAGTGGCGCTGCTCGTCGTACAGGAACCACGGCGGCGCGAGGTCGCGTTGTGGTGTGGACCGATGTCGATATGACGTACCCGAACAATCTGATTCCTGAACTTGTTGATTCGATGGAAGGTGTTGACCATGTTGTTGGTTGGCGTCAGACAGAAGAAGGCACACACAAGTTGTTGCGCACTCCAGCTAAGTGGATCATCCGAAAGCTGGCAAGTTATTTGTCCGAGACCGACATCAAGGACCTGAACTCTGGTCTTCGTGCATTCCGTCGCGATGTGGCCATGCAGTATGTCCATGAGTTGCCCAAGGGCTTCTCATGCGTGACGACGTTGACTATGTCTTTCCTGGGTAATGGATACTCCATCGGCTTTTTTCCTATTGAGTATTTCCCACGAGCTGGCCGCTCAAAGTTTCACTGGCTGAAAGACACTCGCCGATACATCCTCCAAGTGATTCGTATGACTCTGTCGTACAACCCACTGAAAGTCTTTTTGCCTATCGGTCTCTTGCTCTTGGGCGCTGGCTTTGTGAAGTTGGGTTTCGACTGGGCTGGTCGAGATTTCCGTCTTGCAGCGAACACGTTGCTTGTGTTCTTCGCTGCTCTTCAAGTTATTACTGTCGGACTGTTGGCTGACCTTGTCGTACGAGCAACAAAGTCTCCTGTCTCGGTGCCGCCCGCCTGATTTCCCGTGAGTGCAACGCAACGCAAAGTTTCAATAGTCGGCGCGGCGCTGTCTGCCAATAAAGGTGCAGCGGCAATGCTGGAGACAGTTATTGCCACACTTCCGTCCACGATGGGGGCTTGTTCTTTTGACATCCTGACGACGTATCCAGAAGCTGACGCACCAAAGATTCCTGTGGGTGCACCGGCACGCGTCGTTGGTCTACAGCCACTGCGATTGGCACTGATAGAGATTCCTGTTGCATGTCTTGCCCTGATCGCACGAAAACTGCGATTGCCACTTGGGTGGGTGCGTGCCCGCGCATGTCGTTCCATTCTTGATTCATCAGTTGTTGTCGATGTCGCAGGCATCTCGTTTGTTGATGGACGTGGCATCCCTATCACGGTGTACAACACGTTGATGACGGGGCTTCCACTTTTGCTGGGTGTGCCCACTGTGAAAGCAGCACAAGCTCTTGGACCCTTTCAGACCCAGCCAAATCGTCTTCTTGCCAAATTGGTATTGCCTCGATTAGCCGCTGTGTGTGCTCGTGGTTCGCGGACCAGGGAGCATCTCGACACATTGCAGCTTTCTAACGTCACGAATGTTGCGGACTTGGCCTTCTCATTAGATGAATCAGAGAATCTTCCGAACGCGGTCAAAGCATCACTTGCTGCGGCAGGAGAGAAGTTCGTTGTCGTGATGCCGAGTTCGGTTGTGAGAGGCCTCTACGAGTCAACAGGGGCCGATTATGTCTCCGCTGTTGCAGAGTTGATCCGCTCAATCAGGGCAACGACAGGACTTGCGGTCGTTATTGCGCCACATTCGTACCGTGTGGGTCATCCTGAAGGTCGTATGAATGACGGCCCAGTCTGTCAGCAAGTAGTTGCCGCAGTATCTGGTGATTCCATGGTTGTTGGCATCGATGAGGACTTATCGGCGGGAGAACTTCGCCGTCTCATCGGACTGGGTGAGGTGTTGGTGACATCACGTTTTCACGCAATGATTTCTGGACTCTCCACTTGTACGCCGACTGTTGTTGTGGGGTGGAGTCACAAATACCGAGAAGTGTTAGATGACTTTGGATTGACAGAGTTCGGAATGAACTCAACCGCATTGTCGCATCCTGAGGAGATTGTTGAGCAGGTGCAACGCTGCATCGACAACAAGGTGAAGATCGAGGCACAGATTCGAGAAGCATTGCCTGCTGTGAAAGAACGATCAGCCCTGAACTTCAGCATCATCGCAGGAGTAGCAAAACCATGAACGTGACATCCGATCTCTCTGGGGTGATCTCATCTGGCATGTGTATCGGTTGCGGTGCGTGTGAGATGGCTGATTCCTCCGTCAAGGTGTCTCTCAGCCCCAACCGTCTGATCTATGAACCTGAATCAGCGGGGTCTGCAGCTGCTGAGATTGGACCGTTCGGAGTTGTGCGGTCGGTTCATCTGTCTCAAAGCACAAACAATGGTCGCAACATGAAGGCCAGCTCTGGTGGGCTCATCAAGGAACTGTTACGTCACCTGTTGTCCAGTAATCAGATCGATGGCGTGATTGCTCTTGATCATGTCGGCGGTATTGAATTTGCTGCACGGTTGGTCTCGAGCGCTGATGATGTCGACACATTGCCAGGCTCGATTTATCACAACCTCAAACAGACGCCTGCGCTTCAATTGCTTCGAGACACACCGGGCCGTCTTGCCGTTGTTGCTATTCCGTGTCAGCTAGAAGGTCTGTATGCATGGGTGAAGCAAATGGCTCCCGAGCTGCGCGAAAAGATCACCATCACGATTGGTTTGTTGTGTGGATGGCAGTACTCGCATCACAGCATTAATGCGATGGGTGAGTATCTCGGGTACAACCCTGAAGAGATTGCAGACATTTCGTACCGTGGCGGCGGTCCGGTAGGAAAACTCACTGTTACGACACGCGATGAAAAGGTGTTTACGGCGAGCCGTCGCGTTGACTTTGGGTATCAGGTGGCATTTGATCGTCACTTCAATACCTCGCGATGCCATGTCTGTATCAACCATTCGAATTTCTTGGCAGATCTTGTTGTTGGCGACGCTTGGCTGCCGAGCACCGTGTTTACCAAGACGGGTATCAGTCTTGTGGTCTGTCGTACTGCGCTTGCTGAAACTGCACTGCAGTCCCTGGTTGATAGCGGAAGCTGCGTCTCTATTCAGGTGGGTGAAGACGAGATTCGTGAATCTCAGACTGATCGTGTTGTTTTCGGAGAGTTCGCCTACGCATACGCCGCGTATCTTCGTGAAATTGGTCTGCATACGCCTGAGTTGCACGGCCCCAATGAGGGCTTCGGCACGCTGAAGCCACGTCGACAAGTCACAAAGTTCCATCGAGAGCTTGTCCGCAAGCAGTCTTTGATGGCGGCTCGTCGTTACAAGTACATGAAACTTCGCAAAGCGACCTTGGAGTTGCGCGGTTACATCATGCGCTACGTGCGGTGGTTCATGGTGCGAATACTTCGCGTGAAGAGCTTGAGCGGTCAGCGAAAAGAAATCTCGCGGGATCGTTTCTCAGGCTTTAGTTGATGGAGCTGTTCGAGCAATCAGATGGGCGACTAGTGCGCCCAGAAGATCCACAGCGATAAACACAACTCTGCTCGCGAGAGCCAATGACACTGCCACACCGGGTGTGAGCGCTGTTCCCGCAAGTGCTGTAAATACAGATTCACGAACACCGATGCCGCCAGGCACTCCGACGACGACGAACCCAGCGAGCCAAGACGCTGATGTAATGAAGAGCATGTGCATGATGCCGATGTCGGCACCGAAGGCTGATGCGGTCACCGAGGTGGACAATGACATCAGAATCCAAGCGGGAAGGTGGGTGACCGTGAGAATCAGAAGTCGACGAGGTTCGGTCAATGCTGATGCGCGAGGGCTCACCCGATTCAGCACGGTCAGCACCTTGGTACGCAGTGTGGCATTGCTGAAGGCAAGGAAGCCCAGTGCGAATGCGGCGAAGCCGAGGATGCCCACCAATGGGTACGTCCACGACAGCAATGAACCAAGGCAGATAGTGAGCGCCGCTGCGAGATACGTGGTGACCATGGAAAGTCCTGTGGCTGCATATGCGTCTGGCCGAGGCACGCCACCTCTGACTGCCAGCTCTGCACGCCCGACAATCGGCCAAATGCCGCCAGGAACATACTTGCCCAATTGACCCGCGAAATACCACGACATCGCTGAACGTGGTGGTGCATGATGACCGCGAGTCACCAACATTCGGGTCCACAGGAATCCGATCAATGTCATCGCGCAGAGACCCAGTAACAAGCTGGCAATCAGAGTGACACCGTTTAGTTGTGAGAAGGCATCACCAACTTCATCTCGCTTCGTGAGAAGTGTTCTGACCACAAATGCGACGCCTGCCAACCCGATGAGCACTCCGGCGATTGATGCAAGTTTCGCAAGAAGAGGGCGGCGGTTGCTATTGCTCACTAGATGAGATTACGGCGGTCTTGAAGGAACGGAAACTTTTGACGTACGGCGGTAACCGTGTGTGCGTCGATATCGGCATAAATAATGGTGGCATCTGACGCTGCATCTGCGATGACTGTGCCGAGTGGGTCAATGATCCGACTATCTCCGACGTAGTGAAGTCCACCACCATCACCGACGCGATTACATCCGACGACATAGGCCTGATTCTCGATGGCTCGAGATGTCAGAAGAGATATCCAATGCTCTCTGCGTGATTCAGGCCAGTTGGCTGGGATGACGTATGCGTCGGTGCTCTCTGCGAGTGACCAAAATTCGTTTGCAAATCTCAAGTCGTAACAGACGAACAAAGAAATTCGAATGTCGTGGACCGCAATTGTGACGAAGGAGTCGCCTGCACGGAAGTATTTGTCTTCACCGCCGTAGGTAAACGAGTGGATCTTTGAGTAGCGATCAAAGGTTCCATTGGGGTGAGCAACAACCAGCGAGTTGAACGGGCGAGTATCGCCGTTTTGAATCTCGGGGCAACTTCCACAGATCGTGACGTTGTGCTCGTGCGCCATACGAGACAAGAACTGAGACGACGGACCTCCGAGGGGTTCGCCAATATCGTCCCGATCGACAACGAAGCCGGTGGAAAACATCTCTGATAGCACGATGAATTGAGCGTTGTTGTCTGCCGCCTTCGAAATGAGTGGAGCAAGTGCGGCAAAATTGGCCTCACGGTCTGCCCAAGCAATGTCGTGTTGGATGACTGCGATTTTCATGCCCAGCTCCTGAGTTTCTCTGCGGCCGCTTGCATAGTGGACGTTTGTTTGCAAAAGGCGAAACGAACCAGATGCCTGCCTTCGTCTGCGTGACGTTGGTCGTAGAGAACTGAACCAGGTATTGCCACAACTCCACAAGCTTCCGGCAGCGCTCGGCAAAAGTCCATGGCATCACCGTGAGGCCAACGATCTCGAATATCAGCAGTAATGAAGTACGTACCTTCGGGGCGAATCGGGTTGAGGTTCGCTGTTTGTAAAGCGGCCATCAAGATGTCTCGCTTCGACTGCAAGTCTTTTGCAAGTTGTTGAAAGTAGGAATCCGGGAGTCGCAAGCCTGCTGCAATTGCCGATTGGAAAGGAGTGCCGCCTGCAAATGTGAACAACTGTTTCGCCATACGGGTTGCATGGAGGAGATGGCGAGGGGCACACGCCCAACCAATCTTCCACCCGGTGGTATTGAAGGTCTTGCCTGCCGATGAAATGGTGATCGTGCGCTCTCGCATCCCAGGCAGTGATGCAATCGGGACATGTTGAGCATCGTCGAAGAGGAGATGCTCATAGACCTCGTCGGAGACAACGATGAGGTCATGTTCCTGTGCGATGTCGGCAACCATCTGTAGTTCATCACTGTTGAAAACCATTCCCGTGGGATTATGTGGCGAGTTCAAGAGAATCACCCGAGTGCGACCGGTGATGGCGCGGCGTAATTCGTCAGCATCAAATCCATAGCGCCCTGTCGACTGCGGGCGAAGTGTGACAGGGGAGAGAACAGCATCAGCAAGCGCAACGCAGCCTGCGTAGGTGTCGAAGAGTGGTTCAAAAACAATGACCTCATCTCCGGCATTCAAGATGCCAAGCAATGCACCCGCCAGTGCCTCGGTCGCACCCATGGTGACGAGCACCTCTGACTCTGGGTCATAAGAGAGACCCCAGAAGCGCCGCTGGTGCTCACTGATGGCACCGCGTAGGTCAGGTTGGCCGATTCCGGGGGGATATTGATTGTTGCCACGAGCAATCTCGGCCTGAGCAGCGGAAAGAACTTCGTCTGGGCCGTTGTAGTCAGGAAATCCTTGTCCAAGATTGATTGAGCCAGTCTGAACAGCGAGAGCAGTCATTTCTGCAAAGACAGACGCGCCAAAACCAGCGAGTCGTGTTGTCAATGGCTGTTGTGGGCTCACCACAACAGCGTATTACTCAACGAGGAAGCCTCAGGCTGTCCAGCCCGAGAAGGCGTCAATCATTGCCTTCACGTCGCCCAACGGATACAGAATCGGGCATGTTGCACCGTCTTTCATGTATTCGCGGACTTTCGCACGTGCATCATCAGGGGTGCCCGATGCAGTCAGCATTTGCACAATCTCATCGGGAACCAATTTCGATGCGGCAACTACTTGTTCATGAGTTGCTGGCCACGTGAGCACTTCACCCACTTTGTCAAGGAGAGACTGAGGAACGCCAGACGCCTTCATGATGTGTGGCTGCTGACCGAGATACTGCGTCACCATGAGACGTGCCATGTCGAAAGCTGTTTGACGATCTTCGTGCACGCTACACACAACAAGTTGTGGGCGATCAATGTCTTCCCACTTGCGACCAGCTTTGTCTGCACCTTTCGCGAGTGCTTCGATGGCGGTCTTGTTGTAGTCAGGAGACACGAGGTAGTTAAGTACAACTCCGTCTGCGATTTCGCCAGCAAGTTCCATCATCTGCATGCCTGTTGCGCCGAGATAGATGGGTACTTCTTTCGGACGACGCTCTTGGTACACGTAGTCGAGTTCCACGCCATCAAGATGAACAAACTCACCATTCATAGTGACGGTCTCATTGGCAAGAAGTCCACGAACAGCGGTGATGATTTCTCTCATCGCGCGCAATGGCTTTGCACGAGACACGCCCACTTTTGCGGCCAGTGGATCCCACCATGCACCAATGCCGAGAATGACACGACCCGGAGCCAAGTCATCGAGCGTGGAGAACGTTGCAGCTAGACGAGCTGGGTTACGTGTCCAACAGTCAACAACGCCAGAACCAATCTTGATGGTGTCGGTAACGGCTGCGAATGCAGACATGGGAACAATTGCATCGCGGACCAAGCGGCTGTCTGCTTGCCACACGGCTTCAAAGCCTTTTTCTTCTGCGTACTTTGTGTAGTCCATTCCTTCTTTGATGGGATGTGCATCTTGAAGGTAGATCGCTGCTGGGCTCGTCATAATTTCTCCTGGTCTCGTGTCATTCTTAATCGTTTGAACTGTCGTTCTTTGGCTTCATTGGCAAGCGTGTTCGCCATACTCCGTCTGCATTGTGCAACGCAGCCGCGACGGCGGGTGCTGTCGGTACAAGACCAATTTCCCCCACACCCTTAATGCCGTATGGGCTCTTTGGCTGCGGGCATTCCACCAATGTGACTTCAATAGGCGGCACATCTTTGGCGCGCAAGATTCCCAATGAGCGCAATGTCATGTTGGTGGGGAATCCTGTTTCATCACTCGGGAAGTCCTCGGTCAATGCGTACCCAAGACCCATGTGCACAGCGCCTTCAATCTGACCTTCACACAGTGTTGGGTTCACAGCGCGACCAACGTCATGCACTGCAACAACCTTTTCAATCTCTTGTGTATCCGGATTCATCACAACGAGTTGAGCCGCGTATCCAAATGCTGAGTGAATAGTTGGGTTCTCCACGCCTGGTTCACCAAGATGCTGCGTCCAGTCGACGACGTACTCGCCGATGTAATCAACGCCGACCTTGCGGCCATCTTTGTCGGCCTCTGCGCACGCGTTCCTCACACTTGCTGCGGCCATGAGGGTTCCACGACTGCCTGTGGTTTGTCCGAAACCAAGTTGACGAGTTGTGTCAACAATGACGCGGATGCTGGCGGCATCAATACCAAGTTCTTCCACAGCAACTTGCAATGCAACAGTGTGAACGCCTTGACCCATCTCTGTCCATCCGTGACGAACTTCGACAAGGCCGTCAGCACGGAAGTGAACTGCTGCACGAGCAATCTCGCGGAATCCATTGCCAAGGCCGGAGTTCTTGAGGCCGAGACCAAGCCCCACAGCTTTTCCTGCAGCAACCGCTGTGTCGTACTCGTCTTTGATTGTGTCGAGACATGTCTCGGCTCCGAGACAACCATCGTCCATGATTTGGCCAGGACCCCATACTTCACCCGGATGAATCACGTTGCGCTTACGAATCTCCCAGCCTGAGATTCCTGCCATCTCAGCAAGGCGATCAAGACAGCCCTCCATGGCGAACTGAGCTTGGTTTGCACCGAATCCTCTGAATGCGCCGCACACAGGGTTGTTGGTGCGAACTGCAACAGAGGAAACATCAACCGACGGTGTGTGATACGGACCCGTGGCATGTCCTGCTGCACGCTCGAGAACCTTCATGCCTACTGATGCGTATGAGCCAGAGTCACCGATCATGCGAGCGCGCACTGCGGTGAGCTTGCCATTGGCATCGCAGCCAACGGTGTATTCCATTTCAATCGGGTGACGCTTCGCATGCATTAACAGGCTCTCTTCGCGAGACAACGTGCATTTCACAGGCTGTTGCAATAGCCATGCTGCCAGTGCAGTTTGACCCTGATTCGACATGTCTTCTTTGCCGCCAAAGGCTCCGCCATTAGAGACGAGTTCAACGGTGACTTTTTCTGTGGGTATCCCGAGAAGCGAACAAATCTGATCACGGTCATCCCAGACACCTTGACCGCCGGAGTACACATGCATTGTTCCGTCTTTGGAATTTGGAACGGCAAGAGTTGACTCTGGCTCGAGGAACGCGTGTTCAATGCGTTGCGTATTGAATGTCTCTGTCACGACGAAAGTACTCGATGCCAGTTGTGCGTCAACATCGCCTCGCGCATATTCGCTGCGTGAGAGAACATTGTTTTCTGTGCCCCACACTGCAATCTCTGAATCTGTGATTGCAGCACGCGCGTCCACAATGGGTCGAAGCGGGGAGTACTGCACCTCGATGAGCTCAGCGGCAGCACGTGCTTCACGACGTGAATTGGCAACAACCACTGCGAGAACGTCTCCGGCATATGACGTGCGTTCTCCGACTCCGACAAACACTGGCCAGTCTTTGTAGATGATGCCGACTTTGTTGTCACCGGGAACATCGGCGCGAGTGAAGACTGCAACAACACCTGGAGCATTTTGTGCGGCAGATGTGTCGATTGCGGTGATGTCTGCGCGAACATACTTGGTCAGGTGAAGAGCAGCATGCAACATGCCAGGAACACGAATGTCATCGACATAACCACGATCACCGAGAGCAAGTTCATTTGCTTCGTACTTTGTGCCGCGCGACCCGACTCCACCAGGCAGTGAGATGTCGACAGGGGATCCCTTGGCAACGGCTTCAATGGCATCAAGAACTTTGACGTAACCAGTACAACGGCAAAGGTGGGCGCCCAGGTGGCGAGCCATGTCTTCGCGCTTTAAGTCCGCGCCCTTCTTGTCCACTTGTGACTTTGCACGCATGACAATGCCCGGGATGCAGAAACCACATTGCAAGCCGCCACATGCTGCGAACGCATCTGAATAGCGAGTGCGCTCTGCTTCATCGACGCCTTCAAGTGTGGTGATGACTTTGCCTTCAGCCTTGCTGACGGGGTACTGGCAACTGACTTGTGCTTTACCGTCAATCATGATCGTGCAGCAGCCGCATTGTCCCGATGGGGAGCAGCCGTCTTTGGGGGACGTGATGTCCAGTTCATCGCGCAGGGCGGCGAGGAGGTGCGGGTGTTCGACAGAGACAGAGACGTCTCGTCCGTTGACCTTGAAGGAGACGCGGGTTCCAGATGGGGCAATGTCAGTCACCCCCGAAGTTTACAAAATGTAAAAGGGAAGTGGCTGTCCTATATGGCATCCCTGCGGTTGGCGGCCGAAGGAATAGGGTTCGGGGATGGAGAGAACGTGGATCCGGCGCCCCGTCATGGTGATCGGTGTGGTGTCAATGGCTGTTCTCCTTCTTGTTCTGCTGCCGTTATGGCTTCCCGTACTGCTTCTTGTCGATGCTGGCCGCATGAATTGGCGTTTCCCTCTGGTGCGATTCACAGCATTTGGGCTCATGTGGGCCTGGCTCGAGACACTCGGCATTGTTGCTGCGGTGGCCTTGTGGGTCGTCGGACAATCACGAAATCAGAACGCCAACTTTGTCCTGCAGAAGCTGTGGACTCGGGGTGTCGTGGGAGCGCTTGGTCTAACAGTTGGTCTGCATATCGAAGTAGAAGGTGCTGACACATTGGGTGACGGTCCGTTCATCGCACTGTGTCGTCACGCCAGTTTGGCTGATTCCGTGATGAGTGCATGGGTGTTCATGACAGCGTCGGGGCTTCGTCCTCGTTATGTATTGAAGAAGGAACTCAAGCTTGATCCATGTCTCGATATCGTGGGTCATCGTCTGCCGAACTATTTCCTTGACAGATCTTCTTCGAATCTTGCTGCTGAGTTGCAAGGAATCGAGCAGATGGCGCAAGGACTCAGCGCTCAAGAGATTGCAGTGATTTTCCCGGAAGGAACTCGCGCGAACGATGTCAAGCGTGCTCGAATTTTGGAACGTCTTCGTGAGCGTGCGCCGGAACGCGCAGTGAAATTGGAAAAGTTGAAATACCTCATGGCACCGAAGACCGCTGGCGTGACGGCTTTACTGGCGGCAGTGCCAAATGCCAAAGTTGTGACGATGTGGCATGCGGGTTTCGATGGTATGGATTCCTTTCGCGGAATCGTTCAGCACTTGGCAAAGAGTGCAGTACGGGTGCATGTGAAGGTGACAGAACATCAGCGTGCGACTGTGGCAACGGGCGAAGCATTCGTTGCGTGGCTCGATGAGCAGTGGTGCGCGATGGACCATGCTGTCGGAGTAAGAATCTCAGAACAATCACTGTCAATAGGAGTGAACAATGGGTAATGCAATGTTGATTGCAGCGATCACAATCGCTGTTGTAATGGTGACCACATGGATCATCAGTCTTGTCATAAAGAATGCGTCAATCGTTGACATCGTGTGGGGTGCTGGCTTTGCCATCACGTCATGGGTTCTTACAATCACGGTTGACGGAAACTCTGGTCGTCAGATACTTCTTGCTGTGATGGTTGGGCTGTGGGGAATGCGTCTTGCGTTATATCTCGGGAAGAGAAACATTGGGCACGGTGAAGACTGGCGTTACAAGGCGATGCGCAAGAAGAAGGGCAAGAACTTCGGCATCATCAGCCTTGTCACTGTTTTTGGTTTGCAAGGTGCATTGATGTGGACGGTGTCGCTGCCTGTTATTTTGGGCAACGCAGATGATTCACCGGGTGTTGGCCCCATTGCTGTCATGGGCATCATGTTGTGGGCAGTCGGTTTGATGTTCGAAGCTGTAGGCGACTTTCAACTTGCACGTTTCAAAAAAGACCCTGCAAACGCCACCAAAGTGATGGACAAGGGATTGTGGAGCCTGACACGCCATCCCAACTATTTCGGAGACGCATTGTTGTGGTGGGGTATTGCCATCGTTGGTGCTGAGACAGGCTCCGGTGTGTTCGGTTTCATCGGTCCAGTCGTGATGACATTCTTCTTGTTAAAGATCTCAGGTGTTCCTATGTTGGAACGATCACTCAGTCGTCGTCGCGAGGGCTATGCCGATTACGTCGCGCGTACGAGCGGATTCATTCCGCGTCCGCCAAAAAAGATCTAACGAGAAAGCTTTATCGGGAGAGTGCGTTCGTGAGGTCACTCACGAGGTCGTCTGCATCTTCAAGGCCAATCGAGAAACGTAAGAGCCCTGCGGTCACACCAACTGCATCGAGGGCTTCTTTCGATAAGCCCGCATGTGTACTCGTTGCTGGGTGACATACGAGAGTTTCTGGACCACCAAATGATGTCGCAATGTGCGCCAGTTGTAATTTCTGGACAAACGCATTGCACTCGTCAAAGCCTCCATCAAGTTCCACTGCAACGATGGAACCGCCGTGACGCATCTGTGCTCGTGCTAGATCGTGCTGCGGATGTGTTTCAAGGAATGGGTGGAACACTTCCTTGACGGACGAGTGTGCCTGAAGCGCATGAGCAATAGTGAGTGCCGACTTGCTCTGACGCTCTGTACGAACTGCGAGTGTGCGAATGCCGCGCAACGCATTCAGTGCGTCATAGGGCGACGCTGATGCACCGTGCATGACGGAGTACGACCATATGTCGTTGAGAAGATCGCGCTCTCCAGCGATGACTCCAAGAAGTGCGTCATTGTGGCCGCCGATTCCCTTGGTCGCTGAATGAAGAACAATGTCGACGCCGAAGTCAAGGGGACGTTGTCCGGTGGGGGTTGCCATCGTTGAGTCGACAACTGTGAAAGGACCCTTGATTGCGCCTAGCTCTGCCAAGTTGGTGATGGTGAGACGAGGATTCGATGGTGTCTCGGCAAGAACAAGCATGGTGCGACCCGGGATGACTGCCGCTGCGAAAGACCCAGGGACAGCGGGATCAACAAAAGTGGTCTCGATGCCGAAGCGGGCACATGGACCCTGCAAAAACGAGAGCGTCGCACCATAAATATTGTTCTGGGCAACGATGTGTGAACCTTGGCCACAGAGCGCAAGAACGAGTGAAGCCAAGGCGCCCATGCCCGATCCAAATGCAAGTGCCGATTCGGCTCCTTCCAATTCGGCAACTGCTTGCTCAAATTGCGACACGGTGGGATTAGAGAAGCGGGAATAGAACTCACCGGAGCGAAGGCTGGTTGCGCGCTGTGTGGCATCAGTGAGGCTGGAAGATTCCCAGACAGTAGAAGGCCATAAACCAGGAGCCAGAGATGCAGAAGGTCCACGACCTGCTGTAATCGCTGTTGTATCTGGGTTTTTCGGCATGAAGCGAGGATAACGACTAAATATGACCCCGAGAGGGGTATTTAGGGTCTCAGTCTCTTCGTGGGACTGTGGGGTAGCCTTTCCGCCATGTTCTCTTACTTAGACGCACAAACAGGCAGCATGATTGTCACTGCCATTGCTGGTGGTTTTGCCGGACTCGCCGTTGCCTTCAAGATGGGAATGGCTCGCATCCGTTCCAAGGTCACAGGGAAGCCAATGCCCGCCGCTGAGTCGTCAGAAGATGACGAATACGAATCCTCCCACGACTGATCCATGTCAGGAATTTCTCAAGATCCAGGTTCTTTTCGTGACCCCCTAAGCAGGGTTTTCGTCGGCGATGGTCGCGTTGTTCGCGCATTCACGCAAGAGGGTGCAAAAGACATCACCGCTGTGTGGGGCAAGAAGTCAATTCAAGGCGCACTGCAATCGGGTGAATTGATTGAGTCAAACATTGTGGAGCCATCCTCGGTCGGTCTTTCTGCTTCTTGGACCTCAGCGATGACTCACCCCATGTTGCCGTTTATCTCGTACCCATACGAGTGGACATTCAGCATGCTCAAAGATGCAGCTCTCTTGCAATTGAAGCTCACTCGTGAGACTTTGGCTGATGGCATTGGCCTGAAAGACGCAACTCCGTACAACGTGCAGTTCATTGGATCGCGCCCGCAGTTCATTGATGCCGGTTCATTCGAGAGGCGCCGGAAAGGCGACCCGTGGTACGGATACAAGCAGTTCTGCGAGATGTATCTGTATCCACTCATGATGCAGGCGTACCTCGGTGTGCAGTATCAGCCGTACCTTCGTGGTTCGGTGAACGGTATCTCTCCTGAGACGATGCGTAAGTTGTTGCCAGCCAGTATTCGCCATCCTCGCAAGGGTCGCCTCACTCATGTTGTGTTGCATGCGGCCGCGTCCACACGTTTTGCAGATTCCAATACTGACGTGAAGAAGGCAACTGCCAAGGCAGGCATGAATGCTCAGGTTCTTGATGCAACCATGCGCAAGTTGGAAAAGATTGTTCAGAAGTTGAATCTTGGTGACAAGAAGTCAACATGGTCGAACTACTCCGAGCGTGGTCACTACCTCGAATCAAGCCTTGATGAGAAGCAGAAGTTCGTTCGCGATGCTGTTGCTTCTGCGCCACGCAAGCAAGTGTGGGATATTGGTTGTAACGACGGTGTCTTTAGCCGTATTGCATCTGCTCATTCCGATTACGTCGTTGCAATGGATGCCGACCCATTGGTGGTTGATCGTTTGTACAACACGCTGAAGGCGGAGAAGAACGACAAGATTCTTCCGTTGTATGTCGATCTCACCGACTCCGGCGGCGGTGTTGGCTGGCGCGGACTTGAACGTCCTGGTGTGTTCCATCGTGGACACCCCGACATCGTGATGGCGCTTGCAGTGATTCACCACATGGCAATCACGTTTAATGTGCCCATCGCATCGCAGCTTGACATGTTCCGTGATCTTTCGCCAGAGCTCATCATCGAGATGCCTCACGCAGATGATCCCATGGTGCGCAAGCTCCTGCAGAACAAGCGCGATGGTATCCATGACGATTTCAACCTTGAGAATTTTGAGCGTTTGCTCTCAGAGCGCTTCGACATCAAGTCGAAGATGCTTCTTGCAGGCGGAACTCGCACCATCTTCCACGCTGTCCGCAAGGGCTGATGGCGTCAGGGGAGTCCTTTCGGAACCCCTGTAGAGTTGAGGTGTTGCAGTGCATGCACTGCTTCTGGCGACGTGGCGGAATGGTTTACGCAGCGGCCTGCAAAGCCGTTTATCCGAGTTCGATTCTCGGCGTCGCCTCCATTTGATAACTGACGCAGTTACTTCTGATACTGCATCGTGACCAGCGTCACTGATACCGTCTGCCCATGCTGACTCGTGCTGAAGCCATTGCAGAACTGACTTCTTCAGGAAGTCCCTTCGAACTTGAGACTGTGAACATTCACGGGAATCCTCTTCGTGTCTTTAAAAATGCTCCCACGTCATTGCGCGATGTGTGGCTCTCGGCAGCGCAGCGCGGTGACGCACCGTACTTTCATTACGACGATGTCACGACCACGTATGGGGGTGCCCATCAACAGGTGACTGCCGTTGCAGCATGGCTTGCAAAGCGTGGAGTCAAGAAAGGCGATCGTGTCGCCGTTGGTATGCGTAATTATCCCGAGTGGGCAATGGCACATTGGGCGATTCAGTGTATTGGTGCGGTCACCGTCAGCTTGAACGCATGGTGGATTGCCGATGAGTTGAAGTACGCCTTCACAGACTCTGGGGCTACTGCAGCAATTGTCGATGGGGAACGTCTGGAGAGGCTCTCTGACGAATTGCTCTCAGATTGCGGCGTGCACTCTGTGCTGGTGGTTCGTGGAGAGACTCGTGCAGGAACTTTTGCGTGGTCAGACATTGCGAGCAACACGTCAGCGGTGTTGCCAGATGTGGTGATCAACGCAGATGATGATGCGACAATTCTGTACACATCGGGCACAACTGGTTTTCCGAAAGGTGCTGCGGGCAGTCACCGCAACTACATCACCAACATCTGGAACGGCCTGTTTGCGGTTGCGCTTGCCGGAAAGATGGCAGGTGTCGCGCCATCGCCCTCAAATGCGCCAAAACCCCAGGCAATTGCCTTCACGACATTCCCGTACTTCCACATTGCTGGTCTTTGTGGAATGACTTCTCACACCAACAACGGTGGAGCCATTGTTTCGCAATTCAAGTGGGACCCCGCAGATGCGATGAGACTGATTGAGAAGTACAAAGTTGCTTCATTCGGTGGCGTTCCCACGGTTGTGCGTTCCATGCTTGAACACCCTGATCGTGACAAGTACGACTTATCGAGCTTGACAGCAATTTCACAGGGAGGCGCACCCGTTGCGCCGGACTCTGTCGCACGGATTGAAAAGGATTTCGCTGGCAAGGTCAGTGCTGCAAACGGATACGGACTCACCGAAACCACAGCAGCGATTATCGGCAACAGTGGTGCTGCGTACTTCGCCAAGAAGGACAGTGTGGGTCTTCCTTATGTAGGAACCGATATCCGCATTGTTGGGGAAGATGGCCAAGATGTTCCGCCAGGATCCATTGGTGAAATTTGGGTATACGGCCCCAACAATGTGCGTGGTTATTGGAACAAGCCAGAGGAAACTGCAAAAGCGTTTACAAATGGTTGGTTCCATACGGGTGATGCGGGACTCATTGACCCTGATGGATACATCTACGTTGTGGATCGCATCAAGGACATGGTGTTGCGAGGCGGCGAGAATGTCTACTGCGTCGAAGTAGAGACTGTTCTCTTTGAAGCCGATGCGGTGAAAGATTGTGCCGTCATCGGTATACCGCATGACAAGTTGGGTGAAGAAGTTGCGGCTGTCATCGTTGCCGCTGATGGTCATGGTCCTCAGAGTGCTGAGAATGTTCTTGAGCATCTCCGTTCACGTTTGGCAGGTTTCAAGGTGCCCAGCAAGGTGTTTTGGCATCACGAAGACTTGCCTCGGAACGCTGCAGGAAAAGTGCTGAAGAAGGATCTGAGGGATCTGTACTCCTAACCAACTTGATACACGCCGGTCCAATCAATTCCCCAGTTACTGATGGACCTTTGGATTTGTCCATTGGGTAGTTGGAGAACTCCGACACCAGCAATCTTGTTGGTCGTGAAGAGCGAGTAATAGAACCGATTAAGGGATCCCATCACCGCATTCTTTTGAATGTATGAGGTGGCTTGTCGAAAATAGGTAGCCGCATCGCTTGCACTTGCTTGTGCCTGTCCTGCATAGAGGAAGTCATCAATCTTTGTGTCGTCGTGATGATTGAGTCCGAGAACGGGCCCCAGGGAAGCGCCAAATAATTGCTTCACCGGATTCATGCTGAATTTTGTGTAGGCATTGGTCACAAGGAACGGAATGTTGAAAGCTGCGTCAGTACCTTCCAGAAGTGTGATGGGAATAGCGTCGTAGGCGTTGTAATAGCCACCCTTGTCAAGTTGTGGTGAAGCATTGAAGGCTTTTGCGATGATGACCGCACCTTCTTCAATGACGTACTCAGCCTTGATGTTGCACTTCGACCACGTTGACTTCAGGAACTGGGCATTCAATTGCGTTGTTGTGCTCGTGTCTGCGGGGAAAGTGAACTGAAGCGATGTCTCTCCACTTTCCTTCTTATAGGCATTCACATACTCCTGGGCTTTGTCGCTATTGAACTCAGGGAAGTTCTCGGTCGAGAACATAAGGCTGGTGGGTCCAACTATTGATTCGGCGACAGATGTTTCATCTTTGGTTCGAACTTTGACAAAGTTGCTTCGATCAATACATGAGAGCACAGCTTGCCTTGCTGACAGATATTGAAACGGTGATCCCGGCTTGCCTTGATTCAGCCACAGTGATGGGTAGTACTCATCGGGCGACTTGGTTTCTTTCACTGTTGACCGAGAACGAAGATCAACAATGGTGGCGGAATCTGTTGCTGCGGAAAAGAATCCCGCATCGAGAGTCTCGCTACGAACTGCCCCTGCTCTTTGTGATGCTTCCTTGACGTTCTGGAACGTGATTGCATCGAGATAGGGCAATTGCGTATTGGTGATGGGATCCTTTCTCCAGTAGGAAGCGTTGCGTGTCACGGTCATTTCGTTTGGATTCCATGCCTCAATTTTGAATGGACCGGTGCCAATTGGACTCTGGCCGCATGTCTTGGCATCTTGAAGTTGGCGTGGTGACCTCATGAAGAATCGCCCTGACGCATACAACGTCGATCGGAAGTCGTATTGAGGACGATCAAGGGTGAATTCAACGACGTAGTCAGAGAGCGCTTGGAAAGAGTTGATGTTTGCGGTGAATGCTGTGCCGGTGCCGATTGTGTACGCCGTGGCGGCGAGTCCTTGTGGACCACTCGCTGCATAAGCGCCGAGTGCGACACGACCAGTAATGGCGTTGAAATTCGCTACGACTGCCGCAGCATCGAATCGTGTTCCGTCGTGGAATGAGATTCCTTTTCGCAGTGTGATTGTCCACGTCTTGAGGTCAACTGATGAGGTGGCGCCCTGTGCGAGCAAGCCAACCATCTGGCCCGTCTCGGATTTTTCAAAGAGTGTCTCGTAGATGGTGCGCGTAGCCATGAGAGCAGAGTTAGCCGGATTATTGCCGACACAGAAACCAGGGAGGCTGTCGAAGATGCCGACTTTGATTTCTCCTCCGTACCGTGCGGGTGGGGTAGACGTCGTTGACGTTGCAGCGTCATTTCCGGATGAACACGACATTGCTACGACAGCACTTGCAAGAATTAGTGCAATCGCTCGTCTTTGTTTCTGACCTCGTGAGTATGGCATCGGCTTCTCCTGGCTGTTGAAGAGGTGTTCTCTCAAGACAACCGTAGGTATCGACTAATGAACTGACTTGACTATTTCATACCTAGATGAGTTTGGTTCATTTGTTCAAATGATTATTCCGTATGTTTCACTGCATGAATCTCATTGATGATGACAAGGTCAAAAACAAATCCGTTGCTGTTGCAGTCACTCACGATCATGCGCACGTATTTCTGTTGAATGATGAGTCAACTGCGCCGATAGCGATTGTTGGTCGAGCCGAGCCAGAGAACATTCATGTTCGTAGTGCACAAGCTCATCACGGACATGCTTCCGAGAACGGAGAGGTGAACTACTTTGCAGACCTTTCAACTCACATTCAGAATGCTTCCAGTGTCTTGCTACTTGGACACGGAACTGGGAAAGCAAATGCTGCTGAACGCTTCTCTCACTATCTGCGAGATCATCAGAAGCCGATTGCGATAAAAGTGTTAGCGCTAGAGACGGTGAATCTGCCTGCACTCAGTAACGGTGAAATCGTGCATGAGGCTCATCGCAAATGGAGAGAACTCGTATCGCGCTCGTAGGCGAAATGACTACGACCATCCGCCAGAGAAAGAGACGAACTGGCCAGTTGCAAATGTGCTCTTGCCGTCGAGGTACGGCATGCAGAAGTGTGCAAACTCATCCACTCCACCAAGTCGGTTGAGGGGAACTTGCGACTCAATCTTCTTTCGTGTCTCGGGATCATCGGCCCCTGTTGCTCGGCGAAACTCGGGGAAGTCCATAAAGTTTGTTCCGACGGCGTTGACTTGCACATTGTTCTTGGCCATTTCCATCGCGGAGTTCTTGGCGAGCATGGTGGCAGCTGATCTCATGGAGGAATACAACGGCGCACCGGGCGTAGGGCGGGCGGCGGACGCACTGGTGATGAGCAGAACCTGACCCGACCGCTGGGTCACCATGGTGGGCAATGTGGCTTTGAGGAACTCATACGGAGCGACGACGCAGCCGTTGTAGACCTTGTCGAGGTCCTCTCTGCTGGACTTGAGAATGGAACCCGTAACGATGAGTCCTGAGAACATGACAGCCGAGTCAATGCGACCAAAGACGTCAAGGGCGGTCTGCACCAGTTTCTGAGGATTCTCTGGTCGAGTGAGGTCCCGAACTTGGGAAACGCTCGCAACCGTTGCCCCAAGAGCCTCAAGCTCTGCCACTAGGCCATCTGCGGGGTCGCCGACGACGATGTCGTACCCAGAAGCAGCCAGGGCCCTCGCCAGGGGTGGGCCGACATAAAAGCTGCCGTCATTGATGATGGCGACGGGACGAGTGTGCTGGGTCATGAGATTCTCCCTTGAGCGATGGGGAGAACCTAGTGGAAGGCGCCGGGAGGGGGTTGAGTGACCCCTATTCGAGGCATGCAAGTAATTGCTGAATACAAGTAATTGCTGAATACAAGTAATTGCTGAATACAAGTGACAGAGGACACAAATTCTTCCATGCCGCTTGAAATGCACCCTGTTCCTTGGTCTAGGGTGGCATCAGGCACACAAGTGTGTGTGCACCATTCATGGGGGTATTTGAATGAAAACACAAGGAAGAGTCATTCGTTCGCGAATGACAAAGCGCCTGGGGGCAGCACTTAGTGTTGCACTCATTGGCTCAACCCTTGCGGCCACAGGTTCGCAAGCGGCGCCAAAGCCTGAAGCAGGAGCGCCGAAATACGGCGGAACTGTCACCATGCTGATTGACGGATCAATCGCTGGACATTGTTTCGCAAATGCATTGCCTGGTGGCCCTCTCGGAGCATCTCGCTCGATCTATGAGAGCCTTGTTGAGCGAACCAACAAAGGTAAGTACGTCGGATTTCTCGCTGAATCGTTCACCTCAAGTGATAACAAAGTGTGGAACATCAAACTCCGCTCAGGAATCACGTATTCAAACGGTGAGGCGTTCAATGCTGCATCTGTGAAGCAGAACATTGACATTGGTCGTGGAGCGGTGACGACATACCTTTCAACCGGTGTGGGTATCAACTCCAATATTCTGCAAGTTGATGTTGTCGATGATTTGAATGTTCGTGTGACGCTTGAGCGTCCTGACAACGACTTCCTTGGCCTGATGTATCGCGCTGGTCGCTACGTCATGCGTGCACCAGCTCAGATTGCTGATCGTGCAACTTGTTCGACCAATCCAATTGGCACAGGTCCATTCAAGCTTCAGTCATTCACGCAAGACGAACAAGTTGTGGTGAAGAACCCAACGTATTGGCGCAAAGATGGCAAGGGTCGTCAGTTGCCATACCTCGACAAGATTGAGTTCATTGTTGTGAAAGAAGCATCACAGCGTGCAGCATCTGTCCGCCGTGGCACTGCTGATGCAGGCTTCTTCGTGCAGGGCGATGCGACATTCACCAATGACTTGGCGAACCGCAAGTCGTTAGTGACTGGCTATAAGTCAACACAGACCGCTTGGGGCCAGTGGATGCCAAACCAGAACAAGGCTGGCTCTCCGTTCAAGTTCTTGAACTGCCGCTTGGCTGCTGCTCATTCCATTGACTGGAAGAGCTACAACAAGGTGCGTCTGAAGGGTAATGGTGACTATTCCGGCTCAGTTGTCGGCAAGTCGCACATCATGTACACCAAGAAGGGTGCTCCGACATACAACTTGGCCAAGGCAAAGGATTATCTTGCGAAGTGCAACACAGATCTTGGTGCGGCTGCTCCAATGAAGATCACGTTGTATGCAGATACCAGTACTCAGTCACAGAACAACACAAAGTTCATTCAGAAGTCGATGGAGAAGGCAGGAATTCTGTTCAATGCTCCTTTCATCGGTGAGTCTGCTCTGTTGGTCTCCAAGGTCTACAAGGGCGGCGGAAACGACTTTGATTTCGCCGAAGGTACTCCTGCTGAAGGTGGCTCTCCTGGTTACGTGATTCCGTTCTTCGTGAGTAAGGCATTTATGACTGGAACAGTCAACCCAATCGCCAACACGTCGTACGGCAAGGTGTACAACACTGTTATCGCTTTGGGTAACCACAGCGACACCAAGGTTGACGATCTGATTTATGCCGCTCAGGCTGAGAAGGATCCGAAGCTTGCGAAAACGAAGTGGCAAGCCGCTACTCAGTACATCCAAGAACAGGGTATTGCGATTCCTGCAGTGCACGGTGGTTTCCAGGTGTATGTCAACAACAAGGCAAAGCTTCGCGGAATCGGAACTTTGAAGATGCCTAGCGGTGATCGTGCAGACACCGTTGAAACAAAGGGCTTCGAGTGGACAGGAATCTGGAAGGGCTAAGCCCATCTAGAACAACTTCTACGGAAGGGACGGTGGCCTTCGGGTCACCGTCCCTTTTGCATTCCAGGGCTAGTCAGAGCCTTGCGAGCGCCTACGGTATGCATATGAAGGTTGCTCTCACAATTGTCGATCATCTCCGCCGTGCCGAGCAGGTATATGGCGATCGAATTGCCATCATTGATGAGCCGGATCAGCCGGGGGAGTCATGGGGTTCCATCACCTATACCGAGATGGCTCGTCGCGCTCGGGCGCAAGCAGCAGGTCTGGATGCGCTCGGAGTACCACAGGGTGCACGCGTTGCAATGGTGTCGCAAAACTCGGCCCGTCTGCTGACGGCGTTCTTCGGTGTGAGTGGGTATGGGCGCGTGCTCGTGCCCATCAATTTCCGACTCGTTGCTGAAGAAGTGAAGTACATCATCGAGCATTGCGGGGCTGAGGTGCTGATTATTGATCCGGAACTTGAAGAGGCTCTGTCTGATGTGCAGGCCAAACATAAGTTCATCATCGGTGCAGAATCTGACGCGGTCTTGTACAAGTTCGATACGCAGCCCAACTCGTGGGTGCCAGATGAGGATTCCACCGCCACGATTAACTACACCAGTGGTACAACGGCTCGTCCGAAGGGTGTGCAACTCACGCATCGAAGTCTGTGGGTGAACTCTGCAGTCTTCGGGTGGCAGATGAATGTCAATGAGAGCGATGTGTATCTGCACACTCTGCCTCAATTCCACGTCAACGGCTGGGGAATGGTGTATGCCGTGACGTCAATGGGTGGAACGCACGTGATCTTGCGCAAGGTGGACGGAGCGGAGATTCTGTCTCGCATCAATCGTCACGGCGTGACGATGCTATGCGGTGCACCGGCGGTGGCGAACATGATTTTGGATGCATCGAGTGAATCCAATGCGTCTACTCGGCGAGGCGAGGTGCGAATGGTCGTCGCAGGCGCTCCGCCACCAACCAAGACAATTGAGCGAATTGAATCCGAACTTGGTTGGGAGTTTGTACAGATCTACGGATTAACAGAGACCTCGCCATTGCTCACCATGAACCGCTCTCGTCAGGAATGGAAGTCATTGTCTCCCAGTGAACGTGCGAGCAAGTTGGCTGCGGCCGGCTCACCTGCTCTGGGCGTCGAAGTAGAGATTGATCCATCAGGAGAAGTGCTCGCACGTGGCAACACAGTGATGGGTGGCTACTGGAACCAGCCCGAAGAGACCGGCAAGGCCATTGTTGACGGATGGTTTCGTACGGGAGATGGTGGTTACTTGGGCGAGAACCATTACCTCACGATTGCAGATCGCAAGAAAGACGTCATTGTGTCTGGTGGGGAGAATGTCTCATCTATTGAGGTGGAGGACGCAGTGTTCTCACATCCTGAAGTTGCAGAGGTCGCTGTCATCGGTATTCCCGACGAAAAGTGGGGCGAGAAAGTATTGGCACTTGTTGTGAAGTCACCTGGTTCGTCACTGACTGAAGCTGACCTCATTGCTCATGTACGAACCAAACTCGCTGCGTACAAGTGCCCCAAGGTTGTGGAGTTCAGAACCGAACTTGCTCGCACGGCCACAGGCAAATTGCAGAAGTTCATTCTTCGTGCGCCCTACTGGGAAGGCTTCGAGCGCCAAGTGAACTAATTTGTTCAATAAGTCGACAAGAGTCGTCTGAACGTGAGATTGATACGTGGGTCAGTAATACGGGGCATTTTGGGAATGCGATGCTCCCAGCATTTTTGACTGAGTCCTGACATCACGAGGAGAGACCCATGTCCGAGAGGAGCCGACACCACCTCGCCAGTCTCACGGTGTCTCATGTCGAACCGACGCTCAGCACCTAAGGAGATGGATGCGATCAGAGGCTCAGGGCCGTTGATGAGTTCATCATCAGAGTGCCAACCGAGGTGGTCGTTGCCGTCTCGATAGAAATTCACGAGCACACCGTTAAATGAATGAGCGGTTTGCCTTTCACATTGTTCACGAATACTTCGAAGAAGGGGAGTCCACGGCTGAGGTGTGCGAGCACTACCTGAATACGCGTAGGTCTGTCCTTCGGAGTGCCACGTAGAGAGGCGAGGTTCGTCAACGACTTTGCCGTACATCAACAGGCGTTGCTGCTCCCAGGCATTTTCTCGTATGAGTTCAAGGAGAGCCGCATCGGCTTCATCTTCGGTGAGAAACTCCGGAACGAGGAGCGCCGAACCGTCCCCAGACAAAAGCTCTCCACCAAATGGAAATGACTGCTGAACAGCCACCGGGGAATTACTCGCCGACGGGGTGATGGCAGGCCACGAAGTGGCCCAATGAGACCTCGCGAAGTTGTGGCTCTTCCTGAGCACACAAATCGGAAGCCTGTGGGCAGCGCGTACGGAAACGGCAGCCCGATGGAGGGTTCAAAGGTGACGGTGGCTCGCCCTGAATCAGATTGCCCGAGATGGGGCGATCTGGGTCGGGGATGGGTACAGAACCAACAAGAGCCTTCGTGTAGTGGTGCTTGGTGTTCTGGTACAACTCCTCAGGCGGAGCAACCTCACATACCTTGCCCAGATACATCACCATCACGCGGGTACTGACTGCCTTCACAACTGCGAGGTCGTGGGAGATGAAAATCAGTGTGAGGCCATAACGGTCCTTCATGTCCTGAAGCAGGTTCAGAATCTGTGCTTGCACACTCACGTCGAGTGCTGACACTGGCTCGTCACAAATGATCATCGTTGGGTCAAGTGCCAAGGACCGGGCGATGCTGATTCGCTGACACTGGCCACCTGAGAACTCATATGAGCGACGATCACGCACAACCGCTGGATCGAGGTTGGCTGCGAGAAGCAGTTCATCGATCTTTGCGCTGATCTCTACCTCGTTGCCACGATTCCATACCCGCAGTGGTTCTGCGATGACTTCGCTAACAGGAAGGCGAGGATCAAGTGAGCTCACAGGGTCCTGGAAGATCATCTGCATCGCAGGACGCATATCGCGCAGTTCCTTCTTACCCATGGTGGTGAGCTCCTTGGAAAGGAAGTTCACTGAGCCACCGGTGGGCTTAGGAAGTTGAAGAATTGCTTTACCAAGGGTGGACTTGCCACAACCTGACTCACCCACAACGGCGAGAGTTTCGCCGCGAATGAGGTCAAAGCTAACCCCTGACACAGCCTTGACGATTTGGTTCTTGCCGAGTTTGAACTCAACGACGAGATCATTGACCTCGAGAACGACATCGCCTTCTGGCCGCATGTGGGCCTTTCCGCTACCAGCCATTACTTGCCTCCTCCGAGTGGGAACCAACAACGATAGAAGTGGTTATCTCCGTCATCTTTCAATGGCGGCTTTTCTGCGCGGCACTTGTCCTGCACATATTCGCAACGGTTGGCGAATGCACAACCAGGTTCGTCCTTGGTGGGGTCGGGGAGACGACCCTCAACGACGGGCAAACGAGTTCCGGTGGGTGTCTCAAGTCGTGGAATTGACTTGAGGAGCGCCTCTGTGTACGGCATCTTCATGTTTGCGAAGAGGGAACGCGTTGGGGCGTACTCCACCATGTCACCGGCATACATCACTGCGATCTGATCTGTGTGACCTGCAACGACACCAAGGTCATGAGTCACCAAGATCATTGACATATCAAACTCTTTACGGAGTTCTGTCAATAGTTCGAGTACCTGCGCCTGCACTGTCACGTCGAGCGCAGTGGTTGGTTCGTCTGCAAAGAGCATTTCAGGGTTACATGAAACAGCAATAGCAATCATGATGCGCTGACGCATGCCGCCGGAGAGTTGATAAGGGAATTTCTTCAGCATGCCCTCTGGGTCTGGAATACGCACTCGCTTGAGGAGCGCAATGGCACGCTCGGTTGCTGCTCGCTTATCCATGCCGATGCGCTCGGTAAGGCTTTCTGTGAGTTGGTCGCCGATGCGACGAACTGGGTTCAATGCAGTCATTGGATCTTGGAAGATCATGGCCATGCCAGTTCCCCACAGATTACGAACTTCGACAGAGGACAATTCTGAAATCAATTCACCGCGGTACTTGATATCTCCGGTGCGCGTTGCGGTGGAGGGAAGAAGACCCATGGTTGCACGTGAAAGAACTGTCTTTCCAGATCCGGATTCACCCACGACACCGAGGCTTTCGCCCTTGCGAAGCCTGATGGTGACATCGCGAACCGCCTTCAAATTGCCGCGTGGTGTGGCAAATGAAACGTCTAAACCATCGATTGTCAGAAGGTCTGATTCGAGCGACAGTTTTGACTCGACGATAGGTGTTGTCAATGTGTCGAACTTGTCGTAGATCACCTGAGTACCAGAGACAAAATCCCAAATATTGCGATTGCGATCATTGCGCAATGGCACCGATGAATAGGCATAGACGGCCGCAATCGTTAGTGCCAGCCTGAGAAGACCATTCTCAAGGCCGATGGCATTAAGAACCACGGTCGGGACTGCGAATGCGATTGCAAGACCTGCGTGACCGACAAGTGTGGCCAGCAGTCCGCGACGAATAATCATCTGACTCAAGGTGAGTGGTTCGAATGTTTTCGCATCGACCACACGCATATTCATCCGCTTCTTTGCAAATGAAGTACCACTCTTTTGACGACCCGCATTCACTTGCAGTGCAAGCCACAAAACCGAGGTAACGGCAAGAGAGATAGTGACACCTGCAAAGATGGCAATCACGACGAACGCCACTACATAAACAGCCTCTTCGAGAAGGAAAGCCTTCAGGCGACGAGATGGATCTGCGAGGTAGACGCCTGGTTCGGCATCTTGCGCAAATGGCAACGGACGTTCAGCAACAGTCGAAAAGTTGCTCATATCTTTGACTCCCTCTTGTCGAGCTTGACTCGGACGTAGTCGCCGAACCAGTTGAATGAGATGACTGTGAATGCAATGCACAAAGCGGGGAGGTACACCTCATGAGGCGAGTACTCAATGTTGCCGCGACCATTGGCAAGCATGGAGCCCCAGGAAGCTCCGCCAGGAATTCCGATGCCGAGAAGGGCTAAGGACCCTTCAACGATGATGACGGAGCCAACAGCGAGGAAACCAATGGCCAAGATGGCTGGTGCAACGTTGGGGAGAATGTGCTTTCGAATAATGAAGAAATTCTTCGATCCCATTGACTTTGATGCCAAAACGAATTCTCGGCTGCCCCACTGAAGAGCAGATCCGCGTGCGATGCGACCAAGAATGGGAATAATCACGATGATCAAAGAGATGATCAAGACCACAACTCTTCGGGTCATTGAAGCCGGATTGTTCTCATCGGAATAGGCGAGGACGGAAAGCAAAGCCAATGACAACACAAGGTTGGGGATGGACAACATGATGTTGAAAATCATGGTGACTGCGAAGTCGTACTTCCCGCGGAAATATGCTGCGGTGATTCCGATGAAACTTCCGATGCCACCGCCAATAAGCACGGCCACAAGTGAGACGATGACTGAAATTCTCGCTCCATTTACAATCGATGCCATCATGTCGTAGCCATCATTGGTGGTACCAAGAATATGGCTGGGGTGAAATGGTGCAACACCCAGGTTTTCGTAGGACGCTTCGTCCCACTGAGGCGTGGGAAGCACCCATCCGAAGAGTGCAAGGAACATGACCAAAGAAATCCATGCGCTAGCCAAATAAAAACCAATGGTCTTTCGTGGCTTCTTCGTCTTGATGACTGGCTCTGCAGTCTCTGTTGATGAAAGTGAATTCTCAGGCACGGCGTTCCCTTGTTCGTGGGTCAGTGATTTGTGTAAGAAGATCGACCATCGTGTTGAAGAACACGTAGCCAATTGAGATCAAAGCGATGAGCGTTTGCATCGCGACAACTTGTCGAGCACCAATGGAGTAGAAGATTTCGTATCCAATACCGGGGATAACGAAAATTGTTTCAATAACGATTGTGCCTCCGATGAGACCACCCATGTTCAATGCAGCAGAGGTGAGTAAAGTGGTACTTGATGGACGGAAGACGTGGCGCCAAAGAACTCGACGGTTAGAGATGCCCTTTGATGCGGCCATCGTCACGTAATCATCTTTCAAGGTTGCAATCACGTCGGTGCGCAAGAGACGTGTATAGCCAGAAGCTAAACCGAACGCAAGACTCATGACGGGAAGAATCATCAGTTTGAGGTGTTCACCGAGATTCTCAGAAGGACTGACGTATCCGATGGGGTCAACCCATCCGAGATTGACAGCGAAGATCAAAGAGAAGATGAGCGCAAGAGCAAAGCTAGGAAATGACACAGTGGTGAACATCACAGTGCTTGTGATTCGGTCGAAGCGCTTGCCTTCTTTGTACGCAGAAGCAAGTCCAAGTGGAATAGCAAATGTCAGCGCAACAATCTGTGCGTAGATGATCAACATCAAGGTGACGGGAAGTGTGTCAGCAATGACGCCACCTAAATCCCGGTAGCCACCGTTGAGGTAGTACTTTCCGAAGTCGCCGGTGAAGACATCGGAAAACCACTTCCAGTAGTAACCAAACAGGCCGCGATCGAGTCCTGTTTCTTTAGCGATTTCGATTTGTTGGTCAATAGTTCCGTTAGGAATCATGATTGCTGCAGGATCGCCTGGAAGTAATCGCATCAATAATGAAAGCAAGAATGTTGCGATCACGACGATTGAAAACATGGGAATCAAGCGCCGCAACAATTGCCGCAAAATATTCATAGCAAGTACCCCCTTGGTGCTTCTTTAAATCTAATACAACGAAAGGGGCGGCGCCCAACTTGGACACCGCCCCTTTCGGGTTAACTTCTCTAACGAAGTTGACTATCTAGTGCTTACTTCTTGTAAACGCCGGTCCAGTCAATTCCGTAGTTTGTGATGAGACGTTGTGTCTTACCTTCTGGAAGTTTGAGTGTTCCGATTCCACCAAGCTTCTTCGTTGTGAAGAGTGTGTAGTAGCCGTGCTGGACTGAAGTCATGAAGCCATTTGTCTGCAAGTATGCAGTGCCTTCCTGGTACTTCGCCTTGGCTGATGCCTTGGTTGCTGCTGCTTGACCAGCGAAGAACAGTTCGTCCACTTTTGGATCCAAGTGCTTGTTCAAGTTGAGCAAGCCACCAAGAACGCCACGGAATGATCCGGCAACTGGGTTGGTGCTTCCTGTTGGGAACATGTTTGTTGCAACGAATGGCAAGTTGAAAGCCACATCGGTTCCTTCAAACAAGAGAAGAGGAAGAATGTCGTATGCCTGCTGTTGTGCGAATGGCACTGTTGGGTTGAATGCCTTCGCAATAATCACTGCAGTTTCTTCAACAACCATGTTCACGGTGATTCCACACTTTGCCCACTGATTAATCAGGAACTTTGCGTTTGCCTGTGAAGCGCTTGATGAGTCAGCTGGCATGCTCAAGGTGAGTGATGTTGCACCAGTCTCAGCCTTGTATGCGTCAAGGTTTGCCTTTGCAGTCTTCACGCTGAACTTGCCGAAACCACGAGTGGTGTACATCACGCTTGATGGACCAACAAGAGACTTTGGAACAGCTGTCTCACCCTTGGCGCGGACCTTGACATAGTTCACTCGGTCGATGCAGTTAATAACTGCAAGGCGAGCGTTCTTGTTTGCCAATGGAGACCCGGCCTTACCCTGGTTCAACCAGAGTGATGGGTAGTACTCGTTTGGTGACTTGAACTCTGTCACAACGCTCTTGCGCTGGCGGAGGTCCTTGATGAAGGTTCCTTCTGAGAAAGAGGTGAACATACCTGCGTCAAGTGTTCCGCGGCGGACAGCAGCTGCGCGCTGTGAGCCTTCCTTCACGTTGGTGAAAGTGATCTTGTCGAGGTATGGCAACTTGGCGGAAGGATTCTTAGGGTCCTTGCGCCAGTAGTTCTCATTCTTTACTGCAACGAGTTCGTTGCTGTTCCATGACTGAACCTTGAAAGGTCCTGTTCCGATGGCAGTTGTTGAACAGGTGCCTGTTGCGCCGCCCGTAGCGAGCTGAGCATCAGCGCGCATGAAAAGACGACCAGAAGCGTAAAGCGTTCCGAGGAAGTCGTTCTGTGCACGGTGAAGTGAGAACCTCACGACGTAGTCGCTGACCTTGGCAAAGTTGGCAATGTTGGCACCAAACGTGATGTTGGTTCCAATACCGATGCCTTGTCCTGCACGACGACCAGAGTTGACGTTCATGTTCGAAACCACAGAGTCAGCATTGAAAACTTGACCGTTGTGGTATGTCACGCCTTGACGAAGTGTGATGTCCCAAGTCTTGAAGTCGGCTGATGGAGCCCAGCTTTGTGCAAGAAGACCAACGAAGTCGTTTCCACGAGTCTTCTCAACAAGGCCTTCAAAGATTGCGCGAGTTGCCATCAGAGATGAGTTCGCTGGGTTGTTGTTGTTGCAGAAACCGGGGAACGTGTCGAAAATTCCGATTTTAATTTCGCCTCCGGCTTTTGCGGCCGACGTGGAAGCAGCTTGGCCTCCTGTCGAAGCCACGGTGGACACCGCAATAGTGGCGGCGATTGCTGCCCCTACGCGACGCATCACGCGTGACCGTGTGGTCTGACGTTGTGTCATTGAGTTACCCCCAAATAAGCACACCACCGTGGTGTGACTGAGGACACGATAGCAGTAGGTGTGTCCTACGACATAGGCAACTCAGGGATAAAAGAGGTTGTCTTCGGCAAGTGATCACAAGGGCTGAGGTGAATTACTCTCACCTGTTTCTGTTATCGTCCTGGGCATCTAGGAGAGAAAAAGGTGAACCTTGATGGCGCCTGACTTGCGATCAGCCGCGACGCGGAACGCTTCGGCAGCGTCGGTCAAAGCGAATCGATGGGTCACAACTGCATCTATAAGGTGAGGCAGCCGAGCCAAGATGTCGATTGCTTCCTCAAAATCATGGTATTCATGATTATGTCCGTAGAAGATGGACGGAATCACCGTGATTTCCTTCATCATGAGGGAGTTGTTCAAGGTAACGGGGCTCCAGAACATTCCGAACTCTAAAAGGGTGCCGCACGGGCGGGTCGCCTGCACGCATGCGTCGAATGATTGTTGTGAGCAGACGGCGTCGAACGACACGTCATAGTTAAGGCCAGATTCAGAGACGGGGTGGGCGCCGACCTTCTCGGCTGCGAGTGCTTGGTGCGGGTGTCGGGTCACGATGTCGACGATCACTCCGCGATCGACAAGAACTGTTGCCGCCAGAAGACCGATGGAGCCGGCACCAATGATGACTGCTCGACTTCCTGCCTGAATGCCGGATCGATTGATGCCATGGATGACCACTGCCAGTGGCTCAACTAAGCCAACCGAAGCCGGGTCAACGCCAGAGGGCATGGGGAAGATCTGATTCGTGTCGACACGGACAATCTCTGCGAGTCCACCATCGCGAGACATTCCGTGCAGTGATCTGCCCGCCATGGAGCACGTGTGGGAAAACCCCGAGGTGCACTGGACACATGTGCCGCATTCTCCTGTCGGGCGAATTGCAACCAGTTGCCCATCTGTTGTGAGTCCGCCGAACTCATGCCCGAGAACGACGCCTGAAAGACCGGCTTCAATCATGTGAAGGTCGCTGCCGCAGATACCACTAGAGGTCACTGTGATGAGTTCTCCGGAACCATCGGGGGTGTCTTTTTCAACAACAGAGATAACGCCTTGGGTGGCGATGACAGCAAGCATGGGCCTAACGGTAGTCGTTGATTGTGTTTACGGCGTTGACGAAGAAGGAGTGCTGGAACTAGACGACGACGGTTCGCTCGTTGCTGTTGTCGACGACGGTGTGGTGGAGCTCGTTGACGAATCTGGATTCGTTGTGGTCGTTGCAGGGACAGTTGATGTCGTCGTCGTTGACGACGTGCTGGTTGTTGTCGTAGTGGTCGTTGTTGTTGCATCAACGATTCGCTGTCCAAACAACTTCATTTGATTAATGAAGTAGGTGGTGCGTGTCTTGTATCCAGTGACAGAGAGGTGAACTCCGTCAGCAACAAAACGACTTTGCCCTTTTGGAGTGAAGAACTTGTTCCAGTCTGCAATGACGAGATTCGGGTAGCGGCGAGTGGCTGATTGCAATGCGCGATTGAAGCGAACTCCGCGTGCTCTCCAGTCGGCACGGCCAGTCGGAGAGAATTCAAGATTGACCCACAACACGGGAAGTCCTCCTGCTTGATCCATCACCGTGTCGATGGCGTACGTCGGATACCAGGACTCAGATTTTGAAATCATGTCGTTAGTACCGAGGGCGACAACAATTGCTGTGGTTGAACTGCTAAGTCTGTTGGCAATGATCTTTGCGCCCACCGTGGCTTTGCGGCCGTTCTTTGCATCGAGGACAACGTTTGTCCAAATATTGGTTCCTTGAGCCTTGACGCCAAGCTTGCCGAAATAGTTGGCACCAAAAGTCAAGCTGTCGCCCACAACGAGAACTGTGCCTTGCCCATTGGCTCCCATGGCTGGTTTTCTTGCTGCTGTCGCCGGAACTGCGGCGATGCCGAGAAGAGTGAGAACAGTCACGCATACGGCAAGAGGCCGATGAATTGATCTGTGCATAGGGGAACTCACTGTTCCATTGTGGCAAGGTAAAAGGGTGATGCGCAGACACTTCCTCACTTATTTGGCACTCTCGACGATGGCGATTGCTCAGCCAATTCTCGATTTGTATGGCAAGAACCCCACTGTGTTCTCCGCAGCCAAGATGTCGTCTCTCGAGGTCGCTCTTTTTGTACTCATCATTGTTCTCGTGCCGGCGCTATTGGCAACGGGGTTAGATCGACTCACGCGCTTTCTCGGGCCGAAGGTCAACGAGGCAACCCGCTTGTGGACTATTGCGGGCTTTTCGTTTCTCTTGGGCATCGCGGTGGCTCGATGGATCAGTGTGGACGGCAACATTGGTGCCTTCACGCTTGGTTTTCTCTTTGCCGCAGTTGTGCCCATCGCTTATGACCGAAAGAAAGCAATTCGTGAATGGTCGCGATGGTTGTCTGTGTTGGCTATTGCTGTCACTGCAAGCGCGATTCTCCAATTGCAGCCGATTCTGTTCCAATCAGACGGGCCTACATCAGACGCTGTAATCGGCAACACAGACGTGTCAGTTCTGCACATCGTGTTTGACGAATTCCCTTTGTACTCATTGTTGTCTGACGATGGAACAATCAACGCCACGCGGTATCCGGGGTTTGCTGCGCTTGCTCGTGAGTCCACCTGGTACCGCAACAATGTTGCCGAGTCGAACTTCACCCATCAAGCGGTGCCCGCAATTTTGGCCTCAGCAGTCCCTCAACAAGAGGGTGGTCCATTCCTGACTCAGTATCCGAAGAATATTTTTACTCTGTTTTCAGGGAAGACATCTGTGGGAGGGATCGAGCCGGTGACCAGCTTGTGCCCAAAGAGCGTGTGTGCAGGAACTCATGAAGTAAATGCGCTCTTTGAGTTTTCGCGGTTCAAGTCATTTATGCGTGATGCCAGCTATGTATATGGTCAGCGTGTTCTGCCGCCAGTGCTTCGCAAGTACGTCCCCTCCATCGAAGGCACTTGGGGTGGCTTTGGTGCCGTCGCAAACAAGTTCAAAGAGCAGTTCGATGTTGGCGCTCTCTCTCAAGTAGATGCCATCGCCAACGGTACGCGAGCGCTTGTAGAGGATTCCCGGTCACGTGTGCAGGTTGTTCATGCATTGGCGCCGCATGCTCCGTGGCGAATCACGCCTGATGATCGCGTTGCGCCATTGTCTCCGTCTATCTCTACATCGAATCCTGAGAGCGAGGACGGTGTGCGCGATACGTACCAGACGTTCTTGTATCAGGTGGCAGCAGCTGACAATGCAATCGCTGACGTCATTTCTCAACTTAAGAAGAGCGGCAAGTGGGATAAGACAATGCTTGTCGTTACCGCGGATCACGGAATCTCATTTGTCCCAACTCTGCCTCAACGTCACACGGACTTCACCGAGAAAGAGACAATCAGCGACATTTACAGAATTCCTACGTTCATTAAGTATCCACAACAATCACAGGCTGTGGTGAGTGACTGCGCAATGTCGAATCTTGATCTGTTGCCGACCATCATTGAGACAACTGGAACGAAAACATCATGGGCGTTTGGTGGTAAGTCAGTCGCTCAGTCATGTCCAGCGAACCGTGTTCGTGAGGTTGTGTCAGCAACGGGTGAGACAAACGTGATGTCGGGCGGCTTTGAAGAAGTTCTCGAACGAGTCGCGTACTACGCAAATGTGGTGTCTAATGAAGGTCCGAATCGACGGGTTGCCGCGATTGGTTCTTCCGCGAGTCTGATCGGGTCTCGCATTGCATCATCTGACCAGAACACTTCCGTTTCCTCGTGGACCGTGAATCAGAAGAAGAGTTTCACAAATGTGTCTGATCAGCGCGGAGCCAAGGTTCCGTCTCTTGTGACAGGAAACGTTCGACTCTCTGCGCCACTAGAAGTGGGGACAGAAGGAATCATCGCAATCAATGGAGTTGCAGCAGGTGTCATTGGTGAACTCTCCGGCGCGCGAGATGTGGTGCCCTATACGGCAATTCTTGATTACACGTTGTTGACGCCGGGGGATCATTCGGTGGAACTCTTTGTGCGAACTCCAGATGGCGCGGTGACCAAGGTGGGATCGCCTCGATAAGAGACTCAGAAAGATGTTCTGGCTCTCCAGGCATCGATGTCCTGTAGCTGTTGAACAACTGCAGGTACATCAGCGACCGAGATAGGCCGACTGATGAAGTACCCCTGCGCTTTGTTGCATCGCATCGACGCTAAGACACTGAGTTGATCCTTGTTTTCAATACCTTCAGCAACAATGTCGGCACCAAGGGCATTCGCCATCGCAATGATGGTGCGAACAAGATTGCGCGCTCCCTCTTGGGTCGTGATGTCCTGCACGAATGCGCGGTCAATTTTGACGCATTGAATGGGAAACTTCTGAAGAAGAGACAAAGAGCTATAGCCAGTTCCGAAGTCGTCAATCGCAATGCGCACACCGAGGGAGTTCAATCTTCGTAACGCCGACAGTGCTTGTGTTGCTTCGGTAATCATGACGGACTCAGTGACCTCGAGCCACAGTTGTTCTGCCGGTATGCCAGAAGCTGCGAGTGCATCGCTCACGATGGACACAAATTGTGGGTCATGCAACTGACGGGGAGAGACATTGACGCTCATCGTTGTGCTGGGGGACACAACATTTGTATCAATCCAGTGCCGCAATTGAATCAGCGCATCATTTAGAGCCCATGAACCGAGGGGGACAATGGTTCCTGTTTCTTCTGCGATGGGAATGAACTCTGTGGGTGGCACGATGTCGCCATCGCCGCGTTCCCAGCGCATCAATGCTTCGAACCCCACAACGATTCCTAATTCAATGTCGATGATTGGTTGATGCACAAGATGTAACTCTTTGCGTTCGAGGGCGCGGTACAACGCAGTTTCAACATCGAGTCGCTTGGTCACTTTCTCCAGCATCGAATCGTCAAAGAGGGCGATGCAGTTACGTCCTGCAGCCTTTGCTCGATACATCGCGGTGTCGGCATGTCTCATTAAGTCATCGGCCGAGAGGTCGACTCCCTTGGGGGAATAGGCGACACCGATACTTGCGGTCACGAACATGTCGCCTTCGGGAGTATTGACAGGTTCTCGAAACGCATCAAGAACGGACTCTGCAAGAAGAACTGATTGAGTAGGGCTTTCCGTTGTTGCATCAAGGATGACGAATTCGTCTCCCGCGATGCGTGCAACTGACGCGTGTGATGGAACTGCAGCGATGAGTCGGGAAGCAACAAGGGTGAGAACGTTGTCGCCGATGGAATGTCCCAAGGAGTCGTTGATGTTCTTGAAGCGATCAACATCAATGAATAAAACAGTTGGTTGGCGTGATGTGCGCCATGCTTGTTGCACAGCCGTCTCGATGTGTTCGAGCATCAGGATTCGATTCGGAAGTCCCGTTAACGAGTCGGTAAGAGCACTCTTCATCAGATGATCTTGTGTGCGTGCGTTTGCACGTACCGATTGAATGACGCGAATCATGACGACGATGGCAAGGACCGATACCGAAACAGTTCTGACTATGCGATCTTGGGTATCAAACGGGTCAGTAATCGCGAGAAGAACAACCGGAACAATAAGTGACGCAGTCGTTGTGACGAGTCTTGTCATGAGAGGTGGAGATGTTCTGCTTGTTCCCGAGGTGTAGATGTGTCGCACTGACGGATGAAGAAAACCTGCTGCTGCAAATCCACACGTGATGAGGAATGGTGTGGTGTACGTGGTCGATGTGATGGAGAAGTCTTGGCGAAATGACATTGCTCGAAGAACAATTCCAGTGAGTCCAAGAAAAACTGCGAGACCTAGAAATCCGACTGATGGCGATGGGGCTGTATCTGAGAACAGAAGAGTCGCAAGTAGGAATAGAACGACCATTGCGGCGCCCAACGTTGAAGCGCGAAGGATGGTGAGTGATGAACTAGTTGATTCTTGGATCGCTGGTTGCACGAGGACGATCCAAATCAGAACCCATGCGCCGAGACCAACGATGAGTCCATCGGGTACGACACTTGATGCCCGTTGCCCCAATCGGTTGCGAACGAAGATGATGAGCCCAACGACAAGGGTGAGTTGAGACAAAAGGACCAGAGTCTCCACTGTGGAAGTGCTGGACGACCTCAGCGAAACAGATAGTGCAGCCACTAAGCAGAGGAGGGAGATCAGTGAGGTGGCGAGAGCGCTCAATGGTGGCCGGTTGATGATCCACCCGATGCCAACGCAAATGGATGCAAGCGCAATGGCCCCGATGGCGAAGGGCGAGTCAGTGGGGCCACTGGAGACGCCATGCAGACACGCCAAACCGATGCCGATGGTTGCAACGACCCACGATGAGGCTGAAAGTGCCCTACGCGCCACGAGAACCTCATTTCGGCATAGTGCGAACGCCCGATACGAACGACTATGAAAGTACTACGACAGTGCTCTTGGGCGGTGGAATCCTTGCTCTGATGGGCATTTCAGTAGGCTGAAATCAAATGACATCCGTTGCGCCCACAATCTCGGTCGTAGTTCCTGGCTCCCATCTGATGCCCGAACTACTCGGCCAACGTGACGAATTGTTGCGCCGGGTGGAAGAAGCCTTTCCTGACGTATCGGTTGTCGTTCGGGGTAACGAAATCAATTGTGTGGGCCCTCGTGCGCACCAGGTAGGCAAACTCTTTGAAGAGATGGTGCTGCTGCTGCAGCGTGGCGAGAAGCTTGACCAATCGGTGATGGATCGCAGCATCGTGATGGTGCGGGCAGAGCAGCGCCCGAGCACCATCTTGACCGACGACATCTTGAAGGGTTCTCGCGGTCGCATGGTGCGCCCGAAGACTGCAGGGCAAAAGCGCTACGTCGATGCCATACGGAATAACACGATCACTTTTGGCATTGGGCCCGCAGGCACAGGTAAAAGCTGGTTGGCCGTAGCTATGGCGGTGCAGGCGTTGCACGCACGACAGGTGCAGCGCATCATCTTGACTCGTCCTGCCGTCGAAGCTGGTGAGCGTTTGGGCTTTTTGCCGGGTGACCTGATGGCGAAGATTGACCCGTACTTACGCCCTCTGTATGACGCCTTGTACGACATGGTTGACGCAGAGGCGGCTCAGAAGCTGATTGAGCGCCAAACGATTGAAGTGGCACCTCTGGCGTTCATGCGCGGACGAACACTGAACAACTCGTTCATCATCTTGGATGAAGCCCAGAACACGACCCCGGAACAAATGAAGATGTTTCTGACCCGCATTGGTTTTGGCTCCAAGGTTGTGGTGACGGGCGATATCTCCCAGATTGACGTTCCCGATGGTCGAAGTGGTCTGGTGGGTCTTGAAAAGAAACTGGGGGAGATTGACTCCCTTGAGTTTGTGCGTCTTGACGGCTCGGACGTGGTGAGACACCGTATTGTTGCTGACATCGTTGCAGCGTATGAAAAGTTCACGTCTTCCTCAGACGGCCCACGTCCTCGTCGAGGTTCCTCCCGTGCCTGATTCACGCCCCAAAGTGGATGCTCCGAAACGTTCGGGCGGTGATGGAGTGCCCGAAGTCTTCTGTTCAGACGAACAAGATTCCATTCCGATAGAACTCGAGCGATGGCGTCGTCTCGCGATTGATGCTCTTATCTCGCAGGGGATAAGAGGTGCTTGCGAGTTGTCCTTGTTCTTTATTGATGAAGAGACCATTGCCGATCTCAATGCTGAACACATGGGGAAGTCGGGCCCCACGGATGTTCTTTCGTTTCCTCTTGACGGAGTAGAGGTTGCTGAGACTCAAGGTCCCGGTGCACTCACGCGAGGACCTTCGCGCCCACACCCTGATCACGACGACATGCCGACTCTTCTCGGAGACGTTCTGGTGTGTCCAGCAGTTGCTCAGAAACAGTTCCCGACTCACGCAGGCACTCTCGACGATGAGATTGCCTTGTTGGTCGTGCATGGAGTCCTCCACATTCTTGGTTTCGACCATGACAATGATGAGAATCTTGCAGTCATGCGTGCTGCCGAACTGGCCATACTCACCACTCATCATTGGGGCGGTCCCGCTCCCGATGGCTTTCAACAAGGACACAACGAATGATTGCGAAAGCTCCAACAACAATCGATTGGTGGATTATCGCCGCGATTTTGATGCTGCTTCTTGTTCTGGTGGTCTTCTCCATCGCAGAGATGGGCTTGTCCCGAATGTCGAAGCCAAAGGCACAGGCTCTTGCTGACTCTGGTGCCAAGGGCGGGGCTTCACTTCTTTCACTTGTGAGGAATCCTGAGAAGTGGGTGAATCCACTTCTGTTGTCCGTGAACATATGTCAGACAGTGCAGGCAACGTTGACTGGTGTTGTTGCAGGCCGACTCTTTGGTGCTGCTGGTGTGGTGACTGGTGTATTGCTCAACGTTGTTGTGTTCTTTGTTTTCGCTGAGGCTGTTCCGAAGACATACGCAGTGATTCACTCGGACCGAGCCGCATTGTCTACGGCGCGACTGATATCAGGGCTTGCAAAGTTTTGGCCACTGCGAATGGCTTCACAGGCATTGATTGGGCTGACAAACATTGTCGTGAAAGGCAAGGGCTTGGAGCAAGGGCCCTTCGTTCGCGAACAAGAGTTCTTGGGAATCATTGAGGCGGCAGCTGAAGAAGAAATCATTGAACACGAAGAGCGTGAACTGATTGAGTCCATCATCGAGTTTGGTGACACGGTGGTGCGTGAGATCATGCAGCCTCGCCCTGACTTTGTTCTTCTTCAGATGGGAACAACAGTCGATGCAGCCCTCGATGAAGCCTTTGAACATGGCGTGAGTCGTCTGCCTGTCATGCATGAAGACGAGGAAGGCAACGAGGACGTTCTCGGAGTCGCCTACATCAAGGACTTAATGATTCGCAGTCGTGCTGGTGGAGGAGCCGAATCGATCGACTCTCTTGTTCGTCCCGCAATTGTTATTCCCGAATCAAAGCCAGTTGCGAAGTTGATGCGCGAGATGCAGAAGGACCATTTCCATATGGCGATTGTTGCCGATGAATACGGAAGCATCGCCGGACTTGTCACTCTCGAGGACTGTCTTGAAGAACTTGTGGGCGAAATTGTTGATGAGCATGACGATGAAGATGCGTCAATTCGTCAGCTTCCCAATGGCGTGTCACTGGTGGATGCGGGAATGTCGATCTCCGACTTCAATGATGTCTTCAAGATTTCGCTCAATGATGAAGAGTTCGACACCGTCGGTGGATACATGTTTGGCGTGCTGGAACATGTGCCAGCAGTGGGTGAATCAATCGAAGTCGACGGCTGGAAATTGGCCGCTGAAGAGATTGAAGGCCGACGCATTACGAGTGTACGCGTGTCTCCTATTGCTGTAGCGGACTAGCCCAGCGACTGAACTAGATCTGCACGTCTCGGTTTCCCGAGTGACGTTCGTGGAATCTCTGAGATGATCTCTATTCGTCGTGGTGCACAGTGTGAAGGCAATGTTTGCTTCACATGAGATCGGATGTCTTCCAATGATGGGACGTCGCCAGACGGAACAATCCATGCAGTGACTACTTGGCCCCATTCGGGGTCGGAAATTCCGGCAACACACACATCGGCGACGAAGGATGATGTGCGTATTGCGGCTTCCACATCTTCGGGCCAGACATTCTCGCCACCACTGATGATGAGATCGCCTTCGCGACCTTCAACTGAGAGTTGACCGTTATTTATTGTTCCGATGTCGCCAGTGCGAAACCAGCCATCGCTGGTGAAAGGGGAGTCTCCATTGCGATACGTACGCATCAGCATGGGGGCCTTGATGTGAACGATGGAATCACGAATGTCGATCTGGACATCTTCAAGAGGAATCCCGTCATAGACGACGCCACTGCCGGTCTCCGTCATCCCGTATGTCGTCACGGTATTGCTGGGGCGGTCTTGCGGTGGGCGAGACCCGCCGAGAACGATGGTGCGAAACTTTGAACTATCTACACGTTGCAGTGCAGTGCTGACGAGCGAGACCAGCGTTGCGCCATCGCGTGCTGCAGCGTCGTAACTCTCAACGCTGAATGTGGGAACGGCGATGACTGGGGTGTCGGTCACAATGGATCGCAGGATGACACTGAGGCCTCCGACATGTGATGCGGGAAGGCATGCCAACCACTTGTCGTTCGATGTAACCCCGAGTCGTTGACTTGTCGCACGGGCGCTTGCGATCACGGCATCAAGAGTGAGGACAACGGCCTTAGGTTGACCTGTCGTACCGCTTGTAGCAATCACCACTGCGTCGCCTGTCTCAACAGGATCGCCTGAAAGGGCTGTCTCATCGCTGTCGGTAGCGACGCGAGTGGGCTTCACTGCATTCATCACGACTGTTCGTGCGGGTATTGGCAGTCTTTGGTCAAGTGGAAAGACTGCGTCACCTTCGTCCCAGGCCCGACGAATGCGGTCGACCATCTGCGGGCCACACGGCATGTCGAGGCAGATGAGTTCGTTCACGCTTTCAGCCTATGGGAGGTGCGACACTTGACGAATGAACAACGCGACACCTTCAGCAGAACTTGGTTGGAAGAAGTGGGTTGTGGGCTCTCGGCCTCGCACCTTGCCCGCTGCCGTCGTGCCCGTCATGGTGGGTGCTGCATGTGCATCAGCTGATTCGCCTGTGTGGTGGCGTGTCTCTCTTGCACTGCTTGTCAGCCTTGCGCTGCAGGTGGGTGTGAATTACGCCAACGACTATTCCGACGGCATTAAGGGAACAGATAATGACCGCGTGGGACCATTACGTCTCGTCGGTTCTGGTGTTGCTTCTGCATCATCGGTGAAAAGAGCAGCATTCATAGCCTTAGGTATTGCCGGGGTTGCCGGACTGTCGCTGGCGTTGATGACAACGTTGTGGCTACTTGTGGTGGGTGCGTGCGCAATTGTCGCGGCCTGGACATACACCGGTGGCCCACGTCCCTACGGTTACGCCGGTCTCGGTGAAGTTTTTGTCTTCGTTTTCTTTGGCGTTGTGGCAACGGTGGGCACTCAGTATGTGGTGTCGGAAACTTTGACTGCTGTTGGCTGGATTGCAAGCATCGCAGTTGGTGCGTATGCATGTGCTCTTCTCGTGGTGAATAACTTGCGCGATATTCCCGGTGATACCGAGGTGGGAAAGAGAACCTTGGCGGTGAAGATGGGCGATGCTCGTACCCGTCAATTCTTTGGAGCACTCATCGTCCTTGCTGCAGTGTCCATTGTGTGGGTGGGTGTGATCACCACACCATTCGCCATGTTTGGTCTTGTCGGCGTGATTGCAACGCGGCCTGCACTTAATGACATCGCCAAAGGTTCGAAAGGGAAAGCGTTGATCCCCGTCTTAGGCGCCGTCGGTCGTGCTCAATTGATTCTTGCAATCACTTTCACTGCAGGAATTGTTATTGCGCTACAGGCGTAAGAACCAGTCTTCAAACACATCAACAAACTGATGCATATCTTCGAGATGACAGGTATGGCCAGCGTTGGTCATGATGCGGTGTTCTGCTTGTGAGATTAAGGGAGTCATCTGCCGAGCGATCTCTGTGAACTTCTCGTCTGTGTCACCCGTGATGATGAGGACAGGCATCATGAGTGATGGCAATTGTTCCCACAGCGGTTCTTGAGTGCCTGTGCCTGCGAACCTTAAAGAGTTGGCAAGGCCGCTTGCAGTGTTTGTACAACGGCGCGGTACATCTGCAACATCTACTGAAAGTCCTTGAAACATTGGGTTGGACAACCATTCAGGAATGAACTCATTGACGCCCACTTCTTCGATGTGTTGCCCTAGGGATTCATCAGATGCTCTTCTGTCACTGCGTTCTGATTCAGTGCGCAGTCCAGCAGTACCGCTGATAAGAACTAGGCCCTGCACTTTGTCAGGAAATTGCAATGCAGTGTGGAGTGCAATCCGTGCGCCCATCGAATAGCCAACGAGGATGCCTGATGGCATGCACTCGGCTACATCGTCTGCTGTTTGTGGCAGTGTGCGTCCTTGTACGGCTGATTGACCGTGACCAGGACAATCAAGAAGTGTTGCCTCAATGGAAATATGAAGTGAATCGATCACGGGTAACCACGATTCTTTGGTCTGAGTGAAGCCGTGAAGAAAGGTGACCGGTGTGCCTGTGCCGCGAACGAGTGGTGCAAGCTTCACAAGGAAAGGATTCGTTCAAGCACTTTGACGAACACATCGGTTTCTTGTGCGCCCGGAATGAAGTACTTGTCGTCAATAAAGAATGCGGGGACACCTGTGACTTCTCTGTCGATTGCACCTTGGATATCTGCTTGCACTTCAGCGAGTCCGCCGCCACTGTCAAGCCATGATCGAAGAGTGTCGGCATCAAAACCGCATGCGCTTGCACGTGTCAGGACAACCTCACTATCGCCCACGTCAAGTCCCTCTGTGAAATAGGCAGATAACAAGTTTTCTTTGAATGTCACTTGAGCGTGTGCTCCATGGTTCTCCAGGACCCAGTGGAGAGCGCGGTGGCACAAGATGGTGTTGGCACGGAGAGCAATGTCCATATTGAAGGTGATGTCGTCACCGGCGGCCACAGATGTGACGTGCTGAAGGATCTGCTCGGCGCGCTCACGGCCGCCGAACTTCTTGGCATAGGCATCAACCACTGGGGTGGGGGCACCAACCGGGGCTGTGGGGTCCAATTGGTACGCCTTGAAGACAATCTCAATAGGCTCTGTGACGCCCTTCTCTCGCAGTTGGGCGACGGCATTGTCAAAACGGCGCTTTCCTATAAAGCACCATGGGCACACAACGTCGGACCAGATTTCTACGCGCACAAGTGCAACGATAGGTGACATGAGTTCTATTGGCGACACCGCATCAACATTCTGCGCCACTTTGGTCGATGAATGGATTCATTCTGGGGTACGCCACGCTGTGGTGGCGCCAGGTAGTCGCTCAACCCCATTGGCCATAGCTCTTGCTGCACGCTCTGAGATACGGGTCCATTTGTTCCATGACGAACGCAGCGCCTCTTTCGCTGCCCTCGGTCTCGGATTGTCCACAAGCATTCCAGCGGTTCTTCTGTGTACCTCTGGTACTGCTGCAACTCATTTCCACGGCGCGGTCGTCGAGGCGCATCAGAGCAACGTGCCGATGATCGTATGCACTGCCGACCGCCCGCCTGAATTGCGTGATGTGGGGGCTCCGCAGACCATCGAGCAAACTCATCTGTTTGGCAGCGCAGTGCGGTGGTTTCATGACCCGGGCGTGCCATCGATGGACGCTGCTTCTTCGTGGCGCGCACTTGCTGCTCGATGTGTGAGTTCATCCACTGGCAGTCGCCCGGGACCAGTACATATCAATCTTCCGTTCCGTGAACCTCTGGTCGGAGTTCCAACAGACATGCCTGATCGCCGTCAGACAGGAGTGGGTCGCGTCGTTCGCCCTGCTGTGGTTTCGGAGACTGATGTCTTGCCATTGTTTGAAATGGTGAATGGTCGAAGGGGTGTCATCGTTGCGGGTCGAGGAGCATCGCCTGAGGTGTTGACATTGGCGAAGAAATTGGGGTGGCCTGTCTTTGCAGATGCACGTAGTGACCTGCGTGTGTGTGATGAGAACGTTGTCGTGGCCTTTGACGCTGTCCTGCGTTCAACTCGCTTCTCTGATTCTCATTTCCCGGACATCGTGTTGCGAGTCGGAGAACCTCCCGCTTCCAAAGTGACCGCGCAATGGATTCAGCGCAGTGGAACTGTTGTTGTGCAATTGCAGAACACGGAGATGGTCGTTGACCCAGATCATTCGGCGGCGTTGACATTGGTCGCAGATATAGCGTCGGGTGCTGCTTCGCTTGCTTCATTGATGACAGTCCCTGTTGAAGGTTGGTTGTCTGATTGGTCAGCAGCAGAGACAGCTGCTCAAAAGGCAATCGACTCGTGGTGCGACCATAACTGGTCTGAACCATCGAACGCTCGTGTTGTCACATCGACAATCAAACAAGGCAATAATTTGGTTGTCTCTTCATCGATGCCAATTAGAGATGTGGAATGGTTCGGATCTGTGACGCCTGGGGTTCAGGTGTTTTCTAATCGGGGGACAAACGGCATTGACGGTGTGATCAGCACAGCAATCGGAGTCGCTCTCGGTACGGGGGTTTCGACAACGGTGTTGATCGGAGATGTTGCTTGCGTTCACGACTCCAACGGTTTATGGGCATTGATGCAACGTGATGTCGATCTCAAGGTTGTGGTGACGAATAACGACGGTGGAAGCATTTTCTCGTTTCTCCCACAAGCAGGCGTGGTTGATAATGCCACCTTTGAACTTCTGTATGGCACACCGCACGGAGTCGCCTTCGAACATTTGGCATACGCACACGGAGTTCCGTTTAAGCGTGCGACTCATGGGGCGAGTCTTGCCGAGGCGTTAGCTACTCCAGGAACAATGTTGATTGAAGTTCCCTTTGATCGCTCTATGAATGTGTCGCAGCACGAGGCATTGAATACTTCAATTGTGCAAGCGGTGGAGAGCGCTACGGCCTAACGATTGCAGACAGCATTGCTTGAAACTTTGCTTGGGTCTCGGCCAGTTCTGCATAAGGGTTGCTTTCAGCAACAATGCCGCCACCGGCGAAGAGACGAGCAGTGCGGCGGTCTTCAGAAAGTTCTGCGCAACGAATCGTGACTGCGAATGTGCCGTTGCCGTCGGCGTCCATCCAGCCCACAGCACCGCCGTAGTTGCCGCGTTCCATCGGCTCATTGGCAGTGATGAAATCAATAGCGGCTTCGGAGGGGAAACCACCGAGCGCAGGCGTTGGGCACAATGCCTTGAGAAGTGTCATGACATGTGCCGTAGGTTCTGTGAGAGCGCCTTCGATGTATGTGCCAAGGTGCTGCACATTGGCAACCGTGACAATGGAGGGTTCTGCTTCCCAGTCGAGATACGAACAGAACGGCAAGAGAGTGTCGTGCACCATGTCGACCACCACGCGGTGCTCGACTTGATTCTTTGTGCTGGAGACAAGTTCATCTGCCAGTTGCTTGTCAGTGTCCGGGTCGCCCGTGCGCGGTGTTGTTCCTGCAAGGGGACGACTGCGAACTTCGCGATCTGCAACTTCGATCAGCAATTCGGGAGAAGCACCGATCATGTTGCCGATACAGAAGCGGTAACTACTTCCGAATGATGCACGAAGCCGAAGGAGGACGCTGTGGACATCAATGGGTTCATCTGCATGCACTTCTATGTCACGTGCGATGACAGCCTTTTTAATGAGTCCGTTGCGCACAGCATCACGAGCAAGTGTCACTGCATCGAGATAACGACCGACTGGAGTCCGTGCACCGACTCGAAAGGAGTTACTCGAGGGTCGCGGTGGGCGCGCCTCTGTTGCAGCGCGAAGGGCGCGTGCAATTGCAAGATCATCAACTTCGTCAATGGTGTTGCCGACGAGAGTGAGTGTGTGCGTTCCATCTGCTCGCTTGGCAAAGGTCGCAGCAGAAACAACGAAGTTCGACGGTTCGTGAGGAAGAAATGGAATAGTGCCAAATGCAATGGGACCAATTGCGGGGAGGTCAATTGCGGAGTTGTGTCCGCTGTGGATTGAATCGCTCAGTTGCTTTCGAGTTGCCGTGTCGTCGCCAGTGAAATGCACTTCGCGAGCTGCGTAACCAACGCCATCGCGAACAAAAAGAAGCCCGTCTCCAGCACACACATTGTTGAGATCAAAGGGTGTGTCGACCAGAACAGTGCGATGAATCATGAATTGCGAGTTCCGACCATGAGCTGTGTGAGCCCACCAGAGAGTTGAGAGTGTTGTGCATCGCTGAATCCCGCATCCTGCAACATCTTTTCCATCACATTTCTGTCTGGCAAGTACACAATGCTCTTCGGCAAGTAACGGTAGGCAGGTCCGTCGCTTAATAGTGCACCAATCTTCGGCACAATCTTGCCGAAGTAGATGTTGTTGCCGAATCGGATGATGGGGTTGTGTGGGACTCCGACGTCAAGCAGTGCGATGCGACCGCCAGGTCTGATAACTCGCGCACATTCCACAAAGAACTGTTGAAGGTCAACAAGGTTTCGCAATGCGAATCCACAAATGATTCCGTCGACTGAATGGTCGGGGACGGGGAGTCGCAAGATGTCTGCTTGAGCACGAGGTGCACCGCTGCGATCGTTGGCCAACAGCCCGTAGGAAAGATCCATGGCAATCGGCGAGAGGCCAGCTTTGCGTAAATCAATACAGAGGTCTCCGGTACCCGCAGCTAGATCCAGCACGCGTGACCCCGGAGCCAAATTAAGGTCTCGAACGGCACGACGTCTCCAGCGAGTGTCCAAACGGAAGGTCATCACCCTGTTGACGAGGTCATATCGAGGTGCAATGGCGTCGAACATGTTGCGGACCATTTGTGCCTTCGCATCCCCTTGGGGTAGCTCAGCCGTGTCCCAGGTGGGCTTTGGGGACTTCTCTGGGGTGTTCACACTCGTAAGGCTAAGCGGTGGTGTCGCTGACTATTGCAACTTGACTCGCTGTCATTGGTCACGGGGCATAAGAATGAACGAACTCAGTGTCAACAGGGGAGACGCCAGATGATCGATTTCACACTTGCTCCAGAACATGAAGCCGTACGCCAGAAGGTCCGCGACTTTGTCGACAACGTCATTAAGCCTGCGATGGAGCCATATGGTCATCGGGACGAGATGGAGCCCCAAATGCGGGCTGCCTACATCAAAGATCTGATTGAGCTTCGTCACAAGGCCGTCGAAGCCGGATTGTGGCTTCCACATATGCCAAAAGAAGTAGGCGGCATGGGTCTTGGCCACGTTGCGCTTGCAATGGTGCAGGCGGAAGCAGCAAAGACTCGCGTTGGTCCGTGGGTGTTTAACTGCAATGCGCCCGACGAAGGCAACATGCACACTCTTCATCACTGGGCAACTGATGAGCAGAAGGACAAGTACCTGAAGCCATTGTTGAAGGGCACGTCATCATCATGTTTCGCAATGACGGAGCCAGAGGTCGCAGGGTCTGACCCAACCTTGATTCAGACTCACGCGATCAAAGACGGCGATGAGTGGATCATCAACGGTCATAAGTGGTTCATCTCAGGTGCTCGTCGCGCCAAGTTTGCAATTCTGATTGCTCGCACAGAGATGGATGTACCTCCAGGATCTCGCGGTGCGAACACTGCATTCCTCATTGATTTGCCCACACCAGGTTGGAACGATGTGCGTGAAGTGGAGACCATGCATGGATCTACTGGTCACTCAGAAATTGTGATTGAAGATCTTCGCGTTCATGATTCCCAGATTCTCGGTGGACGTGGCAATGGCCATCGCCTTGGGCAGTACCGTCTCGGGCCCGCACGTCTTGCTCACTGCATGCGCTGGGTGGCACAAGCCGAAACAGCGCTGGACATGATGGTGGATCGGTCCCTCAATCGTTACTCACATGGATCTCTTCTTGCAGAGAAGCAAGGTGTGCAGTGGATGATCGCCGACAGTGCGATGGAGTTGTATCAGTGCAAGTTGATGATTTTGCATGCGGCCTACAAGATTGACAAGGGTGAAGATTTCCGTACGGAAGTGTCGATGGCGAAGCACTTTGTGGCGAACAGTCTGAACCGCATCATCGACCGCGCCATTCAAGTACACGGTGCATTGGGCTATTCAACCGATACGCCTCTTGCAAGCATGATGCAGAACGCTCGTTGGGCTCGCTTTGCAGATGGCGCTGACGAGATTCATCAGATGCGTATTGCAGAGAACACCATCAAGGCGTTCACCGATGATGGAACCACCCGCAAAGCAACAGGCGATCTGCCGCTGTAGCACTAGATAAAATTCAGGTCGGTCCAACCCATTTTTGCAGCAAACAGTCTGATCTTTGACTGTTTTGACTGTAAGTGGTCACGATAACGCCTTATCAAAATCCGTGTTTCTTCAGATGTTCTGCCTTTTCTCAGTTCTTTTTCAAAATGTTTTGTGAGAACTGGAAATCCTGCTGCTCCCTGCATGTATCCACCTATGTAGGTCTTCGGCAGTCCATCTAGCTGAATTCCCTGACCAAATTCCAATGCCAACCATACGAGTCCTCTCGCAGTGCTGATAGATCTATCGAACGTGTTTCTTTCTTGCTTGAGCTTGACTTCTATGAAATACCGATCCACCTTCTTGGGTACTCCAGATATCGTCACGCGTCCAAAAAGGTCAACACTTCTTTGCACTGTGTCCGGCCAGCAGGCATCTATCGCAAGGATAAACTCTTCATACAACGGGTCAATTTGGTTTTGATGATCATCTTCTGGAGATGGTGTTGACGTAGATGCCGACTGTTTAGTGAGCAAATTGAAGTCTTCTAGAGAAATCAAACCGTCTGCTAGCAATCTGGCGTACTTTGCCACATCTATTTGTTCTTCTTCGACCTCTGCTTCTGGTTCTTCATAGAAGAACTCTGTCTGCCATGTACTTAGTGTCTCAACTGAAACGGAGTCAGCGCCATGCAGTCTGCGGAACTTACATCGAACATAAAGTGTTCCGTGCAATGTCTCGAACACAGGTTTGTCTTCTTGAATAGACCAAACAATCTCCTCACCAGACGGAAGAGATAGAACCACCTGATCCTCAAGGTCCCAAGTCATCTTGATTCTGTTTTCATTCTCTTTGGAAGGGTTCGTGACCCAAATTGATGCGGACACTCGGTACTTCTTTCTACGATTGGGCGTCGACAGCGATTTGTTTTGCCCAGCGATAATCAGCCTTGCCTGCCGGCGAGCGAAGAATGCTGTCCACGAAGATGATTTCCTTCGGCAACTTGTATCGGGCGATGTGATTCTCGGCTTCAGCTAAGAGTGATGCAACATCTTGTTGACGTCCGTCTTTGAGTCTGACCACAGCAACAACTTCGTTGCCCCAACGCTCGCTCGGACGACCGGTCACGACGCAGTCGTACACAGAGTCGTGGAACTTGATGGCAGCTTCCACCTCTTCGGCGAAAATCTTTTCTCCACCAGAGTTGATGGTGACCGAATCGCGGCCATGCAGTTCAATCATGAGATCTGCAGTGAGTCGTGCTCTGTCGCCAGGGACGACATAGCGAACGCCCTGTACGACTGGATAGGTCTTCTTGGTCTTCGCTTCATCGTTGAGGTATCCGAGCGCCAGACGTCCACTCTTGGCCAGCCAGCCCAACTCTTCATGACCCGCCTCAAGGACGGTGCTGAGGTCTTCGGACAAAATGTGGTTCTGCGGTGCATACGGGAACGTGCCGGTGCCTGCAGAACTGCCAGCGCTGACTTGTGAAAGCTGTCCACCAGCCTCTGATGACCCGAGGCCATCAACCATCATGATCCAGGGAAGATGTTGCAGGAACTCATCTTTGAGGTTGGAAGAGAGTGCGGCTCCACCCGACAGAATCATTCCGAGTGACGAGAGGTCGCGTGTGTTGTTTGCAAGACCATCGATGAGCGGACGTCCGAAAGCATCGCCCACGATGAGAAGGAACGATGCTTTCTCTCTCTCGACGGTGTTCCAAACGTCTTCTGCATCAAGTCGGTCTGGTTGGGACTGCACAATGACTGTGCCTCCCGACAACCACGTGCGCATTGCGATCCAGTGACTTGCTCCATGCATAAACGGAGGACTCGTCAATGACCGTAAACCCACATTTGCTTCTGCAAGGAACTCGTCAATTGTTTGTGCAGTCTTGGAACCGCCGAAGCACTCAACAACCGCATCGGCATTTCGCCACAAGACGCCCTTGGGCATTCCTGTAGTGCCACCTGTGTACAAGATGTAGAGGTCGTCGCCGTGATATCCGGCAGCGGGCTTTTCGGTGGAGGACTGAGCCAACGCATCTTCGTACCAAACAGCACCCTCAAGCAGCGGGTTCTCGCTGTTGTCAGGAACCTGGATAATGACACGCAGGTTCGGAAGGTTCTTTCGCACTTCTTGCAGCAGTGGTGCGAACCGAGAGTGAACAACACAAGCGGTGGCTTTCGAATCTGTAAGCAAATACTGCAGTTCTTCAGCGACATAGCGATAGTTCACATTGAATGGGGCGACGCGAGCCTTCCATGAACCGAGCATTGATTCGAGGTACTCGTTGCCGTTGTGCAGGTAAATAGCCAAATGGTCTTGGCCTGTCTCCCAGCCATCGATCGAGTCTCTCTCTTTGTGGCAGCCGAGTCCCTGTGATGCAAGGTAGTTCGCCAATTGACGAGTCCGCAGGTTGATGTCGTTCCACGTCAGCCTCTTGTCGCGAAAGATGAGACATTCTTGGTCTGGTCGTGTTGCTGCAATCGCTTCGAAGATTTCAGCGATACCTAGGACTGCGGGGGGAAACTCGGACATCTCAGAACGATAACCTCAGCGATGAAGGAGGGACAATGTCCAACAATCCCCACTCTCCAATCTTTGGTGTATTCGTCCCACAGGGATGGAAAATGGAACTGTCCGGCATCGAAGGTGCCGAAGCACAGTGGAACAAATCCGTCGAGATCGCAGTTCTTGCAGAGGAGCTTGGCTTTGACTCGATTTGGGTCTACGACCACTTTCATAACGTTCCCAAGCCGTCACAAGAAGCAGTTTTCGAATGCTGGACGACGATGGCAGCAATCTCGCAGCGCACATCAACAATCCGTCTCGGGCAAATGGTGGGATGTAACGGCTACCGCAATCCTGGTTTGTTGGCAAAGATCACTTCAACTCTTGATGTGATCTCTGGGGGACGTCTCGACTGGGGTATCGGTGCTGGATGGTATGAGAACGAGTTCAGGGGATACGGCTACGACTTCCCGAAGCCGTCTGACCGCATCGGCATGTTGAAAGAAACCATTGAAATCGTGAAGTCGATGTGGACCCAGGCCGAGACAACCTATGACGGCAAGTACTACAAGATGTCCCGAGCACAATGTGACCCGAAGCCTTTGCAGCAACCAACGCCACCGGTGTGGATTGGCGGAGGAGGCGAACAGTTGACGTTACGAGTGGTGGCCCAGCACGCTGATGTGTCGAACTTTGGAAGCTCTCTTGAAGAGTTCACACGCAAGCGTGGCATCTTGCAGGAGCATTGCAAGGTGGTGGGGCGCGACGAAGCAACGATTCGTAAAACAATCTCCAGTGAAGTCTTTATTCGCGAGACGGAGAAGGAACTTCTCGAAGTCACTCCGCGCAGTGCCTGGGGTTTGTCGCCTGAGGAATGGCGTGAGAAGGCACTTGTTGGTACGCCCGAACAAGTCAGTGAAAAGATTCAGAAGTATCTCGTTGCTGGATGCACCGGCTTCATCCCGTGGTGCCCGGATTATCCGAATACAGAGACCATTGAATTGTTTGCAAAGAAGGTCATTCCGAACTTCCGCTAGTGCGGACTCAGAAGCGGACGAGCTTCTTACGCTGAGTAGTAGCGGAAGATGACTTCTGCGATGCAGGAAGGCTTTGCTGCGCCCTGTACTTCGAATGTGGTCTCAAGGGTGACTTGAGCACCACCACTGATGTCGTCGACAGCAAGAACTTTGACACCTGCGCGCAGTTGCGAGCCCACAGGAACTGGTGACATGAAACGAACTTTGTTCGCGCCGTAGTTCACGCCCATAGCAATGCCGCCGACGGAGAAGATCTGAGGAAGAAGTACTGGACCGAGAGACAGCGTGAGGTATCCGTGTGCGATGGGTCCACCAAATGGTGACTGAGCCTTGGCGCGTTCTGGGTCTGTGTGAATCCACTGCTGGTCGCCAGTTGCGTCTGCAAACAGTTGTACTCGTGCTTGATCGATCTCTAGATACTCGGAATAACCGATGTGTTCTCCCACGAGGGCTTTGAGTGCTGCAAGGTTTTCGATATGACGTGCCATTCCATCAGTGTGGCACAGCCTGAGGGTCTGTTTCGTTAACGGAGCCAGGCTTTGACGTAGTTCCTCGTCATTGTGTGTAAGAGAAGGGCACACAAAGCTGCTTCGAACATGAAGTTGATGTACGACGAACCGAAAATGATGTCTTGAACGGTGATGCCTGGGTATGGATTATCCAGCTTCCAAATGAGCCGCAGGATGAACGGCGAGAAAGAGGCGGCAAGGGCAAGGACCCAGCCAAGCTTCTTGCCGTTGGCCATCAAGAAGCCTCCTGCGGGATAACACAGAACAAAGATCAGAGTGAGAATTGCAATGGGTCCACCTGTTGCGCGCCAGTATCCGAAGATGTCTCGCTTGTCCAAGAAGTGAAGAAAATTAAAAGCACCGTCGATGTACAAGAGCCATGTCGCTATGGAAACCGTTTGTGGTTGCATGCGGTCGAACCACTTACGAAAGTCGAGTTGCGAAAAATCATTTCTGGCCATGAACAAGTGTTGCACCTTCATGCAAGGGATGGGCATCATTTGCAACTACCCTGAGAGATGTGCGGAGCGGTTTTGTGACCTTTGTTGGTCGACCAAATGTTGGTAAGTCAACATTGCTGAATGCCATCTGTGGCCAGAAGGTTTCGATCGTCTCTAATAAACCGCAAACCACTCGTACGCGGGTTCGTGGAGTGCATCACGGCGACAATGCTCAGATTGTCTTTGTTGATACGCCGGGTATCCACAAGCCTGTGACAGCTTTGGGTGAGCGCGTGAATGCCACTGCTCTCGACAGTGTGAAAGACGTTGATGTCGTCTGTCTGCTGATAGATGCGTGCAAACCATTTGGTCGCGGTGATCAGTGGGTCGCAGACCATATTGATGTTCGTAACGCCTTTGTTGTTGTCAATAAGTCTGACCGCGCCACTCGTGAACAAATGATTGCTCAATTACAAGCCACTTCTGTTTTGCAAGCCGCTGAATATTTTCCTGTCTCTGCGCGAACAGGCGAAGGGGTGCCTGAGTTGTTGGCTGCACTGCTCGCCAAAATGCCCGAAGGCCCTGCGTATTATCCGCCTGAAATGATCTCTGACAATGAAGAGGCGCAGTGGGTGGCAGAACTAGTGCGTGAACAATTGCTTGCAGTTCTGAAAGATGAATTGCCGTACTCAGTCGCTACTCGTGTCACTGAGTGGGAATGGCCCAAAGTCCGTTGTGAGATTCTTGTTGAAAGAGAAAGCCAGAAGGGCATGGTCATCGGCAAGGGTGGCGAGCTTCTGAAGGCGGTTGGCCAAAAGGTGCGTGCACAAATGGCCCCTGGTGCGTACATCGAACTTCACGTTGTTGTCGACAAAGATTGGCAACAACGCCCTGACCGTCTTGAACGGCTCGGCTACTGACGTAATTGGTTGGTGCTCACCTAGTCCTGGGTGATGTCGCGCAAGAACTGTTCGACAACAGGACGTTCCCGTGTCTTGTTCATTGGTGGCATTGCATTGATGAGAGTCCACTTGTACTTGGCTGTCGCCAGGCGACTGTCAAACACTGCGACGACACCGCGGTCAGTGTCAGTACGAATGAGACGACCTGCCGCTTGTGCCAATGATGTCGCCGCCATCGGTAGATCGATTTCGCCAAATGACTTATCTCGCCCAACGGCATCACGTCGTGCCTCGAGAAGTGGGTCGGTCGGCGTGGGGAACGGCAACTTGTCCAAGATGACAAGAGACAAGGTGCGTCCCGGAAAGTCAACGCCCTGAAAGAAACCTTGTGAGGCAAAGATGCAAGCGGATTCGTCCTCAATAAACATGTCGATGAGTGTTTGACGTGGATAGTCCTTTGGCCCGAGGATGGGGAAAGGGACGCGTTCTCGCATTGCATCAATCGCTGCATACAGCGCTGCATTGCTGGTGAAGAGCGCCAAGGTGCGACCGCCGGCCGCTGTCATTAGTGCTTCCATCTCGTCGTACAAGAACTCTTTGTACTCAGGTGATTTCACTTCTGGGAAAAAGCGTGAGCAATACAAGATGGAGTTTTTCTCGTAGTCAAAGGGGCTATCGACCGTCAGAACCTCTGTTCCGTCGAGTGGTAGGCCCACGCGTTCGGGCATGGAATGAGGAACTGTTGCTGACGTGAGCACAGCAGTGTGTTCGTTCCATACGTTCGTGGCGAGTACTTCGCCAATATGAAGAGGAGTGATGCGAAGAATTGGTCGTTCTTCGCTGCCCTCAACGTACGCCACGTAGCCTTCGAAGGAGCCCAGTGCGATGTCGAGGCTTTCAGTGAGGCGTGTGCCCTGAGTTTGGGCGCGATAGATGCGCTGTTGTGTGGGTTCGTTGTCGGTCTTGAGTTCTCGGAGCGCATTGATGAGAGTGGCAACCTCGATACGGATGAGAGACATGTTCTCGACGATGTTTGATGGCAGTGGACGTTGCAAGCGATTGCCAACATGCGGGCCAATGGCACCTGAGAAGCGAAGTCCAAGTTCTTCGAGGCGATTGGTGACCATTGGATCGGCAATGACGCGCCGTACCGATGATGCAAAGGAGGAGACCCGACCATTCGTGAGTTGGATGCCCACCGCATCACTCAGTGAGGATTCCAATTGGTGAGCTTCGTCAAAGATGACGATCTTGTGCTCCGGGAGAATGTTGCCACTGCTGGCGATGTGAGCGCCGTACAAAGCGATGTTGACAACAACGACATTGGCGGTAGACGCAGCGTCACGAGCTCGTTCAGCGAAACATTTTGCTCCAACAGGGCATTTGTTCTTCCCCGGGCATTCATCGGTCGAGACGCTGATCGCTTGCTTTGCACGATCAGAGGGGATGCGCGGCAATTCGTCAAAGTCGCCAGTCTTTGTTTTCTTCGCCCAGGCAATCAGTTCATCTATTTCCTTGTTGACCTTGTCGGACGTTTCTTCAAATTCGAGTTGAGCAGACTTGTCGGCTCTTTCATTGATGCGCTGAAGGCACGCGTAGTTGCTGCGACCCTTAACAACAGCCCACGTAAAAGGAATGTCGAGATGTTTCTGCAACAGCGGTAGGTCATTGCTATTGAGCTGATCTTGCAGGGCTTTTGTTGCAGTTGCGACGACTGCCGTTTCTCCCGTGAGAATTGCGGGGACGAGGTATCCGAGGGACTTGCCAGTCCCTGTTCCGGCTTGCACGATGATGGAACGCCCTGACGCCAATGATTCGGCAATGGCGTGGGACATGTCGATCTGTCCTTGACGCTCTTCAGCACCGTCGAAGGAGGATGTGACCTGACGCAAGGCCGCAATGGCTTCCTTGCCTGCAAGTGACCCACTCACAAGGCTGGGCTCGACAGTGATGCAAGAGCGTCATCAAACTCATGTCGATTGAAATCGGGCCATGGACGCTCTGTGAAATAAATGTGAGCACCTTTGATTTGCCACAACATGAAATTGGAGATGCGTGCTTCTCCTGAAGTGCGAACCAGCAAGTCAACAGGAGGCATCTCGGGGTCGTACAAGTTGGCCTGTATCGACGCAGGTGTGACCACGCCCTTCGTCATTGCCTGGCGAGAAGCACGGACCAGTTCGGCACGGCTTCCGTAATCAAAAGCAATAGTGACGGAGAGTCCTGTGTTGGCAGATGTGTCAGCAATGGCTTTCGTGATTGCCTTCTGGACGAGCACAGGTGTTCGTGCACCCTTCTCAATAAAAGGACGTCCGATCCAGCGAGTTCGAGCGTTATTGCGATTCATCTCTTCCGTACGAGAAAAGAGCTTGCGATGAAGGGACAGGATGTGGCGCACTTCGGTTCGAGGGCGAACCCAGTTCTCTGTGGAGAAGCCAAAAGCGGTCAACCAGCCCACCTGTCGATCAGAGGCGGCACGAACAACCTCAGCGAGGGCTTCCTCGCCAGCGGTATGTCCATCTGTGCGAGGGAGACCCCGGCGGCGCGCCCATCGACCGTTTCCGTCCATGATGCATGCCACATGCAGGCGTTGGGTCGGGGTACGAGAGGACATGGTTCTTCCACCCTAGTAAGGAGGGGTGTCGCAGTAGTGCAAGCGGTACAGGTGGCCCAACATGGGAGACTAGGAAGGTGACCAACGCAGTTGACTCTCAGCAGAATGGCTTAGACCATGTTGTTGTGTCAGCGGGGACACCTGCGGAGTGGCTTGAAATGCCCCAGGACGATTGGATGTCCCGCCTGAAAGCGTTGGCAAAAGGTGCGGGCGTCGAAGGTGCTCACTGGGTCACGTTGCTCCCTCATCATGGGGCTGAATTCACAGATTCTGAGTACGAGCGATATGTGGCAATGATGTCAGCGTTGCCACATATGGCGACTGTTGATGCACTGCATGGCACTCGCTTTGTGTGGCAGATGGGGAATGGTCCGCGAATCATCGTTGACCCACGACCTGATGGTCATCAGCGTTTTGCAGCAACTGTTGAAGCTTTGAGACTTCAAGGAACTAATCCAGACGCGGTGGACGAAGTGGTGCTGTCGGACGCAATTCTTTTTCCGGCAGTTCAAGAGCCTGACCTTGTCGTGGTGATGGGACCAGCGAATCAGATTCCCGAATCCATGGTGTGGGAACTCGCTTACAGCGAACTTGTGTTTATTGATCTGTCCTGGTGGGAATTTGACGCGAGTCATCTCGAGTTGGCCATTGATGACTTCAATCGACGTCATCGTCGCTTTGGTGGTCTTGACTCGTGAGCGTGTACCGCGACAACGCAGTGGTGTTGGGGTCGTACAAGTTTGGAGAAGCAGATCGAGTTGTTGTTCTGTTAACTGAGCAGCACGGGAAGATTCGTGCGGTTGCCAAGGGCGTTCGAAAGACAAAGTCTTCGATTGGTGCTCGTTTAGAGCCGATGAGTCACGTGGATATCTCGCTTCGCAGTGGCCGAGAACTCGACACCGTTGATCAAGTCAAACTCATCTACGCACATCAGCGATTGCGTGATGACTTCGACAGGTTGCGACAGGGTTTGTCGATGGTGGAAGCGATGAACAAGATCACGCCTGATCGTGAACCGGTGCAGCATTTGTATGAACTCTTGTCTCGTGCGCTTCACGCTCTTGATGAGCGGCCTGCCCCTTTGATGTTGGCGGCATTCTTTTGGCGGCTTCTCTCTATTGAGGGATACACACCCCAATTGGATGTCTGCGTAGCGTGTGGCGAAGAAGGTGAATTGGTCTCATTTGATGTCGTCGAAGGCGGTGCCCACTGCGGGTCGTGCCGTACGGGGGTCCCTATCTCTCCATCGGCACTAGCCATTGTTCGTCTGATTTTGGGCGGAAAGATGAATGAAGCCCTCGCAATGCCAGAGTCAATGGCCGTCAATGAAGTAAATCATCTTGCGATGGAGGCGATGGAAGCTCATCTTGAGCGCCGTTTGAGAAGCCTCGGCGTGTTCGACCGTCACTTGTAGGCTTGTCTTCCTATGCCAGCCAAAGACCTCGACCAGATCGTTAATCTGTGCAAGCGCCGCGGGTTCGTGTACCCCAGCGCTGAGATCTACGGCGGGTTTCGCTCGTCGTACGACTACGGCCCCTTGGGTTCGCTCATGTTGCGCAATGTCAAAGAAGCCTGGATTCGCACCATGGTGCAACAGCGCGATGACACGGTTCTGATTGACGCAGCGATTCTTGGACCACCGCAGGTCTTTGAGGCATCTGGTCACCTCGCTAATTTCTCTGACCCCCTTGTCGACTGCACGGTATGTAAGCGTCGCTTTCGTGAAGATCACATCGAAGAACGTGATTGCCCTCAAGGCATGAAGGGTTGCGCATTCACCGAGTCACGCGCGTTCAACTTGATGTTCAAGACAACTGCAGGCCCCGTCGAAGGTTCAGGGGCAGATGTGTACATGCGCCCTGAGACGGCACAAGGAATGTTCGTGAACTTTGCAAACGTCTTGCAGACAAGTCGCAAGCGTCCGCCTTTTGGTATCGCTCAAGTGGGTAAAAGTTTCCGTAACGAGATCACTCCAGGCAACTTCATTTTCCGTACGCGTGAGTTTGAGCAGATGGAAATGGAATTCTTTGTTCCGCCTGCCGACGGTGCGAAGTGGTACGAGTATTGGTGTCAAGCTCGCCTTGATTGGTATGTCGAGTTGGGCATTCCTCGCGAGATGTTGCGCATTCGCCCACACGATGACGATGAGTTGTCTCACTACTCCGCCGGAACTAGTGACGTTGAATTCATGTTCCCGTGGGGTTGGGGAGAGCTTGAAGGAATCGCACAGCGCACTGACTTCGACCTCACGCAACATGCCAATGCATCGGGTCAGAAGTTGGACTTCTTTGATCAGGCTACGAACGAGCGTTATATCCCGTATGTCATCGAGCCTGCTGCTGGGGCCAATCGCACAATGGCTGCGTTCTTGTTGGCTGCATATGACGAAGATGTTGTCAATGACGAAGCACGCACAGTTCTTCGTCTTCATCCACGTTTGGCTCCATACAAGGTTGCTGTGTTGCCACTCTCGAAGAAGGACACGTTGTCTCCTTTGGCTCGCGACATTTACTCAAAGCTGTCCCAGCGCTACATGTGCGACTACGACGAAACCCAAGCAATTGGTCGTCGTTATCGCCGTCAAGATGAAATTGGCACGCCCTTGTGTGTCACGGTCGACTTCGACTCATTGGAAGATGATGCGGTCACCATTCGTCATCGTGACTCCACAGAACAGGTGCGTGTTCCCATCGCTGAGTTGTTGAACAAGGTCTCTGACATTCTCGGCTTCTAACCACAACGCCCTCGCGGTGTAGTTTGGGGAATCGCCACAGTGGCGGTGGATGACAGATGGAGACATCATGAGCCAAGTAGTTGCAATCGTGAAGATGCCCGCCGCACCAGGTAAGGGCAAAGAATTGGCCGAAGCCATGAACTTCGCACTTGAGAATGTCAAGTCTGAAGCCGGCACGCGTTACTACATCATTCACGCAGACGTCGCTGATTCAGATGTTCTCTGGATGTACGAGATGTATGAGACGCAGGCCGACATGGATGCACACATGGGTTCTGATTGGTTCAAGCAGTTAGGTCCAATGATTGGCGGTCTCTTCGGTGGAGCTCCAGAATTCCATGTCATGACGCCACTCGGTGGCAAAGGGTTCTGATCCCGCCGGATTGGTTCATCTTTTCTGATGGCCCGCACATATCTCGACAACATTCTTGAGTTTCATCGCGCTCGTGCAGCGTCCGATGCGCGTGTACTTGAGGCGCTCATTGATGAAGCGATGTCGTGTGCACCACCTCGTGGTTTTGCAAATGCAATTTCATTAATGCCACATTTGGCTGTCATCGCTGAGATCAAACGTCGCTCGCCATCAAAGGGTGACCTCAACGCCGAGATGGACGCATCAGTAATGGCGATGAACTATCAATTGGGTGGAGCATCGTGTTTGTCGGTGTTGACCGATGAGCCGCACTTTGGTGGCTCTGTGGCCGACTTGCAGACAGCGCGCAACGCATGTTCACTGCCGGTCATCCGTAAGGACTTCACTATTGATGCGCGTGACGTATGTGATGCGCGCATCATGGGAGCCGACTGTGTGCTTCTGATTGCGGCCGCCTTGACCCCCAAGGAGTTATCCGACTTCCTTGCACTCGCACGACGCATTGATATTGATGCGCTCGTGGAAGTGCATGACGAGACTGAACTCGCAGTTGCTGTCGATGCTGGGGCAACTCTGATTGGTGTGAACCAGAGAGATCTGGTCACCTTCAAGGTTGATCAAGAGCGTGCAGTACGTATGGGTTCGCTCATTCCGTCGCATCTCGTGAAAGTTGCTGAGTCGGGTGTGCGAGGTCGAGAAGCTGCTGTGGCACTGAGGGCCGCAGGGTACGACGCCGTTCTCGTAGGCGAGCATCTGGTCACGGCTGAGGATCCTGCTCGTGCGCTCACCGAATTGTGCGTTGATTAATTACTCAACCTGAGTTCGAAATAGGAGTACCGTGACTCTTAATGTTCGTCAAAATCTGTGGAATCACGAGCGAGGATGATGCCCTGTTGGCAGTAGCCCTTGGGGCAGATGCACTGGGCTTTGTTTTCGCGCCGTCTGTTCGTCAGATTGCGGTGCAAAAGGTATACGACATCACGCGGCGCCTCCCAGCTGAGATTTTGACTGTTGGTGTTTTCCGTGATGAACATCCAAAACGTGTTGTAGAACTGACTCAGTCGGCAGGGCTTCGAGCAGTTCAGTTACATGGTCACGAGACCGCCGATGATGTTGCCTACGTTTCACAACACATCAGAACAGTGATTAAAGCAGTCAGTGCCGGTTCGGTTGATGCTGTACGAGCGAACACGTTCGGCACATCCATGGTGCTTGTGGATGCTCCTGCACCTGGCTCTGGCAAGGTATTTGATTGGAGCCTTGCGGGGGAGTTACCCGAGGGGCTGAATGTGATTCTTGCGGGGGGACTCACCGCGGACAATGTCGCGGCAGGGATCGCCCAGGTTCGTCCTTTTGGGGTTGATGTGAGCAGTGGCGTCGAGGCGTCGCCGGGCAAGAAAGATCCGATCTTGATGAAGAGATTCATCGAGGCAGCGCGTTCTGCAGCCCCGACGGACTACGACGGGGGAGTCAAAGCCCCTTATGACTGGATGCACGAGTAGAAGTCACTTGCAATCAGTAGGGGAAATCCCGCTGATTCGTGGTGAAATCTAGGTATGAGCATCATGGTCACCCCCGGTGCCGACGGCCGCTTCGGCGAGTTCGGCGGTCGCTTCGTTCCTGAGACACTGATTCCTGCGTGTCAAGAATTGGAAGCCGCCTTCGTCGATGCATGGGCTGATCCCTCATTTCGCAAAGAACTAGATGAAGTGCTGCGTGAGTATGCGGGTCGACCCAGCATGATCACGGAGTGTCATAACCTCAGCGAGCAGTTGGGTATACGCCTGATTCTTAAACGCGAAGATTTGAATCACACAGGGTCACACAAGATTAACAATGTGATTGGTCAGACCTTGTTGGCAAAGCGCATGGGCAAGAAGCGCATCGTTGCGGAAACGGGTGCGGGTCAGCATGGAGTTGCTTCAGCGACCGCGGCTGCGTTGATGGGTCTTGAATGCAAGGTCTACATGGGCGCGGTTGACGTTGCCCGTCAAGAGTTGAACGTATTCCGTATGCGTCTTCTTGGTTCAGAAGTCGAAGCAGTGACATCAGGAAGCCAGACCCTCAAAGATGCAGTGAATGAAGCAATGCGTGATTGGGTTGCAACAGTTGAGTCGACACACTATTGCCTTGGTTCTGTCATGGGTCCTCACCCGTATCCGTATATGGTTCGTCAATTCCATCGCGTGATTGGTGACGAGGCAAGCGAGCAGTGCAATGAATTACTCGGCACTAATCCAGACTTCGTTGTTGCATGTGTCGGTGGCGGTTCAAACGCAATGGGCATCTTCTCGGGTTTTGTTGACACTCCTGCTCGCTTGATTGGAGTCGAACCAGCCGGTGGAGCAGCTGTCGGACGTGGTCAACCAGGAGTCGTGCACGGCATGAAGAGTTACCTCATGCAAGACGAGCATGGACAAGTTGCAGAAGCGCACAGCATCTCTGCTGGCCTTGATTACCCAGGCGTCGGGCCTGAGCACTCATACCTTGCATCGATTGGTCGTTCGGAGTACCCGACAGTCACCGATGATGAAGTAATCAGTGCGTTCCAAGTCATGTCACGTGCTGAGGGAATTATTCCTGCTCTTGAATGTGCACATGCCATGGCATGGATTATCCGTGAGGCTCCGAAAATGCAGGGCAAGACCGTTCTCATGAACTTGTCTGGCCGCGGTGACAAGGACGTTGGTCAGATGATGAACATCTTGGGCGGGATGAAGTGAGTGGTCGCCTAGAGACGGCTCTTCGCGCTCGAATTGATTCAGGCGGAAAGTGTCTTGTTCCGTACATCACTGGTGGATATCCGGGATGGGTGGACGCCATTCGTGCGTGTGCAGCCAATGGTGCCGATGCAGTGGAGATTGGTATTCCCTTCTCTGACCCCGTGATGGATGGTCCCATCATTCAGCAGGCATCTCAGGTGTCACTTGAAGCTGGTACGACGCCATTGTCGATTCTTCATGAAGTACGGACATTGGATGTCGGTATTCCTTTGGCAGTGATGTGTTACTACAACACGGTGTTTCACGCTGGCGAGAAGCGTTTTGCTTCTGACCTGGCCGCAGCAGGAATCTCTGCTGCAATTGTTCCTGATCTCCCGCTTGAGGAATCTGGTCCGTGGACGTCTGCAGCAGATGAAGCAGGAATTGAGACAGTCATGCTTGCGGCGCCAACGGCTCCTGATGAGCGTTTGCAGCGAGTCACGGAGCGTGCTCGTGGTTTCGTGTACTCCGTGGGATTGCTTGGAGTGACAGGCGAGCGAGCCACACTTGCCGGCACAGCAACTGCCTTAGCCGCACGCGTCAAGAAAGTGACAACAAAGCCCGTGCTTGTCGGTGTGGGTGTGTCGAACGCTGAGCAGGCAGTGGAAGCCAGCCGTGTTGCCGATGGAGTGATCATGGGAGCTTCTGTTGTTCGTCGCATGATGGAAGGCGGCCCAGACGCTGTCGGCGCGTATGTGCGCGAGGTGCGTGAAGCACTCGAGAACACTCAATGGTGACATGAGTATTTTTGGTTCCGGCGGATGTGAATTGTGCGAAGCAGCACGAATGTCTGAATGGTTCTACGAAGATGACGAATGTTGGATCGCTGAGTGTGAATCTTGCGCTGTACCGATGGTTGTATGGCGAGAGCACAATGCGAGCCCATCCGATGAAGTAAAGACCCGCCTGCATGAGAAGTTGGAGAAGGTCGTTGAGGAGTTCTTCGATTTTGAGATGCGAATCGACAACAACATGCGCACAATTCCGGACCACTACCACGCTCATGCGCGACCGAAGGGCGGCTTCTATGGGTACGGGTT
>JAJTFJ010000019.1 GCA_021298435.1 Ilumatobacteraceae bacterium
ACAACAAGAGTCAGGCAAGTAATGCCATTTCCTTCCGATACCAATCCAGACACCGAAGTCTTTGCACTCCTCGAGGCGGAGCGCATTCGTCAGACCACAGGTTTGCAATTGATTGCCAGCGAGAACTTCACCTCGCCTGCAGTGATGAAGGCAACAGGGTCCATCCTCACGAACAAGTACTCAGAGGGTTACCCGGGCAAGCGTTACTACGGTGGCAACGTCAATGCCGACGTAATCGAAGCACTCGCAATCTCGCGTGTGAAGGAACTCTTCGGTGCAGATCATGCGAACGTGCAACCACACTCTGGTGCCAGCGCAAACATGGCTGTCTATCTCGGTCTTTTGAACCCAGGCGACACAATTCTTGGTCTGAGTCTCGACCACGGCGGCCACCTCACACACGGTTCGCCTGTGAATGCCAGCGGCATTTTGTATGACTTCAAGTCGTATGGAGTCACGCCCGGTGATGAGCGCATCGACTTCGACAACATGCGTGAGCTTGCACTGAAGCATCGTCCCAAGATGATTGTGGCGGGAACGACTAGTTACCCACGTCGTCTTGATCCAGAACCGTTCAAAGCAATTGCTGATGAAGTTGGTGCATTGTTGATGTTTGACATTGCTCACTTGGCGGGTCTTGTCGCTGGTGGGGCTCACCCGAACCCTGTGCCGTATGCAGACGTTGTCACCTTCACGACACACAAGACATTGCGTGGACCTCGTGGTGGGTGCATTCTCAGCAAGGCAGAGCATGCCGCTGCAATCGACAAAGCAGTATTCCCTGGCAGTCAAGGCGGCCCGTTAGAACATGCAGTTGCTGCAAAGGCTGTTGCGTTCCGTGAAGCACTTGATCCTTCCTTCAAGGTGTATGCACAGCAGATTGTGAAGAACGCAACAGCTCTTGCTGCTGCATTGACGAAAGAAGGATTCCGTCTCGTGAGTGGTGGCACCGATAACCACCTCATGGTTGTGGACCTTCGCCCATTCGATGCTGATTGCACAGGCAAGGTTGCTCAGTTGGTTCTTGATGAAGCGGGAATCACGCTGAACAAGAACACAGTGCCTGATGATCCTCGTAGCCCATTTGTCACCTCTGGTGTACGCATTGGTACTCCAAGCGTGACAACTCAGGGAATGACCGAAGCCGAAATGCCTGTGATTGCATCATTGATTGCAGAAGCGTTGCGCCATCGTGATGACGCAGCCGCCGTTGCAGTCGTTCGCGCCAAGGTTGCCGAGCTCTGCTCTCGCTTCCCGGTGTATCCGAACCCCTTTTAAGCCCGGCTTCGGTCGGTATCTCTTCTAGGCTCATCCCGTAATGGGAGACACATCCGGATATCTCATCGTTGGCGTGTGCGCAACGACGGTGACCTTCCTCACCACGCCTGTAGTGCGTGGAGTAGCTCGTGCAAAAAATTGGGTGGCCATGCCCAGTGATCGAAAAGTACACACTGTCCCAACCCCCGATGTTGGTGGCATTGCAATGTTCGCAGGTGTTTTCTGTGCGCTGTTTCTTGCATGGCGAATGGATCGCTTCTCACCATTGTTTGATAGCAACTCCGAATTGATTGGTGTGTTGCTCGGAGCCATGGTTGTTCTCGGTATTGGCGTGATGGATGACATTCGAGAAGTGTCTGCACCTGCGCGAGTATTTGGTGTCATTGTGACGGGAATGATTCTGGTCACCGCTGGTGTCACGATGTTTTACTTCCGTATTCCATTCCTGGGTGTTATTCAGTTGTCGAATGACTGGGTGCCCATCGTGACCATCGTGTGGTTACTGGGAATGACACAAGCCATCAACCTGATTGACGGACTTGATGGATTAGCGGCAGGAATCGTTGCCATTGGTTCCACTGCTTTCTTTATTTACTCTCAACATCTCTCCGGGCTCGGACTTCTGTCGGAGCCAAACATCGGACCACTGATTGCCATCATCACGGTGGGTGTTTGTGTGGGCTTCTTACCGTTCAACTTCAACGGCGCAACTATTTTCATGGGCGATAGCGGTGCCTATCTTCTCGGATTCCTTGTTGCTGTCTCGACGAGTGTGGTGGGTGGCCGTGCAGATCCCACAACGCAGGCATTCAGTGGTCAGACGTATTTCTTCTTGGCCCCACTTGCGATTCCTCTCATCATTCTTGGAGTGCCCGTTCTTGACGTTGCATTCGCTATCGCGCGGCGCTTAATCAATCGACAAGGTCTTGCTCATGCAGATAAAGGACACCTGCATCATCGTCTCATCGCTTTAGGTCATGGTCCGCGACGAGCAGTGGCAATTCTGTGGTCGTGGACTGCGTTGTTATCTGCTTTTGTTTTGTATCCAGTGTTTACAAAGAGTGCAAAAAACTTTGCACCATTCGGACTGGTCGCACTCGTCTTGTTTTTGTACACGGTCTTGCACCCAGATCTCCCTGGCAAGAAAGAGGACGAAAGTAACCATCAAAAGGTCGAGTAGGTACTTTCGTTCGAACAGATGCTCGTTACTTTCATGGTGTGGCAACTGATACGCAAAGAAATTTTCCGTTCTCAAGTATCGATATTGATGAACTTGTCTCAGTCTTCTACCGACTGAGTGATTGCATCGCGATACATGAAGTAGATGTTGACGAATGGGATGCGATTGTTGACACACGCGTCGTGTGGTGGAACAAGCACTACGAGGACATTCGCACCAAAAAGGTTGAATTTGCTCAATCAATGATGGATTCATACTTTGAACCCCACATTGCCTTAGCTCATGTGAGTGAGGCCTGGAACTCTGGTCATTCATTGCAGTTGTTTCAGATGGATGCACGAACGAATGGGCACTATCTGCATGATGGAGATGCTTCGACATCGATTAACTGGCAGCGACTGGGAAATCACATTGTGGAAGTCTCAAGTGATCTGGCAGATTTCAAAGAAATCCAGAGGCTTCTCAATGATCAACAGACGCTTGTGGCGCTTGCGGCAAGAAAACGTGCCATTGCTGTTGAACGTGAGCGAATTGCGCGCAATCTTCACGACGTTGTGATTCAGAACTTATACGCAACGTCTTTGTCTCTTTCAGTTGCAGGACGGCGTAAAGACCCAGAAACACAAGAGTCTTTCAACAAAGCAATCTCTGCGATTGATGAAGTGATTTCAGAAATCCGCCGTGAGATTCTGCACGTGGAATCTCGCAAGGCATCACCACTGCGCCTGCACTTAGAAGATGTCTTGATTCCTGTTTTGCATCCAACGGGAACCGAGCTCGAATTATTGATTGAGGTCTCTGAGCTGCCAGAAGTCATTGAAGGCCATATTCGCGCCGTCGCGATTGAAGGCGCATCCAATGCAGTAAGACATGGCGCTGCTTCGATTTTGAAAGTTCAGATTGCGCGAGTGGAGCGCAACATCGTTCTCACCATCACAGATAACGGCCGCGGTATTCCATCGCAGGTCCGCTTGCAAAACGGTCTCCACAACATGCGCGAACGCGCCGAATCCTTAGGAGGAACAATGGAGATTCACTCAGTACAAAACATCGGAACCACGGTGACGTGGTCCGTCCCATGCCGTGGGTGTTTACCAACGGCCCTGTTGTGCACAGGATGTGCGTCATGACAAGTGTTGCAATTTGTGATGACCATGTCATGGTCCGCGAAGCGTTGGCTTCAGTCTTTAATCAAGAAGAAGGATTACGTGTTGTCGGAATCTCCGACTCCATTAGTTCAACTCGCGATTTGCTGTCACACGAAGTTCCGGATGTCCTCATTGTTGATGTTCGCCTCGACGGTGAGTCGGGTCTTGATGTCGCAAAGATGGTGATTGCAGAACACCCTCAAGTCAAAGTTGTGGTTCTCACTTCATTCAATTCAGATGAAGCATTGGTGACTGCGTATGAACTTGGCGCCAGTGCATTCGTTCTGAAGACCGGAAGTTCTGACGATCTGATTCAAACCATTCGCGATGTTGCGTCTGGAATGCGCCTTATCAATGCGGCGGAAGTGCGTTCAGCATCTGAATCGTTGGAGAAGCGTGGCTTGGGCTTGATTCGAAAGCTTGATGCCAATGATCGCCACATTGCTCGATTGATTGCCATGGGGTACTCGGACAAGCAGATCGCTGAAACCGTGTACTTGGGCCTTCAAACCGTCCGCAATCGCGTCTCTCGCATGCTGTCGAGATTCGATAAGGAGAACCGCACACAACTCGCCTTGTTCTTCTCTGAATACCAAGGCGAAATCTCTGAGGGGTAACCAACTCTGAGGGGTGACCAAGGGGTGAATTGACCCCAAGGGGAGGAGCGCCTAGATTGTTCATCAATTCACAAGGTCCTGATTTCTTCAGGATTCCGAAAAGGTGTGCACTTGAAGTTCCTCCCCAAGCCAAAGCCGATTGTGCTTGATAACAGCGTGTCCCAAGGGGCAGAGCTGGCGGGAACCGTCATCGTTTTCTTCCTCATCGGCTTTGGTCTCGACACCTGGCTGAACACAACCCCGTGGTTCATGATCGGGGCGACACTGTTTGGGGTCACGGGCCAATTCATCAAGATGTATTACGTGTACTCAAGTGCCATGAGTCACCTTGAAGAAGAACGAGCCCAAAACAGCCGCGGAACGGCTCCTCAATGAGCACTCCCGTGTCTCCCTTGGGCTCAGTTCTGGCCGGTCAGGCACCTGAGGTTTCCATTTCTCGAGACCTCGTGAAGCGCGGTCTCTTTGCCGCACCTGTGGTCGTGCTCGGTGGATTCATCGCTGACTCAGGTGCGGGTGCTGCCTCAGCGGGCTTCGCATTAGCCCTAGTTTTATTGAACTTTTCGCTTGCTGCTGGTCTGATTGCGATCACAGCTCCCATCTCCTTGGGCCTCATGATGGGGGCAATTCTCTTCGGCTATATCGCCCGACTCGGTCTCATTACGGTGGCTGTGCTGCTCGTGAAGGACCTGTCATGGGTGTCGATACCCGTCCTCGGTGGAGCGATTATCGTGACCCACCTCGGTCTTCTCTTCTGGGAAATGAAATATGTGGCGGCGTCACTTGCATTTCCTGGAACCAAGCCGAATAAGCCATACTTGTCAAAGTCTCGTCCCCCCGACAAACACCAAGCGAAGGATTGATCGAACGTGATTGCTCTTAAATTTCCGGAGATTAACGAGATTCTTGTTTGGAAAGAATTGTTTCCAAGCTTCAACAAGATTTCTCTCATTGCGGTTCTCGCAGTTCTGATCAGCTCTGCACTCTTCTTCATGGCCGGACGCAAGAGCGATGTCAACGAAGCGCCAAAGGGTTCGCGCAACCTCGCTGAAATCATTGTGGACTTCATTGAAGACGGTGTGATCATGCAGACGATGGGTAAGGAAGGTCTTGCTTGGACTCCATTCCTTCTCACATTGTTCTTGTTCATTTATCTGTGCAATGTTCCCGGAATCATTCCGTTCTTTCAGATGCCTGCCACAGCGCGTATGGCTGTCCCAATGTTCCTTGCATTACTTGTGTGGGTTGTTTTCAACGCCACAGGTATTAAGCATCAGGGTGTCGGCGGATACTTCAAGAGCGTTCTCTTCCCACCGGGAGTGCCCAAGGCTCTCTACATCTTGGTGACACCAATCGAACTCATCTCCACGATGCTTGTTCGTCCGTTCTCTCTCGCAGTTCGTTTGTTCGCCAACATGCTTGCTGGTCACATTCTTCTCGTGACATTCGCATTGCTCTCAGAAGCTTTGTTCCAAGCGAATGACAAGATCCTCATTCCCGTCGGCATCTTGCCGTTCATCATGCTCGTGTTCCTTACGTCGTTCGAGGTGCTCGTCGCGTTCTTGCAGGCGTACATCTTCGCCATGCTGGCTGCGGTGTACATCGGCGGAGCGGCTCATCCGGAGCACTAGGCCACAACAAGGTCTCCCAACCAACTACTTCAACTAGGAGAAAACAAAATGGAAGCAATTGCCCGCCTTATCGCAGCAGAAGCTGCAGCAGCAGCAGAAGCTGGCACCACCACTGGTGACGGTCTCACTGCAATGGGTGCAGGTCTCGCTTACGGCTTCGCCGCAATCGGACCAGCACTCGGAATTGGCAACCTCGTCGGCAAGTCCGTCGAGGCAATGGCACGTCAGCCAGAGGCTGCCGGCATGGTTCGTACCACGATGTTCCTCGGTATTGCATTTACCGAAGCACTCGCCCTTATCGGCTTCGTGGTCTTCATTCTTCTCAAGTTCGCTTAATCCGCGAATTTGAGTCCGAGTCCACAATCGTCCTCCGTTTATTCGGAGACCAGGAGATGAGATGCTGACTGCGATAGTCACCCAAACGGGTGATCAGGTCCAGGTACGTCTTGTGCCGTCGGAAACGACAGACACGACGATGCCAGAAGCAGTGTTGATGTCTGCCTCAGCAGAAGCTGAGGCGACAGAGACAGCTGTTGCTGAAGTCAAGACGCCACCAAACCCGGTCAACCCAGCACAAAATGAAATGTTGTGGGCTGCAGGGTCCTTCTTGGTCCTGTTTGTGCTCATGCGTTATTTCTTGTTCCCACGTTTGAAGAAGGGCACTGAAGCGCGTTATGCGTCGATCCGCTCTAACTCCGAAGGTGCCGTACAGGTGAAGGCTGATGCGAAGACCGATGTGGCTGAGTATGAGAAGGCACTTGATGCCGCTCGTGCAGAAGCAGCCGGTCGTGTTGACGCTGCACGTCAGACAGTTGACAACGAGCGCACTGCACAGTTGGCTCAAGTCAATGCCCGCATTGCGGCTGCTCGCGCAGAAGCAGATCAGAAGAATGCAGCTGCTCGTGCTGCGGCTCAAGGCGATGTCGCCGCCGCAGTTGCAACAGTCGCAACACGTGTTGCTGAGTTAGCTCTCGGCAAGGCTCCTGATGCTTCTGTTGTGAATGCAGCTGTCGCTTCCACAATGGAGGGTTCACGCTCATGATTAACGCAAGCCTTATTGCAGCTGGAACATACGAGAGCCATCACTGGCTCTTGCCAGAGACATTTGAAATCATCTACGGCGGCATTGCTTCCACACTGGTGATTAGTGCGCTCATTAAGTTTGCGGGCCCGATTGTCAAGAAGTCTCTTGCAGCTCGTACTGAGCGCATTCAGAACGAAATTGATAACGCTCGCAATGCACGCACAAGTGCAGAAGCAGAAGCACAAGAGATTCGTTCAGCACTCGGTGACATCTCCTCCGAGCGCTCACGCATCTTGGCTGAAGCCGACGCAGCAGCAGCGGTTGTTCTTTCTGAAGGTCGCGCTCGCGTTGCTACTGAAATGGCAGACGTTGAGGCAAAGGCTCTTGCAGACATTGCAAACGCATCGGGTCGAGTGCAGGACGAACTTGCATCCGACATCAAGCGTCTTGCACGTATTGCATCCGACAAAGTCATTGCTAGCGCAATGAGTGATTCGGTTCGCCAGGACCTCATTGAAAACTTCATCTCAGGAGTCGCACGATGAGCAACGACGCATACATTTCATCTCTCTCGGCTATCGCCGCTTCCGAGGGTGTCCTCGATCGCGTCGAAGCTGAGTTCTCAGCAGTTGTCCGCGCCATTGACGCCAACGAAGATCTTCGTAGCAAACTTTCCGATGAGTTGCTTCCCATCGCAGTTCGCCAGCAGATCGTCGAAAAGCTTCTTGAAGGCAAGGGCCACCGTCTGACCACTCAATTCGTTTCACTTCTCCTTGGTGCTGGCAAGGCGCGGGATCTTCGCGCAATTGCTGCTGCAATCAGCGAGAACGTCGCCGGCAGCGGCGGCCGCAAGGTCGCTGAAGTCCGCAGCGCCGTTGAACTTTCCGAAGACCAGCAGAAGCGCCTCGCTGATGCACTTGGAAAGAAGTTCAACACTCAGGTGAACCTCAAGGTTGTTGTTGACCCAACCGTTGTCGGCGGCATTGTTGCCACCGTCGGCGATGAAGTCATCGATGCCTCAGTCCGCAGCAAGCTCGACCAGCTCAAGAGCCGGTTGTAAAGAACATTTCGCGTAAAGAAGGAAGACATGGCAGACATCACATTCTCCGCCAGTGACATCGCATCGGCGATTACAGGTGGCCTCGCTGGCTACACGCAATCGCTCGAGGCAACCACTGTTGGTCGCGTCGAAGAAGTGGGCGACGGTATCGCTCGCGTTTCCGGCCTACCTAATTGCATGGTGAACGAACTTCTCGAGTTCGAGGACGGCACCGTTGGTCTCGCTCTCAACCTTGATGAAGACGTCATCGGTGCAGTAGTTCTCGGCGAAGCCGACTCCATCGAAGAAGGTCAGGCCGTCAAGGGCACTGGTCGCATTCTCTCCGTCCCTGTTGGTGACGCAATGCTTGGTCGCGTGATCAACGCGTTGGGTACGCCCATCGACGGCAAGGGTGACATCGTTGGTTCCATCAGTCGCCCCGTGGAAGTCCAGGCTCCTGGCATCATGGGTCGCAAGCCAGTGCACGAGCCATTGCAGACCGGCATCAAGTCGATCGACGCAATGACCCCAATCGGTCGTGGACAGCGCGAACTCATCATTGGTGACCGCAAGACAGGTAAGACCACTGTTGCGATCGACACCATCATCAACCAGCGCGGACTTGGTGTGAAGTGCATCTACGTCGCAATTGGTCAGAAGGGTTCCACCATTGCAAACACAGTGGAGACACTTCGTCAGCATGGTGCCCTTGAGTACACAGTGATCGTTGCAGCGCCTGCATCAGAGCCAGCACCGTTCAAATACCTCGCTCCATACTCTGGCTGTGCAATCGGTCAGCACTGGATGGAAAATGGCGAGCATGCACTCATCGTTTATGACGACTTATCAAAGCAGGCTGAGGCATACCGCCAGATGTCATTGCTCCTTCGTCGTCCACCAGGCCGCGAGGCATACCCAGGCGACGTGTTCTATCTTCACAGCCGTCTCCTCGAGCGTGCAGCAAAGCTCAGCGACGAGAACAAGGCTGGTTCACTCACTGCATTGCCAGTGATTGAAACCAAGGCAGGCGACGTGTCGGCATACATTCCTACGAACGTGATTTCGATCACCGACGGTCAGGTGTACTTGCAGGACAACCTCTTCAAGTCTGGTATCCGTCCAGCTGTTGACGTAGGTGTGTCGGTGTCTCGCGTGGGTGGTGCTGCACAGACCAAGGCAATGAAGGGCGTCTCCGGAACCCTGAAGCTTGACCTTGCACAGTTCCGTGAACTCGAGGCATTCGCAACATTTGGTTCTGAACTTGACGCCGTGTCGAAGGCACAGCTTGAGCGCGGTTACCGCTTGGTCGAATTGTTGAAGCAGGGTCTCAACTCCCCAATGCCAGTTGAAGAGCAGGTTGTTTCCATCTTCGCCGGCACCAAGGGTTACCTCGACTCCATCCCCGTTGCAGACGTTGCACGTTTCGAAAGTGAATTGCTTGCGTACGTGAACTCACGTCATGGCGCAATGATGGCTGAGCTTCGTACAAATGGAAAGGCCGATGTGCCTGCTGATCTCGGCGACATCGTTGCTGCATTCAAGTCACAGTTCAAGGTCACTGGTCCGAAGGCTGGTTCTGTTGATCCCACCGCTACATCTGCCGAAGCACTCGGTGATGCAGCCAGCAACAAGACCCTCGCGACGGAGTAACTAAGTGGCTGGCGGTCAGGAACGAATTCTGCGCGGACGCATCAAGTCCGTTCAGGCGACAAAGAAAATCACACGTGCAATGGAGCTCATCGCTGCATCGCGCATTGTGAAGGCGCAGCAACGCGTCGTCGCAGCCGTGCCGTACAGCGACATGATCACTGAAGTTGTTCGCGATCTTTCAGCAGCCGGAGCAGGAAGCGACGCACCATTGCTTGCTGGCCGATCTGAAGTAAAGAACGTGTGCTACGTCGTGTTGTCGGCCGACCGCGGTTTGTGCGGTGGCTACAACTCTGGTGTTCTTCGCGCCACTGAAGGCGAAATCAAAGAAGACGCACTGAAGGGTCGTGGCCACACAGTGGTTGCTGTCGGTCGTAAGGCTGAGGGGTACTTCCGCTTCCGCGGGTACAACATCGGACAATCCTTCACCGGCTTCACCGACAACCCCACGTATTCCATTGCCAAGGAAATTGGTGAGTACGTGACAGGTTTGTATGAATCTGGCGAAGTTGATCGCGTTGAGTTGGTGTACACCCGTTTCGTCTCTGCTGGTTCACAAGAAGTGGTGCAGCGTCCATTGGTTCCTCTCGATTCCCAAGTCACCGAAGGTGGCGACGGTAAGTCAGAGACCGGTCGCGATTACGAATTTGAGCCAACGCCAGAAACAATTCTCGAGACATTGCTTCCGCGTTACGTTGAGGCCCGCGTGTATGCGGCACTCCTCAATGCAGCTGCGTCAGAGCATGCATTCCGTCAGCGCGCGATGAAGTCTGCAACAGACAACGCCGAAGAGCTGATTAAGACCCTTTCACGAATCATGAACCGAGCCCGCCAGGACTCGATCACGACCGAAATCATGGAAATCGTCGGCGGTGCCGAAGCCATGTCGGCCGGTAATTAAGAGCGACTAAGTAGGAGAAATCCAGATGAGTATGACAGAGACAAAGCACGACGGACAGGTAGTGGCAATTGCCGGTCCCGTTATTGACGTGCAGTTCCCTCGCGGGTATCTGCCCGAATTGAACTCAGCAATTGAGTTCGATATCGAAGTCAACGGCAAGACGACAACGGTTCTCGCTGAAGTTGCACAGCAACTCGGTGACAGCCGCGTGCGTGCCGTTTGCTTGAAGCCAACCGACGGTCTTCGTCGTGGCACAAAGGTGCGCGACACAGGCCACGGCATTCAGGTGCCCGTTGGTAGCCGCACCCTTGGTCACGTGTGGAACGTGTGGGGCGAAGTTCTTGACGGCAACAACGCCGACTTCGCAGACATCGAGCGTTGGGACATTCACCGTCCCGCACCAGCTTTCGACACACTCGAGCCCTCAAAGCGCATGTTCGAAACCGGCATTAAGGTCATCGACCTTCTCACCCCATACCTCGCTGGTGGAAAGATCGGTTTGTTCGGTGGTGCAGGAGTGGGTAAGACCGTTCTCATTACCGAGATGATTAACCGTGTTGCTTCCAAGCACGGTGGTGTGTCTGTGTTCGCCGGTGTTGGTGAGCGCACGCGTGAAGGCACCGACCTTCGTCTTGAAATGGAAGAGTCGGGCGTATTCGAAAAAGCAGCCTTAGTGTTCGGCCAGATGGACGAACCACCTGGCGTGCGTCTTCGCGTTGCTCTTTCAGCTCTCACCATGGCTGAGTACTTCCGTGACGTTCAGAACCAGGACGTGTTGTTGTTCATCGACAACATTTTCCGTTTCGTGCAGGCCGGTTCTGAAGTGTCAACACTTCTTGGCCGTATGCCTTCAGCTGTGGGTTACCAGCCAACACTTGCTGACGAAATGGGTCAGCTTCAGGAGCGCATTACGTCAACACGTGGCCGTTCGATTACCTCTCTCCAGGCCGTGTACGTGCCTGCAGACGACTACACCGACCCAGCTCCGTTCACCACGTTCACATTCCTCGATGCAACCACCGAACTTTCACGTTCGATCGCATCGTTGGGTATCTACCCAGCTGTGGACCCCTTGGCTTCAACATCAACAATTCTTACGCCAGAGACCGTGGGCGACCGTCACTACGCAGTGGCACGTCGCGTGCAGGAAATTCTCCAGCGCTACAAGGAACTCCAAGACATCATCGCGATTCTTGGTCTCGACGAATTGTCTGAAGAAGACCGCCTCATCGTGTCTCGTGCACGTAAGGTGCAGCGCTTCCTCAGCCAGCCGTTCTATGTGGCCGAAGTTTTCACTGGTGTGAAGGGTGAATACGTTCCTGTTGCAGAGACAGTGGAGTCATTCGAATCGTTGATCAACGGTGAGCTTGACGAAATTCCAGAACAGGCATTCTTGAACGTCGGTTCCGTTGAGCAAGTTCTCGCGAAGGCAAAGGCTCTTCAGGAGAACGCATAATGGCTGATTCCAACGCCACGATGCGCGTCGAGGTGGTGTCACCCGAGCGAGTTCTTTTCTCCGGAGAAGGCACGCAGGTCATCACACGTACGCTCGAAGGGGGAGAGGTTGCTTTCCTTCCTGGTCACGCTGCGTTTCTTGGTGCACTCACCGAGAATCACACGCGCATCTACTTGGCCGATGGCACCATCCAGAATCTTGCAGTGCACCTTGGTTTCGTTGAAGTGGGCGCAGATCATGTGACCATTCTCAGCGATGCAGCTGAACTTGAAGAAGACATCGATGTTGCCGCAGTGCGTGCAGCAAAGGTTCGACTTGAAGAGCAGTTGCGCACCGAGCACTCCGCAGAAGTGGAAGCAGAATTACGTCGCACTCACGCACGTATTGCTGCCACCGGTGGACTGGATTCCTCACACTAAGAACTGCTCCTCATTGAGCACATAAAAAAGGCGCCCTGCAAAGGGCGCCTTTTTTTATGTGCAGACATTAAACATCTCTACGCGCAAGTTTCATTCTTATCTCATAAATCTCGGTTCCATCTTTTTCGGTAAATCCGATGAATTTGAATGTCTTCGCTACAGATCCTGGTGGGACGTTTGGCCCTAGATAGGCATCCAGAATCAGTTCAAACTGTTGCATGTGGGCTCTTGAGACTTCCACTGAAAATGACGGGCCTGTTCGGCGCCATTCTGTCAGTTGTGTTCTTGCTGAATATGTTTGCTGAAGAACTTGCTCCCAGCGGTCCTCGTATTCTCTATTCCTATTGACCTTCGCAATAAAAAGGCCAACAATTCTTGAGATTTCCCAGATTTCTGGTGGAGAAAATTGTGGCATGAGTGGTCCTTCGCCCGCATTATTTGACAAAACAGATGTTATCTATTTGAGCAAATAAGGGTTAATCTAAAAAAAGTTTGATAAGTGGGGGAAAATTGAGAGATACAGACGGAAATCCGATTCCACTCTGGAAGTGGGGCCTTTTTGCAGTCGCCTGTGCGGTCTTTCCGCCATTACTCGGATTTGCGATTATTTTTGTGATAATCGCTGCGGTTGTCTGGGTCATCCAAGCATTCTTTGACTAGTTCGTTTTCGAAAGAGAAATTGGTGTCGTCCAAAACTCTCAAAACCAGGTCGGACTGCATAATCAACGAGTTCAGCAAAGGCTGAGTCGGAATCAGTTGTAGTCGATTTCGCTGAAGGTTGAAATCTTGTCGAGACGATGCTGTGCATCAATAAGACGAACGGTGCCACTGCGTGAGCGCATCACCAAGCTCTGTGTGTGCACCACGCCAGGGGTGAAACGCACGCCATTGAGAAGCTCTCCGTCCGTCACGCCGGTTGCTGCGAAGAAGCAGTTGTCGCCTTGCACCAGATCATTGGTGGTGAGGATGCGGTCCAAGTTGTAGCCAGCATCGATTGCTTGCTTGCGCTCGTCTTCATTGCGCGGCCACAGACGGCCTTGAATTTCTCCGCCCATGCACTTAAGTGCAGCCGCAGCGACAACACCTTCTGGTGTGCCGCCGATCCCGAACATGATGTCAACGCCAGCTTTTGGCCAGCACGTTGCGATGGCAGCAAGGATGTCGCCGTCAGAAATGAGCTTGATGCGTGCGCCTGAGTCACGAACTTCTTGAATGAGGTCGTCGTGGCGAGGGCGGTCGAGGATCATCACCGTGAGATCGCGAACACTTTCACCCTTGGCCTTGGCGACCCACTTGAGGTTCTGAGTGGGGGAGGCTGTGATGTCGATCGAACCAACTGCTTCGGGGCCAACGGCAATCTTTTCCATGTAGAAGCATGGGCCTGGGTCGAACATGCTGCCGCGTTCAGACACGGCGATCACGGCGATGGCATTGCCACGTCCGTGAGCAGTGAGAGAGGTGCCGTCGATGGGGTCGACTGCAACGTCGGTGAGGGGCTCTGAGCCGTCGCCAACTTCTTCGCCATTGAAGAGCATCGGGGCGTCGTCTTTTTCGCCTTCACCGATGACCACGATGCCCGACATGGGGACAGTGGTGAGAACGGCGCGCATGGCGTCAACAGCGGCGCCATCGGCACCGATCTTGTCTCCGCGGCCCACCCAGCGAGACGCGGCCATGGCGGCTGCCTCGGTGGTGCGGACAAGTTCCAGTGCGAGGTTGCGGTCGGGGCGCTGTGTCGTCATGTCTCCAACCTAGTGCCGTGGCTAGCGTGACTCCGTGCCCCACATCCCCCTTTCCCTCTGTCTGTCTGGTCGAGATGTCACAGATGTCCGTGTTCGGCCTGGCGGAGAATGGGTGTCGGGCGTCCTCTCGGAGCCTGGTCTCGAGGGGGCCATCAATCGGCTGCAGATGTGGAACGTGGCAGACCCCGACGTGGTGGTGGACCTCCTCTTGGAGCCTGCTCCTGTCAATGGCCGAGGACTCTCTGGCGGGGTGCATGTCTGGGACCACGATGGCAATCGCATTTTTGTGGTGACCAAGTCGGAGGGGGTCGTTGAAGTCATTCTCGAGGACGATGCACCGACGCGAGTGAAACGTCTGCCGTTTGATACTTCGCGCTCGTGGTCAACTCCGGCGTTTGATTACATGAATCGCTCACTGTTTGTCATCGCTGACTGGCGTGAGTTATGGGGGTGCAAGGTGGGTTCGGGAGACCCATGGTTGGTGCATGCATCGGAAGGTTTTGCAATGGATGCAGCCGCGGGTGCCGATGGAATGTGCCTGGAATGGCAACGACCACATATGCCCTGGACTGAAAGCACGATTTACCCCGAACCATCGACGCCCAATGTGTCAGTGCAGCAGCCCCGATTTAGTCCTGATGGAACCAGTTTTGGATACATCGATGACACGCGTGGAATTGCCAATGTACGAATCCTTGCTGATTCTGTTGTTGATCACGATGTCGTCATTGAAGACGACTGCGAACACGGTGGCCCCACGTGGGGACCAGGGCAGCGCACCTGGTGTTTCAACTCTGACGGCACTCGTGTTGCGTACACACGTAATGAAAATGGCTTCGGATCGTTGTGGGTGTATGACCGTGCGACAACGGAACGTGCTTTTGTGGGTCGTGGCATTCATGGTTGTTTGTCATGGGAAGACAACACATTGAGCGCATTACGTAGCGGAGCGCGTACTCCGCAACAAGTTGTTGTGTATGACACCACGGACTTGTCTGACATTCAGCGAACGATTCTTGTTCGACCGGCTGACGAGTCGTGGTTCACACCTGAAATTGATGGAGAACTTGTTGAACCATCTGTTCATAGTGTTGATAACAACGGTGTCACGGTTCCGTATCGCTTGTATCGATCAGTGCATCCGCCGTTCGGTCTCATCGTGTGGGTGCATGGTGGCCCCACTGATCAATGGCAAGTCACCTTCCGTCCACGATTGACATACTGGTTGTCACGTGGATGGTCGATTGCTGTTGTTGATCATCGAGGCACCACAGGGCATAGTCGTGACTTCACGGAAGCATTGGAAGGCCAGTGGGGCAGTGCAGATTCAATTGACACGCATGCAGTGCTGCAGCACGTGCAACGTGTCTTTGGGTATCGCCCCGAGCGCACGGTGTTGATGGGTGGCAGCGCTGGTGGACTCACGGTGTTGAACACGATTGCGATTGACCCCGACTTGTGTGCAGGAGCAGTACTCAGTTATCCCGTTGTTAATCTCGGCGAACTGATGCGTGGCGATGACCCGTTCGAGACGCATTACATGCCGCGATTGATTGGTGCATTGTCGCCAGATGATCCGCTTCTCCATTCGAGGTCACCGCTGAAGTGGGCGCATCGCATTGCGAAGGTCCCCGTTCTGATTTTCCATGGTGATCAAGACCATTCGGTGCCGCTCATTCATTCCGAACGCTTGCGAAATGTGGTGCGTGCAGCCGGGGGCTCCATTCGTCTTGAAGTCATGCCCGGCGAGGGTCATGGCTTTCGAGACCCTCTCAACGTGATTCGCGAATATTCCTTCACCGAAGAGTTTTTGAACGCACTGTTGTAAGGGTGTGGCGCATGTCGTCTGCACGCACGGAGTGCACTAGATAGCGTCACAGTTATGTTGCTGGCCGAGCTAGAAATCTTCCACTCGCGCCCGATTGCTCCGACCCGTCGAATTTCGCTGGGTCACATGTATCTGCCAGTCGACCCTGCGCCTGGTTTCGGCGGCCTACTTCTTGGGGCAGTTCTTTCTGTTCACATCCGCGATGTGGATGAAGATTTCCACGTTGATATTCAGCGACTACTTACTGAGATTGAACGTGGAAGCCGGGTAGTGCAACCACGATTGCGCCATCGGTTTCAAGTTGATCGCCATGGACTGACACACAGTTCTCATCGACTCATTGGTGCGGGTGATTCCGTCGAGTTTGAAATGAATAACAGTGGTTCTGCCTTACAGCAAGTGCTGGGTTCTATTTATGCGTTGGAACGCCTTGACGAGACAACACGCACGTTACTGATTCCTGTGATGCGTAAGTCGTTGTCATGGCGCGGTCCCATCGGCCCATCATTCATTACGTACCTCGCTGGATCACGAACCTCGTCTGTTTCTGCATTGGCTGATCCACGTGCGTGGGCACTCGATGTGTTGGGTTTCCCTGGTGGAACTGTGAAGCCATCGAAGCGTGAAGTCATGAGTCGGTTTCGTGCATCCATGCGCGACGCTCACCCTGATCATGGTGGTGATGAGAAGTTAGCGAGCAAGGTCATGATGGATATTGCGGAAGCACGACGAATTTTGTTGGACGCTTTGTGAACATCGTGCGAGGCGTCGTCCTGTTCCCTGGGGCAGGTTCTTCTTCCACGCATTCTTCCCTCATGGCGATGGAGCAAGCGCTCTCGCCGATTCCCGTTGCACGAGTTGATTTTCCCTATCGCAAGGCAGGGAAATCATTCCCCGATAAAGCACCAGTGCTTGTGCAATGCGTGAAAGATGAAGTGCGTTCCTTTGCAGATTCTTTAGGCGTTGCAACAACGGAGATTGTTATTGGTGGCCGTTCGATGGGTGGCCGGATGTGTTCCATGGCAATCGCAGACGAGAATGATCCACTGAACGTTGCAGCACTTGTTCTCATTTCTTATCCGTTGCATCCTCCCAAGAAGCCAGACAAGTTACGAATTGAGCACCTTCCGCAATTGACGTCGCGCACGCTCTGCATTAGTGGTACGCGGGATGAGTTCGGAACCCCGGATGAATT
>JAJTFJ010000050.1 GCA_021298435.1 Ilumatobacteraceae bacterium
TTCCCCACTGCTGCCTCCCGTAGGAGTCTGGGCCGTGTCTCAGTCCCAGTGTGGCTGATCATCCTCTCAGACCAGCTACCCGTCGTTGCCTTGGTAGGCCATTACCCCACCAACTAGCTGATAGGCCGCGAGACTCTCCCGGACCGAAATTCTTTCTTCGATGACCCATGCGGGCCTCCGAAGGTATTCGGTATTAGCAGTCGTTTCCAACTGTTATCCCAAAGTCCGGGGCAAGTTTCTCACGTGTTCCTCACCCGTTCGCCACTAAATCTTCCGGAGTATTGCTACACCATGGATTCCGTTCGACTTGCATGTGTTAAGCACGCCGCCAGCGTTCGTCCTGAGCCAGGATCAAACTCTCCATCAAGAACTTGTCACCGAAGTGACTGCGTTCTGGAAAGTCCGTGGTGTCCGGGGGGAATAACCCCGAGACACCAGTTCCTAACTTAATTGTTTTTTTTGTTTTGTTGGGATGGATGGTCTCCATCCCAGAATTGACAGACAGCTCCAATGGCAAAAAGCCACCGTGCTGCCCGCACTGGCGTTCAGTATTCTCTTCTGTTTTCAAGGAGCTAATGCTCTCGGTATATACCCCAAAGGGAATTGATACCGACCCCCTAATCCGCAACGAGTGCTTCTTAGGGGCGAGTGGCAATGCTAACGGCACGCCACAACCAATCACAACGCGGGTTTCCCACAAATTATGGGAATTCTTTGTTGTGCCCGGCAACCGTTAGGCCGAGACCTCAAAGAGGTGGTACGAGGTCTTGCCCTTACGGACCAAGACCCAGCGGTCATGCAGAATACCTTTATTTGCAAGGGTTTCCCCTTCTTCGAGGGTCTGACCGTTGACCTTGAGGCCCTTTTGCTGGATCGTGCGTCGAGCATCACTGTTCGATGTCACGACTCCGGCTCGAACGAGGAGCGCGATGGGGTCATCGAGCTCTGTTGAGGAAACAGCCGTTGTGGGGACCTCCGCGGCGACCGCGCGCAGTGCATCGATTGCAGCCGACGTCGGGTCTGCCCCAAACAGGATGTCAGCAGCGGCTTCAGCATTCTGCGCTGCTTCGGCTCCGTGCACCAGAGATGTCATCTCTGCAGCAAGTGAACGTTGTGCTGCACGCTTCTCTGGTGCTTGTTCATGTTCTGCGATGAGTGCACGAACATCATCAAGTGACGCAAGTGAAAACTGCGGCAAGTATCGAACAACATCAGCATCAGCCATCTGCATCCAGAACTGTCGGAATTGATACGGCGATGTGCGTTGTGGATCAAGCCACACTGCACCGCCTGCAGTCTTTCCAAACTTCTGCCCATCACTGCGCGTTACAAGTGGCCACGTTGCGCCGAATGCACCACGTCCCAACGTCTTGCGAATTAAATCGATACCAGCAGTGATGTTTCCCCATTGATCAGATCCACCCATTTGCAACTCAACATCGTGAGTGGCGCAAAGATGCCTGAAATCATTGGCTTGTAGCAACATGTAACTGAACTCGGTGTATGACAATCCGTTCTCAGAGTTCAAACGATTCTTAACAGATTCTTTCGCCATCATCTGATTAACCGTGATGTGTTTGCCAACATCGCGCAGAAATTCCAGTGCACTGATGTTCGCAGTCCAATCAGCATTGTTCACCAAAGTTGCAGCGTTGGAACCAGGAGAAAAATCAAGAAGGTTCGCGAGTTGTTTCTTAATCGATTCAACATTGTGTTGCAGAGTGTCAGCATCAAGAAGATTGCGTTCTTCACTTTTGCCTGATGGATCCCCCACCATTCCGGTTGCTCCACCCGCAAGTGGGAAGGGACGATGTCCTGCCATCTGAAATCGGCGCAATGTGAGTTGACCCAAAAGATGACCCACATGGAGAGAATCTGCAGTGGGATCAAAGCCCACGTACACACCAATGGGGCCCGTACTGAGGCGCGCTTCAAGAGCTGCGGCATCGGTGGAATCATGGATGAGTCCACGTGTACTGAGTTCGCCCAAAAGGCCAGGATTTGTCACGCCTCTATGTTGCCATGAGTCATGTGAAGCGCAGCGAACCTATTATTGAGAGAGCATGTCTCTCCCCGGTCAATCATCACTCTTTGAAGAAGACCCCATGCTGGCAGCCCTGCGGGCACAGGCACGGGTGTGCGGACCCCTCGGTTCCAAGATGTACGAGACCCTCTTTACCGAATTGGCTGATGACTACGAAGCAGGCGGGCGTATTTATGCGCTCTTGGCGGGGCGCAGTGCGAGACCTATCCATGACGCAGTACCACTTCGACTTGCCGGAGCAATTCATCGCGTTGTTCTCAGAGGTGAAGATGATCGTCTCGCTCGCCACTACCCCAGTGTTGGCGGTAAGCCCGGAGAAGACTTTGGCGCCGATTTCATTGGCTATGTGCGCGAACATCTCGATGAAGTGGAGAGTGGTTTAGCTAGTCAGGTACAGACAAATGAAGTGGGACGAAGCGTTGTGCAGTTGACCTTGAGTCATTGGCTGACAAAGTTTGGTGTTGAAGAGTTCGATTTCTTTGAAGTGGGTGCCAGTGCTGGACTAAATCTCAACTTCGACAAGTTCTATGGGTGTTTCGGACAATTGCGAATGGGTGACCCCACCTCCGAATTGCGCTTCATGGGTGACTGGTTTGGCAATGCACCACTGGTACCAAAAACCGGAGCACGTGTTGTCAATTGCAAAGGCGTTGATGTGTCCCCCATTGATATCACTAACCCATCACAAGAAATACGTCTCTTGTCTTTTGTCTGGCCAGATCAAAAGACGCGGCTCCAAAGAATTCGTGCTGCGATTGAGATTGCAAAAAAACACAACCCACTCGTCGACGCAGAGTCTGCAGATACATGGATTGAGCGACAGTTACGTGCTCACCGCGACAAGGCCACAGTCGTGTTTCATTCCATCGTGTGGCAGTACTTAGGACCCGACGTGCAGCGTCGTTTTCGACAAGCACTGGAAGATGCATCCATCGCAGCGACTCCTGAAAAACCATTGATATGGGCACGAATGGAACCTGCGGGAAAAGTTGCTGATGTTCGCGTCACCATGTGGCGCGGAGGTGACCCGAAAGAGTTTCTTCTCGCCGAGATCGGGTATCACGGCCAGGAGATGAACTGGCTACTGCCCTACTAGCTCAGCGCTTTCTTCAAAGTGTCGGGAACAGGAGCCGGAGTATGCGTTCCTGGAGTCACGCTGACGTAGGTGATGGTGCAATCGAAGATGGGTTGATCTTTTACAGTCATCGACACTGACACATCAAACGACGTGTTTCCCCAACGTGTCGCTTCACAGCGTGCGTCAATTGTGTCGCCATATGTCGCACCCTTGTGCCACGTTGCCGTTGTGGTTTTCAGCATGAAATCGAAACCGATGTCTGCCCATGAAACAAGATCGTCAGGGTGACCGCCACTCATTGCATTGACACTCTGTCGCATCCACTGAGCAACAGCATCATCGGCATACATGAAGTAGTTGGCATTAAACACAACGTTTTGCATGTCGCATTCGTTGTAGCGAACTCGAATTCGTTCCACAAATGTCATAACAGTTTCGCCTTTGCTTGTGTGATCGCGTCAGCAAGACGCTGTTTCTGAACTGGTGCTGCTTCTGGTCCAGCAGCACCTGGAGTACGACGATTGCCCACTGCAACACCTGGCGCAAACAACTGAGCAGCATCAGCGCCCAACTGCGGATGACTACGAACGATGTCCACCATCGGCGTACCCGTCGCAAGCGCATCACGAACAACTTTGCCGACCACTGCATGCGCCTCACGGAATGGCATGCCGCGTTGCACTAACCACTCTGCGAGATCAGTCGCAACCAATGCTTCTGCGCTGTCGCAATCATGCCGTTCAGGGCAATGAGCGCACGACGCACTTGATCCACCGAATCGAACAGTGGCTCTTTATCTTCTTGGAGATCGCGGTTGTAGGCAAGTGGCAGGCCCTTCAACATCGCAAGAACTCCGGTGAGATTGCCAATGAGACGCCCTGCTTTACCGCGGGCAAGCTCGGCAATATCAGCATTCTTCTTTTGGGGCAGCATGGATGAGCCGGTGGCGTATGCATCGTCTAGGGAGGCAAATCCGAACTCTGCGCTTGTCCACAGAACCCACTCTTCACCAATACGAGACAAGTGAACACCGAGTAACGCAATGTCGAACAGAATCTCAGCAACGAAGTCACGATCTGACACAGCGTCAAGCGAATTTGCAAACGTAGTTGCAAAGCCCATCTCCTGTGCAGACACAGACGGATTCAATGGCAATGATGAGCCCGCAAGTGCTCCGGCACCAAGCGGCGATACATCGAGGCGTTCCAGTGCATCCGCAAGACGATCTGCGTCACGCAACATCGCCCACGCATGTGCACGCAGATGATGTGAGAGCAGCACTGGTTGTGCATGCTGCACATGGGTATAGCCCGGCAAGCGAATAGCCGGATTATTCGCATCAGCTTCTTGTGCACGCGCTTCAAGCGTGTCCACGAGCGCCAAGACGAAGTCACGCACGATGCGTACTTCCCTCTTGCACCACAAGCGAATTGCAGTGGCCACTTGGTCATTACGACTACGACCCGTATGGATACGTCCGCCAGGTTCACCTGCAATCTGAGTGACACGACGCTCAATGGCCGTGTGAATGTCTTCATCAGATGCCTCGAACACAAAAGTGTTTGATGCGAATTCCTGTGCAACCGCGTCTAGTGCTGAGAGAACCTTGTCTCCATCATCCTTCGACATAATGCCGACAGAGATCAGCATCGTGACGTGTGCTTTCGATCCAAAGATGTCGTCCACCCAAAGACGCTTGTCGAAAGAGAGACTCTCGGTATATGCCATCAATTCATCTGCTGGTGCAGAATCGAAACGACCGTGCCACAGTGCTGCGCCTTCAGAAACGTTCTTCTCAGACATTGACTGTCCCCTTTCGACGCGGGATGCCGCCGGTGGCATCTGTAACGCCAGACAACGTGCGCAATTGCTGTGCCAGCCCAGTGCCGCCAATCTCTTCTGCGGCAACGCAGAAGATGGTGTCATCGCCTGCAACAGTGCCGAGCAAACCATCGAGTCCGCTGCGGTCTAGTGCAGACGCAACCACATGTGCACAACCTGGCGGTGTGCGCACCACAACAAGATTTCCGCTTGATGTCACTTCTGCGACCCATTCCGCCATCACGCGACGGAGCTGATCTGTGGGCGCCACCCGAGCAGGTGCATATTCGGCAATCGCATAGGCAGTCTCACCACCGGGGATACGAATCTTCACCGCACCGAGTTCTTCGAGGTCGCGCGACACCGTGGCCTGCGTGGCTTCAATTCCGTGTTCACGAAGAATCTCTTGCAGTTGTGGCTGGCTAGAGATGTTCTCTTGGCCAATCAAACGAGAGATGAGTTGTTGACGTTGTTGTTTCGTGCTCATATCAAGCTCCTTGTACCCATGACAAGGCGCCACGAGCTGCAGTTAAACGATGATGGCCCTGCTCGATGACAAGGCTGCTTGCTCCGTCAAAGACTTCGGCACTGACTTCTTCACCACGATGCGCAGGCATGCAATGCATGAACTTGGCACCGGGGAGAGCGTTCGCCATCACGGCTTCATTCACACAATATTGAGAGAAGATCTCTCGACGTTCAGCTGCTTCTGCCTCTTGCCCCATTGAGATCCACGTGTCGGTGTGCACAACATGCGCACCTTCCACGGCTTTCATCGGGTCAGTGGATTGACGTACTGAGCCACCAAGTGCCATCAGACGAGCCCATTCTTCCTGAGAAGCGTTGTAGCCCTCTGGACAACCGAGCGAGATGGTGCCACCGAGAAGACAGACGGCTTCAGCAAGCGAACGCGCCACATTGTTGTAATCACCCAACCACGCAACTGTCAGCGTGTTGATGGGGCCGCAGTGTTCTTCCATCGTGATGATGTCGGCCAGTGCCTGTAGCGGATGCGACGCATCGCTCAACATGTTGACAACAGGAACCACATCACACGCAACCATGCGCTCGATGACCGAGTGCGAAAAGACTCGTGCAGCGAGAACTGCGTGATAGCCAGCCATGATTTTGGTGATGTCTTCCACCGTTTGACCGCCTAGTTGCACCACAGCCATCTCCATGGAGTGACGTGTGCGGTTTGAAGGCTTTTCAAAAATCAGAGCAGCACCTTTTCCATTCAACAACGGCTGTGGCGTTGCAGTGGAGAGACCAAGAATGTGTCGCAGAGTGGGTGCGCCCAATGATGCAATATCAACCAAGTGACGATGCTTCATGACAACACCGTCGCAAGAATGGAAAGTGCTTCGTCGATTTCAGCATCCGACACAGTCAGTGGAGGTGCGAAACGAATCGTTGTGGCATTCACACCGTTTACGATGAGACCAGCGTCTAACAACACCGGCACAACATCGGCAGTGAGAACACCCTCTACCAATTGTGCACCGAGCAAGAGACCAGAGCCGCGTACGTGATCCACCTTTGCGAGTTTCAGGAGACCTTCCCGCAAGCGCGCACCTTGCTTGTTTGCAAGTGATGCAGCATCGAGGCGCTTCATCTCCGAAATGACGGCGGATACTGCTGATGTCGCGAGAGCGGTGCCACTGTACGTAGAGCCGTGATCGCCTGGCTGCAATACCGAAGCAATGTCTTTTCGTGCCCACAACGCACCAACGGGCATACCGTTACCCATACCCTTGGCCATTGTGATGGCGTCGGGCTGAATGCCTGCATGTTCAAAGCCGAACCACTTGCCTGTACGACAGAAACCAGTTTGCACTTCATCGATAATGAGCAAGATGCCACGCTCGTTACACAGCTTCTGCACTGCTTGGAGATAAGCAGCATCAGCTGGCACCACGCCACCTTCGCCCTGAATGGGTTCCAACATCACCGCAGCGACAGTGTCATCCAGTTGCGCCTCAAGAGA
>JAJTFJ010000051.1 GCA_021298435.1 Ilumatobacteraceae bacterium
GGCATTAAACGGAACTCATGGCATCACAGATGTCACAATTGCTCAGGCAATTCTTGACCTCGGCATCAACGTCGAAGCAATACACGGACTCTCTCGCGATTAACTAGGACACTCATGGGCACTCTCTACATCACCGGCATCCCTGAGTCAGATGCACTTCTCAATGCCAATGGAACTGCATTACTCATCGGCATGTTGCTTGATCAGCAAGTGCCGATGGAGTGGGCATTCAACGGTGCATACACACTGAAGAATCGCCTCGGTCATCTTGACCCGAAGAAGATTGCAGCGATGGACCCCGATGAGTTCTTGGCGCTGTGCCTCGACAAGCCTGCGATTCATCGGTTCCCTAAAGCAATGGCACAACGTATTCACGCCGTCTGCGGCATCATTGCCACGCAATATAAGAACAAGGCCGAGAACATCTGGAACGACACCGATGATGCTTCGGTTGTGTTTGAGCGACTTCGTGCACTGCCTGGCTATGGCGAAGAGAAGGCCCAAATCTTCATGGCACTTCTCGGTAAGCGCTTCGGCGTGAAGCCTAAGGGCTGGGAAAAAGCTGCGGGCGTGTTTAGCGATAAGAACCCACGAACAGTTGCCGACATTACGAATCCAGAAACTCTCATCAAAGTGCGTGAATGGAAGAAGATGGAAAAGGCAGCGAATCGCGACAAGCAATCTCGCCCCATGCCGGCGAAAGCAACTACGCCAAAGAAGGCCGGCATCATTACGCCACCAGCTCAGAGACCTGCGCCAAAGAAGCCGAAGAAATGACAACACTGATCACAGGCGGTGCTGGATACATCGGCTCCATCACAACCCGTCTCATTCGATCCACCGGACGTGCAGTTGTTGTCCTCGACACTCTCGAGAACGGTCATCGAACAGCTGTTGGTGACGCACCCTTTGTTCAAGGTGATGTTGCTGATACCGAACTTGTTGAACGCATCTGCAAAGAACATGGCGTTGATGAAGTTGTGCACTTTGCGGCCTACAAGGCTGTTGGCGAAAGCATGGAGAACCCATCGAAGTATTTTCAGAACAACGTCACGGGCTCACAGAAACTGTTTGATGCATTACATCGTGCAGGCGTCGACCGAGTTGTTTTCTCTTCGACAGCTGGCGTGTACGGCACACCCGACACAGTCCCCGTTCGCGAAGATGCTGAACCACGCTGTGAAAGCGTGTACGCAGAAACAAAACTCATGATTGAAAAGACTCTGAGCTGGTACTCGCGCACCACCTCAATGCGCCATGTCTGTCTTCGTTACTTCAATGCCGCAGGCGCATCCTCCGATGCAACATTGGGAGAAGACTGGCGCTTCTCGCAGAATCTCATTCCGCATGTGATGAAGGCAGCGATGGGGCACGCTCCCGCACTCAAAGTATTCGGCAATGACTTCCCGACTCCCGATGGCACCGGCGTCCGCGACTACATCCATGTTGAAGATCTTGCATCGGCACATGTTGCTGCCCTTGACCATCTTGCAGGCAAGGGCGCAAGCATTACATGCAACGTCGGCACCGGGTTCGGAACCAGCGTGATGGACATCATCAACACCACTGAACAGGTCACGGGACAGAAAGTCCCATACGAAATCGTTGGTCGACGTGCCGGCGACCCTGCTGCGTGTTACGCGGATCCAAGCCTGATCACAAAGACATTTGGTTGGTCGCCTACGCGTTCACTCGAGGACATCATCGCTACTGCCTATGCATGGCACTCCACGCATCCTGCAGGCCACGACAGCTGATTACATCATGAGTGCTCGTTGGCGATCAAGCCATCCGAGCAACACCGCGATTGCGCGAGGGTCATGACGCAAGCGGTGCCCTGCACCCGCAACAACACGAAGTTCAGCGCTGCCATGTGCTTCAGCAAGAACTCGTGAGTCTGCAACAGGAACACTCTCGTCTTCTTCACCATGCATGACCAAGAGCGGTCGCGGTGCGAATCGACTTGCTGCATCAACAGGACGGAAACGTCGCAGCTCACGGCTCCACTCGTCAAATGCCTGCGGGAAGCTCGGGGTACGGATGGCACCAATTTCACGAGCATGCTCTAAAAAGCGTCGTGGCTGACTTGCCCAGTCATCAAAGTCGGCACGAGCACCCAACAATGCGCAACCACGCACTCGCGGATCATCGGCTGCAACACTGAGCGCGAGAGCACCACCCGTGTTCGTTCCCACTAACCAAATGCCGTTCGGCTGCACTTCTTCTTCAAGGTGATCGATGGCTGCACGCAAGTCATCCACCCATCCCTGCATAGAGAAGTCGCCATCACTCGAGCCACACCCGCGGAACGTAAATGTGAGTGCCGCCCAACCAAGTTCATTCGCCATGCGGTCCATCAATTGCGGGAAGGTCACTCCGGCTTGACGTGCGTCAAGTGGCCCAATCGGAAAACCGTGGCACATGATGACACCTGGCAATGAGGACACAGGCGTGCTGGGTACTGCGAGGTACCGATGGAGCGTGAGAGGTCCCGAACGGAACGTGCCGTTCATTCCTCCGGACATGCGTTACGCGCGAGGCTTACGGTGACGACGTGTCGCACCAGCAGTGGCTAACGAATAGCCGCGGTTACGGGCTTCCGCCAAAGTGTCGGGGCCGAAACAGAGGCCGACTCCCTCATTGACGATTTCGTTGATGATGTCTTCTTCAGTCCATTCATCAAGGTCGTACACAAGCTGCGTGCGCTTGTCACCAAGAAATCGGGTGTGCTCAAACCGTACGGGGCGTTCCATGCCTCTAACGGTAGTCGCCACACAGCCACGTCACACGAACGCGACTATTTGCGAGGACGAATGAGCGAGAAAATGGCGTCGAAGGAGACTTCATCCCACTTGGCGAGGTCAAGACAACCATTGTCCATCTCTGCAATCACTCGACCATTGATCTGACCGTGAAGCCAGTATGCAGTTGCCATCGGGTCTAAGTCCTTTCGAACCCAACCCTGGCTTTGTGCGTACTCCGTTGCCTGTGCCAGGGAAGTCAAGAACCTTCGATTGATTTCGTTGACTGCTGTGGCCAGCTCAGGATCTGTTTGCGCTGCCCCAATCACACTCAGGCGCACGCCGCGCGCAGCAACACGTTCTGGCTGGTAACTCCATGTCAACGATGCTCGCACTGCGCGTTCGTATTCCTCTTGGTTAGTCACCATCGCCATCAGTTGGTCAATCGGGACTTCTAAGTCTTGGCAGCGCTTGTACCACTCTGCATATGCAGCCGTGACAAGTGCTGCTCGATTCTTGAAGTGGTGATACACCAAGGGTTCTGTGACGCCAACCTTCTCGGCAACCTTGGCGACACGAACAGATGCTTCGCCAGCAACTTCCATCATCTCAATCGCCGCGTTAATCATCTGTGAGCGCATGTCTGAATTTGAACTCATTGTTCCCACACTAGATTGCAAAGATGATTCCACATGAGACAATCGACAAGCTCGCTGCAACGTGGCAATCACTTAGCACTCTCGGTCAGACACTGACAGAGGAGCAATGGAAAACTTTTACGCAACTCCCTCGATGGACCGTGCAGGATAATCTGTCTCATCTCGTTGCTTTCGAAGCGAATTTCCAAGGAATTCCTCGCCCACAACATATTGCTACCGAGAAATCACATGTCAAGAATGAACTCGGCAGTTCCAATGAAGATGATGTTGACGTGCGCCGTTCATTATCCGGTGCACAAGTACTTGCTGAATGGAATGAACTGACAGCGTTACGCCTGCAGGCACTTCGCTCAGCAAATGCTGACTATTTTATGCGACGTACATTGGCGTTGCCAGGACACCAGAGTGGTCCTTCGGCGGAACACACCATTGATCGTCTCATTCGCACACTGCCCATAGTGATTGGAAAACGCGCGCAAACACCCGAAGGACAATGTGTTGTCATTCGCATCACTGGTCATGTGTCCCGATTGATCGCACTTCCTGTGATTGACGGACGTGCTCAGATTCGCAATGAAGAGCCCTCTTCTTCGCTGTGCGATATCTCAATGGACAGCGATGTCTTCTTACAGCTCGCAACTGGTCGTGCGGAATATGAAGAACTATCGAGCGATATCACAGTCTCTGGTGACGCTTCTCATGCCACACGAGTCCTCACTCAGTTCACCATGATGATCTAGACAATTTCGATGATCTAGTCGTGCAGTGAAAGGCCTACAACGAATCTGCTTGTGGGCCAACAGCACCAATTGCTGCGAGATACGCATTGTGTGCATCAAGAACAAACACCACATCAACGTCATCAAGCACATCAACACCGCGTGCCACTGACTCACTCAACAAGTAGGCAGCAAGAGCTGTTTCATCTGCCACAACTGGGGTGTCAATGCTTTGCCGACGATCAATGACGTCTCGCGGCATGAGATCTCGCTCGGACATCCAATTGAGATGGCCGAGAAGCAACGCACGCACTTCCGTCGATGTCAGTCGTGCTTGCGTGTTCTCCGGCAGAGACTCTGAAACAAATTCCACTGCTTGATCAATCTCGTACACCACGCGTGGTGCAACAGCATCGAGGCGACGGGCCTCGCGACCCACCACCACTGCAGCAATCGCAAACACTGCGAGCGCCGACACGATTGCAAACACGATGATGCACCGATGCGCTGAGCAAGAAGCTCGCGGTGGTAGGTGGGGTCACCGAAGATGAGCTCGCTTGACTTTGCACGCTTGAAGTAGAGGTGTGCTGGGTGTTCCCATGTGAAACCAATACCGCCGTGAATCTGAATGTTCTCAGCTGTTGCGTGGAAGTACGCCTCTGAGCAATATGCCTTTGCGAGAGATGCAACTGAAGGAAGTTCTTCGTTCATCTCTGCTGCACACCACATGCCGTAGTACGCAGCGGACTTTGCTGACTCAACCTCAAGCAACATGTCTGCACACTTGTGCTTGATTGCCTGGAATGAACCGATGGGGCGACCGAACTGGATGCGATCCTTTGCGTACTGCACTGCCATTTCGAGAACCTTCTGAGCTCCACCGACCTGCTCAGCTGCAAGTGCAACTGCTGCGAGATCCATGACCTGAGAAAGAACTGCGCCGCCGTTGCCCTCTGTACCGATGAGCTTGGCTGGTGTGTTGCTGAACTCAAGCTTTGCTTGCTTACGTGTCTGGTCCATGGTGGAAAGAGCTGTGCGAGTCAAACCGCTTGCATTGCCCTCGACTGCGAAGAGGCTGACGCCCTTTGCTGTGCGTGCTGCAACGATGATGAGGTTTGCGGTGTGTCCGTCGAGCACGAAGCTCTTGGTGCCGCTGATGGTGAAATCAGAACCTGCACCCTTTGCCTCGATGGTGATGCCTGCTTCGTCCCAACGGCCTGATGGCTCTGTTGTTGCGAGTGTTGCGATTGTTTCGCCGCTTGCGATGCCAGGAAGGTATGCCTTCTTTGCTGCATCGTCACCGGAGAGAAGCAATGTGTTTGCTGCAAGCACAACGCTGGAGAAGAACGGTGCACACAAGAGTGCGCGACCCATTTCTTCAAGGACAACACCGAGTTCGATGAAGCCATAACCCTGGCCACCGAATTCTTCGGGGATAGCAAGACCCTGGAGGGCCATTTCGCCAGCCATCTGTGACCAGACGCCTGCGTCGAAACCGTTGACGGTTTCCATGTTCTCGCGAACTGCCTCTTCTGATGACTTGTTCTCAAGGAACGAGCGCACCATCTTGCGGAGTTCTTCTTGTTCTTCACTAAATGCAAAATTCATGTGGTCATTCTGACCCAGCGGTTATTGACCGCGCCACTCGGCATGTGTACACCCGTGTACACATCTTGTAGGCTCCAGTTATGGCCTTTGTCGGAATGCGCGAATTCAGATCTGCCCTTGCCACCCATATACGGCGGGCTCAACACGGGGAACGTGTCATCATCACGGTGGACGGCTCCCCCGTGGCGCAGCTGTCTCAGATGTCTGCCGACATGGGTGGAGCAACGATGGCCGACCTCATTGCCCGCGGAGCCGTGGCCCCACCGCGCCGGCGAGGCGACTGGATCCCCGATGACCCCTTGCTTCTCTCATCGGGCGCTCGCGTTGACCGCGCCTTGAACCAGGTGCGCTCATGACCGTCTTTCTTGATGCCAGCGCTTTGCTCTCACTCCATATTGAAGGACCCTCGGGCGCCATCGTTCGTGAAGCACTCGACAGCGACACCACCTGGACCGCGTGCGCCATTGGGCTTGGCGAAGCAATCGCTGCTGCTTCACGTCTCACTGACGAAGCAGTACTGATTCGTCATCTTGAAGACATGCTGCGCCACACGTGGGATTTTCTCCATGTTGTCCCCCTCGACCAAGCACTGCTCGACGAGGCCACCATGCTCTGTCAAGAACAGCCCGTCGGTATGTCCACCGCAATGCATCTAGCCGCAGCTGCACGTTTGCCACAGCCCGTTCAATTCGTCACCTTCGATGCAGCCCAGATTCCCGTCGCACTATCGCTGGGTTTCGAAGTTGTGTCAGGCTGAGGACATGGCGTCGCCACTAGGAACATTGCACTACTTCGATCACAATCTCGAAGTTCATCGTGTTGTTGTCGGTTCCTATGCCAACAATGTGTTCATCGTGCGCTGCAAACACACGGGCGATGCCGTTCTCATCGATGCAGCAAATGAGCACGAACGTCTCCTCGAACTCTGCACAGCATTAGGCGTGCGCCGCGTGCTTGAAACACACGGACATCACGACCACATTCAGGCTGTCCCTGCAATGCGCGAAGCTGGGTACGAAGTTGCAGTGATGGACGAAGATGCCGAGATGCTCAAGGACGTTGGCTACGACGTTTTCATTAGCGACACGCAAATCTTTGAAGTGGGCAAGTTGCGTTTAGAAGCGATTCATAACCCAGGACACACTCCTGGTTCCGTTTCCTTCAAAGTGCATGATGCGCCGCTGCTGTTTACTGGCGACACACTGTTTCCTGGCGGCCCTGGCGCAACGCACTTTCCCGGCAGCAGCTTTGAGACAATCATCGAGTCTCTCGATACACGGTTGTTCACATTCCCCGGCAACACTGTTGTTCTTCCTGGTCATGGCGTCGACACCACTATCTCTGTCGAACGTCCACACCTCAATGAATGGATTGAACGTGGCTGGTAGTTCTGCTTTTCTTGGCGCAATGGCACCCGAGGTAGTTCCCGTCGCGCACGCCACTGAGCACATTGCTACCGATGGTCGACTCTCACACAATGATCGCGCACGTTTACGCGCAATTCCGTCCTACAAAAACGCGTGGTCGACGGTGTGGTTGTTTGGACAGAACATTCTCATTCTCGTCGCAGCAGCACAACTGAACCATGTCGTTAGTTGGATCATCGCGTTTCTTCTCATGGGTCGTGCCCATGCACAGTTTGCTTCTCTCATGCATGAAGCTGCACACCGTTTGTTGTTCTCCAATAAAGCAATCAACGACTTTGTGGGTAATTGGATTCTTGGTTACTTCGTGATGACGAGTACACAGGCGTATCGCCGCGTGCACATGGCACACCATAAGCGTGAGTTCGGACCAAACGAACCAGATATTCCGCTGTACGCGAACTACCCCATCTCGCGTGCCAGCTTGCGTCGCAAACTCATTCGTGATGCCACAGGTCAAACGGGCTACAAACTGTTGCGCAATCAATTCAAAAATCTGCGCTCGACTGACACTCGTGTACGACACACCCTCTGGAAGATGATCGGCGTACAAGTGGCAATCGCAGCCGCGTTCACCCTCGCTGGTTACTGGTGGATGTACCCCGTGATCTGGGTGGCGCCGTACCTCACTGTCTGGCGCGTCATCAACCGTTTACGTTCCATCGCAGAACATGGTGGCCTTCGTGAAGACGATGACCGGCGCTTCACCACACACTCTGTTGCCCAGCATTGGGGTGCCCGATTTTTCTTGGTGCCGTACAGCATCGGATTCCACATGGCTCACCACGTTGATGCCGGAGTTCCCTTCCGTCATCTCAAGGAGTACCACCGCCTCCTTCATGAGGCCAACTATCTCGACAACGCCCTTGAGTACCCCTCGTACCTGGCGTTATGGAAGTCACTGTCCTCCCCGGCCTAGTTTCCACTACGCCCATAGTGGTAATTCCCCCCGCCCTAATAGACTGGGCTTGTGAGCGAACTTTTCCGCATCGAGAACCTCCACGCCCGCCCCGTTACTGACGATGGTGAGTCCGCAGACGACATTTTGCGCGGCCTCTCTCTCAAGGTGGCTGCTGGCGAAGTCCACGCAATCATGGGGCCCAATGGCTGTGGCAAGTCCACCCTTGCCAGCACCCTCTT
>JAJTFJ010000020.1 GCA_021298435.1 Ilumatobacteraceae bacterium
CGCTGGTGGATGTCCTTCAAACTTTGACACGTTGTATTCCACGTACTTATCCCACTCTGCTGAATACAGGCGGCCAATGCGTTCTTTAATGCTGCGGTCACGAACAGCGATGATGCGCCATGGTTGACGATTGCCACCACTGGGCGCCCACACTGCGGCTTGCATGATTCGGTTAAGCACTTCGTCGCTGACAGGTGCATCGGTGATGCGTCGAATAGAGCGCGTGGTGGAGAGAAATGCGTAGAGGTCATCCGCGGAAGGTGCAGTGGTCATACACGAAGTCTGCCACTGATGAGACGGGCCAGTGAACGCTTCTAGTTGCGTCGTGCGGCAGTCGCCGGCCAGGGCGACATTTCAAGACCGACCCCGGAATAGACCGAATGCAGAAGGGCCGCATAGGAGATCGAGATGTGTTTTCGGCTGAGGCGAGAGAGTTCATCACGAAAGAGAACTCCGTGTGATTCCGCACCGACCACCGCGTGGGCAAGTTCATGTAACAAGGTGGACATCGTGGTGGACTTGCCGCGAATGCAGATGATGTTCTCATCGATGTAGGTAAGCGCTAGTGCCGACTTACTCTTGCGTGCAATGAGAATGGTGGGAATTTCAATGTCTTCCGCATGGCAAATGTCATTGATGATTGCGTCTGCTTCGGAGGAGAGAATCTCTCGAGATCCAAGTTCATGCTCGACCACGTCTTCACATGCATAGACAAGTGCTTGCTCGGGAGTGCAGCGTGAGTATTCGTCGGCACGATGGTGTGCCGCCTCAATGAACTGCTGAAGGGATGTCACCCTATTTCTCCACGAACACCACTGGTAAATGATCGACTACCAGAAGAGAATCCACGACCTGCAGAATGCCCACTGTTGTAGGCCCCTGATGATGTGTCGGAGTACGAATACCCACCGGTGAGACGAGGGCCTTTCGCGCGAAGTTCAGATTGAGCACGTTTCATGCGATCGGCGAGCACGAGGCCAGAGCCAGGAGTCTCTGCAATGAACTCCTTCTTCGCGCCCGCTAGTGCTTCGGTGATGCCACGTTGAAAACCTTGCCACCATGATGTGCGCCACGAGCGATCACCCTTCGGCAATAACCGAAGACCCATCATGTCGGCTGCGCCAAAGAGTGTGTATGCAGCAGTGATGTCGGCATCACGTCCGTAGAAAACGACGATGCATGCGCCATCCTCGTCATCTGCTCGGTACCCAGCGCATGAGTGCGCAAGACCGATTGCATAGAGGATGTTTTGACGGCGCACTCGATACGGACCGTGCACAGCAAAACGACGAACGACAACGGCGGTGTCTTCTGGTTTCTTTGCATCGGCAACGTCATCATGGGAGAGCCCATGTTTCTGCATCAGTTTTGATGCCAAAGCAAGGGCAGTTTCGGCTTCTGCCTGAGGAGTGTTGGGGTGCTGCGCGAGGGTGAGAAGTGCCTGGATTTTGTCGCGCTGGGTGCTCATAGGGCGCAGATTAGGCAGTGGGTGTCTAGTGGTTTAGAACGCGTGAGAGGAAGGATTTGGTGCGATCCTCTTGCGGTGCATTAATGACTTGTGATGGTGGTCCTTGCTCGACGATGACACCGCCGTCCATGAACACCACCCGAGTTGCAACGTTTGACGCAAAACCCATTTCGTGCGTGACGACCAACATGGTCATTCCGTCCTCAGCGAGCGTTTTCATCACGTTGAGAACATCGCCGACGAGTTCAGGGTCAAGCGCACTGGTGGCTTCGTCAAACAACATGACATCGGGGTCCATTGCGAGTGCGCGAGCAATTGCAACGCGTTGTTGCTGACCACCTGAGAGTTGTCCTGGATATGCATCAGCTTTTTCTGTGAGACCAACACGCGCGAGTAACTGCAGGCCCTTCATTTCGGCTTCTGCTTTGCTGCGGCCAAGTACCTTGCGTTGAGCGACAGCGATGTTTTCAAGTGCTGTCATGTGTGGGAACAAATTGAACTGTTGAAAGACCATGCCGATTTTTGTGCGAGCTTCATCGATATCGCAGTCAATATGCGTGAGTTCGCGTCCAAGAACAACGACGCTGCCGCTTGTTGGTTGTTCGAGCATGTTGATGCAACGCAGCAATGTGCTCTTGCCAGAACCCGAAGGTCCGATGATGCACACAACTTCACCACGTTGAACATGAAGATCGATTCCGCGTAAGACATGATTCGAACCAAATGACTTGTTGAGGTCATTGACGTTCACCACGTAGTCATCAATGAGGATGGTCTCGTTGCTCATTTGCCGGCCGCCTTTGCGCGACGTTCCATGTAGGCAACTAATTGTGTGAGAGGAAGTGTCATTGCGAGATACACCAAACCAGCGACGATCAGTGGAGTGGCGTTGGCGCTGCTATTCACACCATCGCGTCCGAAGCGAGCAAGGTCTTTCGTTGCTGCGGTAACACCAAGCACCGAGATCAGTGAGGTGTCTTTAATGAGAAGAACAAATTCGTTGGTGAGCGGTGGCACAATGATGCGCAATGCTTGCGGAATGATGATCGTGATCATGGCGCGTGGGTACGACATACCCAGCGAACGCGCTGCTTCCATTTGACCTTTAGGAACCGCTTCGATTCCGGCACGAATGGTTTCGGCCATATACGCGCTAGCCACGAGAGACAAGGGGATTGCACCCTGGAGATAGGGGTTTGGCCAGCTCCAGCCGGTTGCGATGGGGATACCAAAGCCCAAAGCGAGAAGAGTGACGAGGAGTGGAATGCCTCGAAAGATTTCAATGTACGTGGCGGCGAGCCAACGGTACGGGCGGATGCTGCTGAGGCGCATCAACGCAAAGAGAAGACCAAACGAGAGTCCACCAGCAAAACCAAGAATCGTGAAGACGACTGTGTTTTTTGCTGCACTTGTCAGGATGTCGGGAAATTGTTTCTTGACAATTTCCCATTTGAACATCGCATTGCCAAGGCGAGTCCAGTCAACGAGAAGGGCCATGACAACTATTGCAAGAATGCTGAGCGTATAAATCGCATAACGCGTATACATCGCTCGCTTTCGCTTGCTAATTGCCATGACCCTTCCTTACGTGACGTTTACAACGGCTAATTAGCCGATGAAGTACTTGTTGTAGATGGTGTCGTAGTCGCCAGAATCACGAAGATCCTTGATTCCCTTATTGAGAATTTGAAGAAGTGCGGTGTTGCCCTTCTCGACTGCGAAGCCATATTCCTCTGGTGACTCTTCAAACTTTGCAGAGACTGCTGATGTGCCTTGCTTGTCAGCGCGCTCTTTGTTGATGAGGTAGTCCTGAAGAACTGCATCAACTTGATTTGATTCAAGTGCGAGGAACATTGCGGAAGCTTCGTCGAATGACTGAATCTTTGAACCGGTTGCATTTGCATTTGCATAAGACTCACCAGTGGTGCCGGTCTGAACGGCAATTGTCTTGCCCTTCAATGACTCAAGCGTTGTGTATGTCTCTGCATCTGCCTTGCGAACGAGCAATGACTGGAATGCATCAAAGTAGGTATCGGTGAAGTCGGCAGCTTGTGTGCGCTCTTCGGTGATTGTCATCGAAGATGCAACCACGTCGCACTTGCCGGCAGCGGGTGCCAACCAAATGCCATCAAATGGCTGAACGCTGACTTCAAGTTCAAGATCATTTGATTCAGCGATCTTGCGCATGATGTCCATGTCGAATCCGGTCCAGGTGCCATCTTCGGCTTGGAACTCGAATGGTTCGTATGGAGCGTCTGAACAAACGGTGAGTGCACCGTCTTTGACGAGTTCGAGAGCACCGCCACCTGCTGTGGTGGTATCTGAACTGTCGCTGCTGCCGCCGCAAGCTGCGACGACGAGTGAAAGTGCTGCAATTGCTGCAAACACACGGGTTTTACGTGCCATTGTGACTCCTTGAGAATGTCTTAGTAAATGGTGTTCCAAACCCTAGACGAATGTGAGGCGTTGGCCTACCGCCGAGTAGTGCGTGTCCCATTTCGGGATGGTTGGCAAGCCATACTCGTAGGGATGCAACGGCGAGCGGACATAGAAGGCCTTCGCGCCATTGCGGTTCTCGCCGTCCTTCTCTTCCACGCCGGAGTTCCAGGCCTTGCTGGGGGTTATGTCGGCGTGGATGTCTTTTTTGTGGTCTCTGGATTCCTGATTACCTCTTTATTGGTGACTGAGAAGGAATCCAGTGGCGTCATCTCGCTCTCATCCTTCTACGCCCGTCGTGTTCGACGCCTTCTTCCCGTCTCGGCAGTCGTTGCGGTTGCAACCCTTGGAGCGTCGTGGATTTGGCTAGAGCCACTTCGTCTGCGTTCTGTCGCGAATGACGTCCTGGCTGTTGCAACATTTTCTTCCAACTTTGTCTTCGCGAGCAGAGGTGCCGACTATCTGCAATCGACATTGCCGCCGTCTCCCTTGCAGCACTACTGGAGCCTTGCCGTCGAAGAGCAGTTCTATGTGGTGTGGCCTGTCCTTATTGCGCTGATCTGTCTTGGTGCAACGACAACGAGTCGAGTCAATGTGCGCGCCCGTATCGGACTGCTCTCTGCCGTTGTCGGGGTTACATCTTTTGTTCTTTGCATGAGGATGATGGAATCATCACAGCCATGGGCATTCTTCTCGCCTCATACGCGCGCGTTTGAACTTGCTGCAGGTGCGCTCATCGCAGTGGTGCCGGTGATGACAATGAAGTGGGCTCGTTCTGCGAGCGCAATTGCTGCATGGTGTGGGTTGATCGGCATCGTCGTGACTGTTGTGCAGTTTGACGAAAGAACACGTTTCCCTGGTCCGTGGGCTTTGGCACCAGTGTTAGCGACAGCAGTTGTACTCCGAGGTGGAAATGCAACGTCGTGGGCACCTGTTGCACTTCTGCGTTTGTCACCGTTTCAATGGCTTGGCTCTCGCTCATACTCTGCGTATTTATGGCACTGGCCAATCTTGATTGTTGTTGCTGCAGCTTTCAATCGTGAGTTGTCGGTCATCGACGGGTTGGTGTGCACTGCAATAGCTCTAGGACTGTCAGAGTTCTCATTTCGATTTATTGAAAACCCTGTTCGTCACAACATCGCACTTCGAGGTCTTCGCGCGGTTGCACTGGCAACTGCGATCATCGCCTTAGTCGCCGGAGCAGGTCTCGTTGCCCGCAACAATCCACCTGCAATTGCAGTGGGTCCCGACGCAACATCACCGACTGTCATCGGTGATACAACCCTTCCCGCTGGACTGACAGCGACTACCACCACGCTGGTGCCGACAGCCCCCAATCTCCCATCACGTGGAGAACCTGTTCAAGCGATTGTGGAAGCAGCATCGATGACAGGGTTGCCCGGCAATCTCACACCGAGTCTTCAACGAGCCCTCTCTGACATGCCGATTATTTACAACAACAATTGTCATGCGGGTTTCTCCGCCATTCGTCCAAAGAACTGTGTCTTTGGCAACGAAACATCACCCATTGTTGTTGGTCTTTACGGCGACTCTCATGCTGCTCAGTGGTTCCCAGCATTTGAGAAGGTTGCAATCAAGCGCAATTGGAAACTCATTACGTATACAAAGCGTGGATGTCCACCGGCAGAAATCCCAACTTTTAGCAGTGTGCTCGGCAAGGTGTACAAGGAATGTGCGCCATGGCGACGCAATGTTCTTGATCAGATGGTCACCGATGGCGTGAAAGTTGTGTTCGTTGCACAATTTGAAAGGCTGCTGTCGGCCTCTACGCGTAAGCCAATGTGGCAGAAGGAATGGCGTGAGGGGCTTCAAGGGACTGTGACGGAACTTGAAAGTCGTGGAATAAAGCCCGTGTTGATGGAAGACACTCCGTATCCCGGTCAGGACGTACCCACGTGCTTAAGCCGTAGTTACACAAACATTCAACAATGCTCGCCCAGTGTGAGAGTCGCTTATCGCGATGACATGAATGAGATGTTGGTTGATTTCGACCGAGCCGGCCAACAAGTGCTGTGGGTGCGGAACTGGTTCTGCATCACAACGTCGTGTCCAACTGTCGTGGGCAATGTTCTCGTGTATCGAGATGACAATCACATGACGGTCTCTTTTGCTTCACTGATTGCACCACTTCTTGATACTGCGACTTTTGAATTTGTTGATTGGTACTCACATACTCCATAAATTGTGAGAAAGTACGCATATGGATCAACGCAAATCCCGTAACGAAGTGCTCGATGAATTTGTTGCACAAGGAATTCTTTCTGAAGAACAAGCATGTGACATTGCAGATGCTCCTCAGTGGTCATTCTCGGCCCGTGAATTAATCACATATCTTGCGGCCCTCATTATCGCCGTGGGCGTGATTCGTATTCTTGCGATTGCGCTTCAAGATGCGTCCGAAGGTGCAATTGTGACTTCGTTGTACATCGTTGCGGTGGCGGCAGGATTCGGCTCTTGGAAATTGTCATCTGGGTCGGACATTCGTGATCGCTTCTCTGAGGTACTTGAACTTGCTGCATTGGGTTGTGCGGGGGGTGCAACGGCGGTGTTGCTAAGTAACACCGAGTTGCGCGGAGAGTTCATCGGAATCATGTTGATGAGTGCGGCTCTTGGTTGGGGTGTATATCGCTGCCGTTCTTCCCGTTTTGCGGGCACTGTTGCACTTTGTGTTGGTGCAAATGGTGTTGCGATATCACTAGGGACATTGATCGATTCTGATCAAGCATGGGCGGCCGGAGTCTTGATGGTGGCATCAGGACTTTCTCTTGCGGTGGTGGGAACTCAAAGAGTTGGCGCTCCCTACTTTGCGCGCGCGGTGGGTTCGTTATTCGTTGTCATCGGCTCAATCACATTGGGAACTGACATCTCTACTGGACGAGTGATACCAATCGTGACGGGAATTGCCCTCTTCGCTATCGGAACAAAGTTCCTTGCCTCGGAGACGTTGGTTGCAGGAGCTTTTTGCATCGTGACCGGAGTCGTGATGACTGTTAATCAATCAATTAATAACGACATGGCTCAAGGCCTCGTCATTATCGGTACGGGCGTGGTGATGCTGATAGTTCTCACTGCTCAGATGAAGCGAATCTCTAATCGACGAGAGCTTGGTGCACCAGCTGCTTAAGTTGCGGGCGCAACGGCCACGTGCTTGATGGCATGAGCTGCGTCATGATCATGTACACAAGATCTTCTTTCGGATCAACCGTGAAGTTGGTGCTTGCAGCGCCGCCCCAGCCGTAATCGCCAACGCTGCCGGGCACTTTTGCCTTGACAGGGTCAATGGTGACGCTCATGCTCAAACCAAACCCCACTCCGTCGAATGCAGTCTCCGCAAAGAGTGGACGACCAAACGCCGTGAGGTCTGCATTGTCGGGCAAATGATTAGATGCCATGAACGCAACAGTGCGTGGAGAAAGAATTTGAACGCCATTGTACTCACCACCGTTACGAAGCATCTCTGCAAACTTCAAATAGTCAGATGTTGTTGATACAAGTCCGCCACCACCGAGGTGTGCTTTTGGTTCGTGCAGTGCGCCTGCGCCCGCAGCATCGTTACGGAGCATCTTCTTGTCTGCTGGATTCGGAACATAGAGCGCCGCAAGCCGATCAGCTTTGTCAGCCTCGCAATGGAATGCGGTGTCGGTCATACCTAAGGGGTCGAAGATGCGCTTCTTCATGAATTCACCTAATGACATTCCTGAAAGAACTTCAACAACGCGGCCGATGATGTCGATCGACATTGAGTACGCCCACTCGGATCCGGGTTGGAACATGAGGGGGAGTTCTGCGAGCTGGTCGCAGATGTCGGCGAGTGATGCATCACGTGGCACGCCCCATTCAAAACCTGCGTTGCGATACATCTGATCAACAGGATTGGAATAGACAAAGCCGTAGGTGAGACCAGCGGTGTGAGTGAAGAGGTGCCACATCTCCATCGGCTCGGTGACTGGTTCGTAGCGCGGGGCAGTAAGAGTGCCTGAACGGAAGACTCTCTGGTTGCCAAATGAGGGGATGAACCACTTCACCTGGTCATGCATCTCAAACAGGCCCTCTTCCCACAAGATCATGGCGGCCACGGCACAGATGGGTTTGGTCATCGAGTAGATGCGGTAGATCGTGTCGTCCGCAATGGGCTTGCCGTTCTCAACATCGGCATGGCCGTATTGGGTGTTGTATGCCAGCTGGCCAGCACGAGAAACGGTGATGTGGAAGCCAGGAAGCTTGCCTTCATCGACATATTTGGCGAAATGGGTCTGAATTCGGTCCAGACGGAGGGGGTCAAGGCCCAAAGAGGCGGGATCCTGGACAACTTCAAGGTTTGACATGGGGGAATCGTATGCCTGTGGCTAGCGTCACTCCCAGTGGAGAGTTATTCTCACCATAAGGGAAACCAACAAAAGGGGCAGCCATGAGCGAGATGATCGACTGGACCAGCGAGTACGACATTTTCAGCAAGGAATACATCGAGAATCCATTTGAGATCTGGGATGACCTTCGCGAACAGTGCCCCATTGCGCACACAGACAAGTGGGGTGGCTCTTGGTTGCCCACCACATATGACATCGTCACAAAGATGGCTCGTGAGCCGGAGAAGTTCTCGTCGCGCGAAATCATTGTGGTGCCTCCTGCAGAGGCACCAGGTTCAGGCGCATATGGTCCTGCTCCTGCGGCACCAATTTCGGTAGATGCACCGATGCACACATGGACTCGGCGCCAGCTGTTACCTGATTTCTCTCCGAAGGCTGTTGATGAACTTGAAGTGTTCACGCGCGCTTGGTGTCGTGAATTGATGGACTCAATTGCCGGTCGTCCCGATGCCGACATTGCTGTTGAATACGCACAGCAAATTCCTGCTCAAGTGATTGCAACCATGTTGGGTGTTCCCACCACGATGAAAGATCAATTCACAACGTGGGTGCGCAACACTTTGGAAGCTGGCCTGACGAATCCAGAACTTCGTATCAAGACACGCGCTGAACTTCAAGATTTCTTCATTGGCGAGATTCGTAATCGTCGTGAAACGGGAAGCACAAGCGACCTCATCGGTGAGCTTGTTCATGCAGAGCATGACGGCGAGCCATACCCCGATGGTCTCATCCTCGGTATGTGCGGCCTGTTGTTGATTGCCGGTGTTGATACAACATGGAGCGGTATCGGTTCTGCGTTGTGGCATCTTGCGACACACCCAGAAGATCGCATTCGCTTGGTACAAGAACCAGAACTCATTCCAAGTGCTGTTGAAGAATTCCTTCGTGCATATTCCCCAGTGACGATGGCTCGCCTTGTGAATGAAGACATGGAATATGAAGGCTGCCCGATGAAGGCAGGCGATCGCATTCTGATGGCTTTCCCCGCAGCCAATCGTGATCCGAAGCATTTTGAACGCCCCGACGAAGTGATCATCGACCGCGAGCACAACCGCCACGTTGCATTTGGTGCAGGTATTCACCGTTGTGTTGGTTCAAACCTTGCTCGTATGGAAATGCGTGTTGCGATTGAAGAATTCCTCGCACGTGTTCCTGATTTCGAACTTCGTGAAGATGCAGAAGTGACATGGGCTGGCGGTCAGGTTCGCGGACCTCGCACCATTCCGGTGCGCATCAACAAGTCAATCGGCCACTAAGGAGATACTCTCCGATAAAACAAAGAGGCCCGCGGCAAATGCCGCGGGCCTCTTTGTTTGGAACTTACCGAATAACGCTGAGGGCGTTGTTGTCTTCGACGCACGACAGTGCTCGAATGAACATCTCGCGGATGAGATCTTGACCACGTTCATTCTGTTCTGTGTAACTAGCGAATGATGTAACGCCGTAGGTGACGCAGAAGGTAATGGCGACGAGGTACTGACGCCATGCTTCATCACGGTCGATATCGACACCATGGAATTCCAAACGATCGAGGTACGTATCAACAAGTTCCTTGTCGTGTCCGCGACGAACAGCAGTAGTGATCGATTGGCTGATGAAGTAGCCCACGTCGTACATGCCTGAACCTGTTCCGACAATCTGGAAGTCAATGGCAACAGGACGATCACCGTCAAGCATGAGGTTGTCAGCGCGGAAGTCGCCGTGGCACATGGTGGTCGGAGTTGAGAGATTCTGCAGCATCCAAGGAACCTTGCCTGCCCACATATCACCGATGTCGCGAACGTTGTCCGAGATGAGATCACCGGCATGCTCGGCAGCAGCTGGCCATCCAGCGGTCCACAGCATTGGGAGAACTGCGTTGTATGTGGGGTTGTCCAGTGGCTGAAAAATCTCTGTGTAATTTGCAAGCTTTGGGCTGCCCCACCACATGGCGTGGAAGTCGGCAAGGATTTCAAGGAACGTCTTGGCTTGATCTAGCGATGCGCCGTCCAACTGATTGAGCTGCTGATAGTGACTGATGTCTTCCATGGCAATGGTGAAGTCTGTGTTGTCGCCAGCAATTGCTTGGGCGTAGCACTTTGCAGTTTTAAACGGAGCATCTGGTGCACAGTCCTTATAGAAGACAAGCTCGCGAATATAAAGAACTAATGCATCAGCGGTGAAGCGCTGTGTTGGGTCGTCGGTGGGGTACTTCACCACGAAGGACTTAGGTGCTTTTGTGGCACCGGAGTAGGAAGGAGTCACGCGCTGCAAAATGCTGAGAATGCCAACACCTTCGCCGACACGTTCGGTTGTCACTGCGGTCACGGAGACGTTGTCTTCAAGGCTCTTACTGCCCTTAAGAACACCTTCGACCCACTGTGGAGTGATGTCGGCTTCTGACTTGAGCAGGCCAAGGCCTGATTCGATGAGATCAACGATTGCCATGTGAATTTCCCCTTGTGAAACGTCGCGCCCCCCGGTGCGAGTGAAATGAACTCTAGTTGTCCATTGGGTATCTGCAAATAGCCACCGCTCTATTGTGGGAAAGATGAAGCAAGTACGTGTAGGTGTCATTGGCACAGGGATGATGGGCTGTGAGCACCTCAAGAACTTATTGGGACTACCAAATGTCTCTATCACTGCAGTGAGTGACCCAAACGAAGAGCCATTGACGTGGGCACGAATAACACTCGGAGATGCTGCCGATGGAGTGCAGTATTTCTCTGATCATCGTGAGCTTCTTTCTTCTGGTCTCGTTGATGCAGTTCTTCTTGCATCTCCGAACTTCACGCATAAAGCGATTCTTGATGACATTTTCGCCACAGATCTGCCTGTACTTGTCGAGAAGCCAATGTGCACGACAGTCGAGGACTGCATTGCAATTGTGAATGCTCAGAAGACGCGTCATGCGCTCACGTGGGTGGGACTTGAGTATCGGTACATGGCACCGATTGCGGAACTTATTCGTCAAGTACATAGCGGTGTAGTGGGTGAGCTGAAGATGCTCGCTATTCGCGAGCATCGGTTTCCATTCCTAGTGAAAGTGGACAACTGGAATCGTTTCTCGCGCAACACAGGAGGCACGTTGGTGGAGAAGTGTTGTCACTTCTTTGACCTGATGAATCTTGTGGTGCAATCGCGACCAGTGCGCGTGATGGCGAGTGGTGGCCAAGATGTCAACCATCTCGACGAGGTCTATAACGGCGAGCGTTCTGACATCTTGGACAATGCGTATGTGATCGTTGAGTATGCGAATGGTGTTCGAGCCATGTTGGACCTCAGCATGTTTGCTGAAGGCTCTCGGCACGAGCAGGAAATTTCTGCGGTGGGCACAACTGGCAAAGTTGAAGCGTTTGTCCCAGGCGATGGCCACATCGTGATCGGTGAACGTGCCACACGAAAAACTCGTGAGGTGGAAGTCGGGATTGACCCAGACGTTGCTCACGTCGGTTTTCACTTTGGTGCAAGTTTCATCGAGTGCAAGCGGTTCATTGATGCGGTCGCTTCCGGAGTGGCTCCGGAGGTCACCGTTGAAGATGGTCTGTGGAGTGTTGTTATCGGCGCAGCCGCACATCGTTCCATTGATGAGAAGCGAATGGTTGATATCTCTGAGTACGGAATCGTCTGAGTCGTGTTTGAACATGAGGTCTCACGGATAAGGTTCGTTGCGTGAATAACACTGCTCTCATCCTGAATCTTCTTGCCACGTGGATGATGGTGGGAGTCATCTGGTTCGTGCAGATTGTGCATTACCCATTACTCGCTGTTGTGCCGGTAGAGAGTGCTTCGTCGGTCGCAGTGCAACACCAACAACGCACGGCGTGGGTTGTGATGATTCCGATGACAGTCGAAGGGTTCAGCACACTCGCATTGTTGAAGTGGGTGCCGGACGGTGTCGCATGGTGGTTGCCTTGGGTGAACGCCGTTCTTCTCGCTGTAGCCCTTGGGTGCACAGTGTTTCTCTCGGTGCCTCGCCATGAACGCATGGCATCGAATCCGACTCCAAGCCTTGGACGAGAGTTGGTGCTCACAAACTGGCCACGAACAATTGCGTGGACAGCACGAGGAATCATCCTCGCGTACATGATGTTTGTAACCCTGTAGTTACTGCTTGGCGAGAGCGGCGCGCGCTTCACCTTCAGGGTCGCGATACGCCCGACCGATTGCATCAATGATGACTCGGTGGAGCACACCTTCGGGCATCTCAAACTTGCCAGGCAAGTCTGTATGAATCGCGCCCATGCGTTGGTAGCCAACGGAGAATGGGTCAACGCCGTATGTCAATGGCACGGTGATCGGAAGTGAGCCACTTCCCATTGGGACATCTCCGTAGTACAAGTTCATGTCACCACGGAAACGTCCGGTGGCGTTGAATACGCCGCGTACCAATACGTCGCCGACGGGCAGTTCTTCACTTGCAGAGATCACAGTGGAGAAGGAACCAAGGAAGTTGTACACGTAGTGCAAGCGACGTCCCTTCAGATATAACGCATAACCACCTGCGTGGCCGCCGTGACAGACAATGATGCCATCGCAGTTTCCATCGGCAGGAATAGTGAGCTCCGCATTGATATGGAATGAGCGGTTGCGCAAGTTCGGTGCTGTTGATTCTGGGATTGATGCAATGCCTGCGTGGTACACATAACGATCACGCAACCAACGGCGATCACCGTAACGTCCTGGCTGGTTGTTCAGAGGCAGCACTTGGTTGCGCTGTGCCTCTACCCACCAGAGTTCCTTGAGTTCTTGCAACTTGTCAGGGAATTGTGCAGACACGTCATGACATTCAGAGAAGTCATTCGCGACGTTGTAGAGCTCCCAGATGTCTTCTTCAAATGAACGTTGAGAAATTGCTCGGTCTTCGTAATTGGACATCATTGGTGGGTGATACACAACAGCTTTCCAGCCATTGCTGTAAATCGCACGTGAACCCATCATCTCGTAGTACTGCGTCGTGTGTTGCGAAGGAGCAGCACCATCTTTCAGTGAGTACGCAAAACTCGTTCCCTCGATAGGTGCTTGTTCAACACCCTTCATCACGCGTGGTGCCTGGATGCCGATCAGTTCAAGAAGTGTGGGCTTGAGGTCAATGGCATGCACGTATTGATGACGAGTTTCACCAGGAGTTCCGATGCCTTTTGGCCAATGCACAATCATTGGGTCGCACACGCCACCCTCATTGGTATCGCGTTTGAATCGCTTGAGTGGCGTATTGCCGGCCCATGCCCAGCCCCACGGATAGTGGTTGTTGGAATGCTCCGTACCGATGTCGTCAATGTGCTTCAAGTTTTCTTCAAGACTCTCGGGAACAAAGTTGTAGAAGTACTTCTCGTTGTGGCTGCCGGTGGGGCCACCTTCTGCAGATGCACCGTTGTCGCTCATGATGACCACGATGGTGTTGTCGAGTTCGCCCAAGGAATCAATGAATTCCAATAAGCGACCGACTTGTGCGTCGGTGTGCGTCATGAAGCCTGCGAATGCTTCCATGAGTCGCGTGTATAAACGCTTCTGATCATCACTGAGTGAATCCCAAGCAGGAACCCACGATGGGCGCTCGGAGAGTTCGGTTCCTTCGGGCAACAAGCCAGATGCAACTTGACGTTTGAACACATCATCGCGCCATGCGTCCCAGCCCATGTCGAACTTGCCGCGATACGCATCGATGTACGACTTCGGTGCTTGGTGCGGAGCATGGCATGCGCCCGGTGCGTAGTACATGAAGAATGGCTTCACGGGAGAGAACGCACGAAGATCTTTGATGTACTGAATCGCACGATCTGTCATGTCTTCGGTGATGTGATACCCCTCTGCCGGAGTCTTTGGTGGATCCACTTGATGATTGTCGTGGATGAGGTCGGGGTGGTACTGGTCTGTTTCGCCGGCAAGGAATCCGTAGAAGCGATCAAAACCTTTGCTCAACGGCCAATGTGTGCGTGGTCCACCATCGTTGTTCTCGTACGCAGGTGCAAGGTGCCATTTGCCGAGGGCAAACGTTGCGTATCCATTTTCATTCAGCACCTCTGAGACAAAACCGTTCTCAGGTGGAATGTTGGCGTCGTAGCCGGGGAAGCCTTGTGCAAACTCAACAACGCATGCCAAGCCAGAAGCATGATGGTTGCGACCTGTCATCAAACACGCGCGCGTGGGGGAGCACAGCGCAGTGGTGTGATAGTTCGCGTAACGCAAACCTTTTGCTGCGAGTCCGTCGAAAGTAGGTGTCTGAAGATCGGAGCCGTACGAACCAAATTGCGCGTATCCCACATCGTCAAGAAGAACGACAACAACGTTCGGTGCATCGTCGCCTGGGGTTTGCAACGGTGGCCACCACGGAGTGGAGTCCTCAAAGTAACGACCAGTAACGCCTTCGAAATTTTTGCTGAGTCCCATGACCACACCCTTGAGTTGGAGTTGGTCTCAACTTAGTTCTGTTTAGGAATTCCTCAATGAGTAGAGCCCATTTAGGAAATAGGGCTCATCCCTGGATGCAATGGTTTGTGGTGGTGCCGATTCCATCGATGGTTGAGACAAGGACATCCCCAGCTTTGAGGAAAACGGGTGGCTTGCGGCTGACGCCAACACCACCTGGTGTACCAGTAAAGATGACATCGCCTGGCAATAGTTGCACGATGCCCGAGAGATACTCCACGATGTCGCCAACATCAAAGATGAGGTCATCAGTGAGGGAGTCCTGTACGACTTCGCCATTCAGAGTGCATGTCATATGCAAGGCATCGCGATTCGCGAGGCCTTTTGCATCGACAAGCCATGGGCCGAAGGGGGAGTAGTTTTTGCGGCTCTTACCGAGGTCGAAGTGTGGTGGTGAGGCTGCGAACTGCAACGCGCGGTCGGAAATGTCTTGGCCCACGGCAACACCTGCGATGTGATCCCATGCGTCTTTCTTGGAGATATTGCGACCACCGCTACCAATGACGACAACGAGTTCCACTTCCCAGTCGATAGCACCGCCAACGACGGGAACATCTGCGTAGCCACCAGCGATAGATGAGGAGAACTTCGCAAAAGTGAGTGGAGTCTTTGGTGGCTCCATTCCGCTTTCTTCTGCATGCGACTTGTAGTTGAGGCCAATACCGAATGACTGCAACGGCCATGGTGATGGTGCATCAAGTGTGGTGACATCGATGGGTGTGCCGGGGTCGGTGACAGTGGCAGCAAATGTGCGCACTTCATCCCAACGGCGGAAGGCCTCGATGGGCTCGGCAGAGAACTTCCCGCCACTTGCTTCGGCCAAGTCGACCACATTGTTGTTAGGGCCCACGACAAGTTGGGCGCGACCATTCAGACAGGCAAAACGAAAGCTCATAATCTGCACTATAGTCCTATTTAGTCATCTGTCTAATACGGCAATACGGAGATTCTCATGGCCTCACCTGTCAAATTCGCACACATCGTTTTCAAGACTTCTCAATACACAGAGATGGTCGCCTGGTGGAAGGACTTCCTGCAGGGCGAGGCACGTCATGAGAATGACTTCATCACCTTCATCTCGTATGACGACGAGCATCACCGCATTGCAATTGCGAACATCCCGGATCTTGATGACAACAATCCGAAAGCACGTGGCGTCGAGCACTTCGCATTCACGTATGCATCGCTTGAAGATCTCTTCGGCCAGTTTGAGCGAATGAAGGCAAAAGGAATTCATCCGTATTGGACAATCAACCACGGAATGACTCTGTCTGCGTATTACCGCGACCCTGATGGCAACCAAGTAGAGACACAAGTGGACTCTCTGAGCGCAGATGAAGCAGATGCATTCATGGCAGGACCTCTGTTTGCTGCCAATCCGATTGGTATCAACGTTGATTTCGACAAGCTCGTTGCTCAGCACAAATCTGGTGCGACATTTGCGGAGATCATTGCGGAACGAGCAGGCGTGAATCACGGTCTCGTTCATCACTACTTCGGTGGAAAAGACGGATTGCTACAAGCCGCAATGACACAACTTGTTGAACAACACGCGGACTTTGTGCGCGAACAATCACATGGAAGTCCGATTCCCGTGCCGCTTGCACTCAAAGAAGACCAGAGTTATCTGCGTGCTGTTGTTCGTTCAGTTCTTGATGATGAGATGGAACTAGCAGAAACTGAATTACGTGCGGGAGTTTCTGTTCCCCGTACTGCACTGCAACATGCAATTACTCAACGAAACATGGCAGAGGCCGACCTGGAGACGAAAGCCCGGTTTTCTCTTGGTATGGCAACGGAGATGGGATGGGCTGCCTTGGAGCCTTTCATCTTCGCAACGATGGATGTCCAAGGTGAAAAAGAGAAGGAAGCTGTTCGGGCGTACGTACGAAATCTGCAATACCTCTTTCTGCAAAACATCACAGACAGCAGAACCTGATGTCTCATTTGTCCATCGCGACTATTCTCAATGCTCATGCCTGAGAACGAAGAGCAGAAATTTCAGCATCTTCCTGAACTGAAGAAGAAGCAAAATTGCATGTCGTGCGAATCACCGTTTGCAACCGCATGGAGCACTTCAGATGGCACTGCTTGGTTGTGTCGCGAGTGTGCCAACTTGCATGGACTCGGTTGTCCGTAAGAACTACGCGAGAACTTTGCGCAAGCCGACGATGGCTGCATCGCCCACTTTGTTGAATACCTTGTTCAACGCGAAGTTCATTGGTGCGAGATACCAGTTGAAGTTCAAGACTGCGTCGTAGATGACGTCGCATCCAGTTGCTGTGGGAACGACAGTGATGCGATCGATTGAGGTGAGTTTGCTGTTGCGACCTTTGACCAACATGGTGCGAGGGGCTTCAAACTCAAGGGTCTCATAACGCAGTGAAGAATCTTTGCCACCTTTTCCGCGAACGGTGATGTCATACACGGTTCCTAGACCCGGACCATCTCCCTTGACCTGCACCACTTTCTTGATGCCACGATCCCACTCTGCAAAGTTGCGCAAGTCGGACATATACGTGAATGCGTCCTCGGCTGACTTTGTTGAAGGAACAGTTGCGACGTAATGAGCCATGCTCCATTTAACCCCAGTGACAAGCATCCCATTCCCCATTTCATACTTCTTGCGTAGGTTGAAGGGGTGAAAACCTCGTGCCCAAATCCTGTGAAGCGTGCCGTGATGACACAACGGTGGACAGACCTCGCCTATCTGCACTGGAAATACGAGCCATCTGTGATTCAAGCGATGTTGCCAGCAGGTCTCGAAGTGGACACATTTGAAGGAAGCGCCTATGTGGGCCTCATCCCATTCTCCATGCGTGATGTGGGAGTGCCAAAGCTCCCACCCGTTCCGTATTTTGGAAACTTCCCTGAAGTGAATGTGCGCACTTATGTGAAACGCAGTGGCATTCCTGGTGTGTGGTTCTTCTCGCTCGATGTCAATCGACTGGCGCCTGCACTTGTTGCGCGGACCACGTATCTCTTGCCGTATTGCTGGGGCAAAGCATCGAATGAGTTGGTGGGCAGCACGTTGTCAACGTCGGTTCGCCGTCGATGGCCCGCTGTTGCATCAACGAAGATTGAAGTGCAGGTGGGTGCAAAGATTGAACAGCCCGATGAACTGTCGAACTTTCTCACAGCGCGTTGGGGTTTGTATTCCAAGGGGATTGGGTCATCTTTGATGTATGCGCCCGTAGACCATGAACCATGGACTTTGCACTCGGCATCGTTAACGCATCTGGAAGACAGTTTGATTGTTCGTGCGGGAATTCCGGCACCAACAGGTGAGCCGCATGTGATGTTCTCGCCTGGTGTCTCAGTGCGCATTGGTATGCCACACCGATCGAAGTAACTAGCGGCGACGTGGTCGCGCCGCGGGCATCCAGTTTTCTCCGGCAATCTCATTAATGTGCTGAACGTAGCGTTCACCTACTGGCTCAAGGATTTCTAAGAGTTTCACAGTGTTCTGTTCACCGAAGTGTTTCCATACCGTCGTGCACAAAGCATCGGTGCGTTCTTCTACTTCTTGTCGATAGGCAACACCTGCATCGTTGACAACACCGTTAGTCACGAAACCGCGTGTTGCCAAGTTCTCAAGTCCGATTGCAATTTCTGCATCATCTGCACCTCGGCTGCGCGGAATCCATTCCTTTGGGTATCCCATCCATGCATCGTGAAGCAGTCCTGCTTCCACAAGACCGATGTTGTCGTTCACCAAGATTCCGAAGTGAGAATCACCGCGCCATTCACGAATGCAGTTGAGTGCATTCCATGCAGACATCAATGGGTCCGTTGGCCGCGGCCAGGCTTTGTGTGCGGCAAAGAGGACGCGTCCGGATGCGGGAATTGCATCAACTGTCTTCCATAGGTCCTCTGCCAATGCTCCAAAAGGTTCAATAATCTGCGGCGTCATCTCTTCAAGACCGGCGCGCACTGCGGCATCGCGCGCAACTGTGACATCGTGCCAGTTCTTGATGTGAGGTGTGGCGTGAGCAAGGGAGAACTGAATGAACTCCCGCTTGATTGTGTAGAAAGCAGCAAAGACTGTTTCAGAGCCAGCGATTGCTAACGGTGCACTTCGGTTCGTGATGTAGTGGCCGAGGCCATCAGGGACACCGAGCGCTGCGAGATTGTCTTTGGCACGTTGATCCCAAAAGATCCAGCCGAGAAATTGATGCGATGCAAATGACGCGCGTCGTGTGAGGTCAGCCCAATCGGTCATGGATAGACCGTAGTGCAGGTTCTTCTAAGAGATTAAGAGTGCAGAGTGTTCGACTCACCAACGAGAGCCGTGAGTTCGCTGTGAATCTCTTCAGTTCCGTGTTGGGCAACATCATCAAGACGTCCGAGATAGGTGATTGCCACTTCACCGTTCTCAACGGCGCCGCCATCGGTAGCCGCATGCATCTGAGTGGGCTCGCCGTAGTTCATGCGCACGTAATACGAACCGACGTATCCCTCTTTGGCTTCGAGAGTTGCACTTGACATTGCGCGAGGAACAATGTGGCCCACTCCGGTGCGACGCCAACCCTTGATGTCGGCAAGATCACAGTTCGGCACATTGACATTGATGACAACTGGTTCCGTTGGAGTGTTTGCGAGATAGCCCTGCACCACTGATGCGGCAACAGTCGCGGCGGTGTCCCACTTCTGACCCTTAACCGCATCGTCCCAGCCTTGGCCTTCAACACCAAAGCCAGTGACGGCCTGGCTCACGGCGATGCCACTGATGCCGCCGTTACGCGCTGTGATTGCGGCCCCCACAGTTCCGGAGTGATACACCGAGCGGCCAACGTTTGCGCCTGGATTAATGCCAGAGACGACGAGATCAAATGGAGCGCCAAAGACACCGAGTCGGGCAAAGAACACACACAATGCGGGTGGACCAGAGATAGCCCACGAGGTGTCAATTCCTTCCACGTGGCGTTCGTGCACCTCGGGCTGGATGATGTGAAGGGCACCAATTGCTGCACCGGCCCCCGAGTACTCCTGGTCGGGTGCAGCGATCACGACTTCTCCGAAGGGACGCATTGCCCGCGCGAGAACATGAAGCCCTACTGAGTCAATACCGTCATCGTTCGTCACCAGAATTCGCATGTGGACAGTTTGCCTCAT
>JAJTFJ010000007.1 GCA_021298435.1 Ilumatobacteraceae bacterium
CGCTGCAAGGTCAAAACACAGCCAGTCGCCATCAGCGAACTGAACATATGCATGAGTGTCACTTCGGTGCACAGCCAAACTCATTGAGTCAAGATGGCGCTTCCAGGGAGTGTCGTGTGGATACACAGGAATCAAAGTGGAACGCCAGTCATATTCCCAGTGTGCAGCGTCACGCCAGAAAGGTGGTTCCTCTCCGGCGAGGTATGGCGTTAATGGAAGTCCATCGCACTGTGCTGGAACTGGCTGGTCCAACATGTCGCACAGCGTCGGCATGATGTCGACATTCTCTGTGAACGCACGCACCACTGTTCCATGCGCTTGCGCCTTACGAGGATCTCGCACGATTGACACGATGTGTTGACTGGTTTCCCAGTAACCCACTTTTTCTTTCAGTCCGTGATCGCCCAGTAGTTCCGCATGGTCTGCGGTGACGATGATGAATGTGTTCTCCCATTGGCCCGATTCTTCAAGCGCATCCCAAACGCGACCCAGTTGTGCATCTACTTCGCTGATCATGCCGAAGTATTGGGCACGCATGTGTGCGAGTTCTGCTGGGTCAGTAGGAGCCTTTGTGTTGTCCAAAGCCAGCATGATTTCGTGGAACGGATGAACAGACTCAGCAGGTGCAATAGGTAATCCCACTGTTGCGGGGTCATACAGCGTGCTGAAATGACCAGCGGCTGAGTACGGCGGATGAGGACGAATGAAACTTGCGTGTGCAAACCACCCTTGCTCTTGTTTCTCAATCCAAGACAACAACTCATTTGTCAGGAAAGACGAGACACTTGCCTCTGCTGCTCGTTCGTTTTCGGTGAGGAGCAACCTTCCAATACCCATATTGGTGTTGAACCCTTGCGCCTGCAGCCATTCACGCCACGGATCAAATTGTTGAGTGAGATCTACTTCGCTATCGAAACCTGGCAACACGCCTTCATAGGTAGACAAACGAGGATCATCGGCACTGTCTGTCACGCGTGGATCAATTGCCTGATCTGTGTACCCAAAGAGCGCAGGTGCATACCCTGCCCGCCGAGCCATGAGAGCAACATTGTCAAACGATGCATCAAGTGGCGTGCCATTGGCAACAACACGATGATTCATTTGATACATACCGGTATACAACGATGCGCGTCCGGGCGCACATGGTGATGCTTGGCTGTAGTGGCGTGCGAATCGCACACCCTTTTGCGCTAATCGATCAAGATTCGGAGTCTTCACCACTGGATGATCAGCAATAGAGAGGCAGTCTCCGCGGAACTGATCAAGAGTGATGAAGAGAACATTGAGACTCATGGCCGCTGGCCAGTTGTCAGAAAAGTTCGAATATCAGCAATGGCTCGACGATCTTGCGCGGTGAAGATATGTCCACCTTCATAAACCGACAACGTTGCATCAGGTATGCGCTTCACGATCTCTTCCGAATTCGACACCGGAGCAATACCATCGAATCGTCCAGCTGTGACAAACACGGGAGCCGTCACATGATGCAAGCGATCACTCACATCGTGACCAATGCGAGCGCCGAGTTGCAATATCTCTCCCTTGATGGTGTCCTTTGATTTTGGTACTGCAGCTTGCTCATTACGCATTGCCACCATTGCTGCATCATCAGGATGAGTTGCCAACCACTCAGGCGTAAACCGAGTATCGGTCAATGTTGTGATGCGCGCAGCACGCTCATCGGCAGGCAATGCACCTAACTCATGCAGTGGATACGACGCACCAGCATCTCCACCAGCCGATGTACATAACAACACCAACTTCTCAACACGCTGTGGATAACTCACAGCAAACTCTTGTGCAACCATGCCACCGAAGCTGATGCCAACAACTGCGCATGTTTCCCAACCAACATGATCAAGCAGCGCCGCACCATCTTGTGCGTATTGAGCCATGGTGTACGGGCCTTCAGGAATACTCGTTTCACCAAGCCCACGTTGATCATGAGCCAACACTGTGCAGGTTTTTGCTAATGCACTAATCAAGAGCGCCGCGGACTTCAAAGTGGCACCCGACCCATTGAAGAACAGCACACGTGGCCCACTTCCACTCACCTCATAGTTGATGGAAATTTCAGAGCGTTCGAACTTCGGCACGTCGACATTCTTCCATCTCATGGGTATCCACCATTCACGGTGCTGCACAAGCCACTATCAATACCCGTGCAAACGTTTGTTGATGGAGTCAAACGCTCACTCGCTGAGCAACTTGATGTACTCCCTTGGCGACGAGTCACTCTGCCTGGTCTCGATGTGGCTTGGGTCGGCATGAACGTTCCTTCTATCGATACCGGTGGTCGGCCGTGGGTCTGGGAAGTTGTGACACCGACTCAATATGAGGCGTCTCATCGCATGCAGGATGACCCAATGGTTCTTTCCGTTGCACAAGACACTGTGATCGCAGAGGTCAACCACCGCGACCACTCTGGGCCCATCATGCGGATGCAGGTGCCCGTCAAAGACGCCCCCGACAGCGTGTCTGTCGCGGGTGGAATCGACCCCGATGGTCCTTGGTCTGTTCGTTTGGAGACCGGCTGGACCGTCCAGGCCATTGGCAGTGCAGCCCAATGCTGGATTGACCGCGAGGCCCCCGGCAGTGCCCGCCTTGACACCCCCGCTCCCCAGCTTTCCCCTCATCAGCGTTACAAGTTGCACCCTGCCATTGACATCGAGTCGGCAGCCTTTGATCGCTTGCTTACACTCGACCCTGATGATGCGGCCATGGTCACCACCCTCCTTACTCGGGTTCACGAGGCACTGCGGCCCTACCGCTAAGTCCTCACGCCCTCCATACTTGGCGGCGCTGTGATTACGACCTACGCCCTGTCTCTACCCACGGTTGACTGCACCGAGGAACAGCGCATCGCGGTCATCGACATCGTGAGCGACTGGCTCGTCGAGCATTATCCACTTGACGCTCGTGGTCCAGGCACCACAGTCCGTACGCGCGAGTCCTCTGATGATCCGGTGTTTCGTCTCACGATTACGGAGAGTGCACCAGGCAATTCTCATGTTGAAACATTGACAATCAGCGTTGTGATGATTGCCGATGTCCTCACCTTTGACATTCGCATCTCGTCCACACCGACCGCATCACGAGTTATTCCTTTTTCATCTCCCATGCTTCCTGTTCGTGTTGCGCATCTTGTCAAGAAAGTTCTCACTGCAGTTCCCTCTGAAGATGCGAATCGTTACATCACCGATGCACCCACAGTTGTGAAGGACGAATTAGGTGGACAGGAAACAGCAGCATTTGTTCTCGCACCAAGTCGGCGCTTGCCGGTGCTCGTTGAAGTCGTCGATTTTGAACGCAATACCCCACTCTTGATAGCAATGGGAGCTGGTCCACTTGTCGGGCTCGTTCATGTGGTGCAGATCACTACTGCCGATGCACTGCGCGGGTTTCTTTCCCTCACTGGCTACACCTTGGTGGGACCTGGATGTGTTGTCGTCAACTGGGCCGGCAATACAGAACCTGAAATCGTTCATCGACGCGAATTACCGAGCGCCTCTGAAAACAGAGAGCGCGCTCGCCTGGTGCAGTTGATTCTCGAAACTGCAGCTCGCTCGATTGCGGCCCCTCGCGTGCCAGCACCTCCACGTCGCGATGAAGATTTGGTCGAACTCACCTCACGCGAAGTATCAGTCACAAATGAAATCGTGAGCGAAGACCAAGCAATTCATATTGAACAACTCGAATCTTCCATTGATGAACTAGAAGCTGCTCTCGCCGATGCCGACCGTCGTCTAGCGGAACAGCGCGCACAACTAGAACAAAAGGGCGGTCAGCTTGACGAGTTGATTCTGCGCAACGTCTCTCTTGAGATGCAGGCGGGAAACACCGCCAACACTCGTGCAGTTGCATCGATGACAGAAGCGCTCCGATTAGCCCAAGAACATTGCCCTTTCTTGGTCTTTCACTCACGCGCCATTGAATCTGGCGAAGGTCTAGAGGGACCCGAGCCTGTGAGTGTTCTGCAAGATCTTGTTCGCCTAAACGAAGTGGCACGTGCCTGGATGTCGGGCGAAATCACTGGCACAAGCATCAAGTTGGCATGTCGTCAAATGGGTCTTGACTTTGCCCCAGATATCTCTGCCACTGCTCGACAGAAATACGAAGAGGACTACCTCATTGATTGGCGAGGAAAAATAGTTCGCGCAGAAGCACACCTTCGTCGTGGCAGAAAAGCTCACCTTGTGCGTATCCATTTGTATTTTGATTCCGAAACGCAACAGGTGGTTGTCGCATACATCGGCCGTCACCTTCGTGACAAGGGCTCGTCCTCGTAGCGCGCCTAATCTACTGATGTGAACCGACGCAAGATTCTCAAAGGCATTGCCCTCGTCCTCGTCGGCTTTTCACTCATCACAACTTTCTCTGTCACTCGTTATGTGTTGGCGCACCCCAACGAACCGCTACAGCAAAACATTGCGTCGTGGGCGCGCAACAATGGCATGGGTGCGGTTGTCGACCAGTTAGAAGTGTGGCTGCATAACGAGCCACCCGCCGTTGCCCCCGTCGACACACTGGCCCTTGTTCCCTTTGATACTGATCCGCCACAAGCAACCACCAGTCTCCCAACAGACAGTGCCACAACAACAACCGCACTGCCTCCTGAGAACACAGCTCCTGCAGTTCGACGCCCCATGAAGGCAACACAGTCATGCCCTGCGCCCACCAACATTGTGACCACCACTCTTGCTCCCGGAGAAACAACGACAACCACCACGACTACGACAACCAGCAGCACACTGCCTGGTGAGACGACAACGACCACCACCACCACTCTTCCTGCTCGACCAACCGATGTTGAGGCTGTCATCTCGCCCGCCATCAAGGGAGAAGGTGCGTGGCGAGCAATTGCAAAAGTTCGCAAAGAGCCGATGATCTATGCAACGTCGATACGCCCGTTGTGGTGTTACGGCTCCGTTGTTGCCACGATGGCGACCTACGACCCAACTAAAGTCCGAGCAGCACTGTTTAACGGCACCGAGATTCCTGGTGGAAAAGGCTGGAAGAACACATCCAGCATTCGTGGGGCTGCCGTGCGATCTCTCATCGCCAGCTTCAATGGCGGATTCCGTTTCGAACATGAACCTGGCGGATACATCACAGAAGGTCGCACAGTTCGAAAGATGCGAAAGGGCTATGCAACGTTCGGCATTCGCCCCGATGGCACAAGCACCATTGGTATTTGGGGCGAAGACATGAAGCCCGACGAAGAGTGGGCATCACTTCGCCAGAATCTTCCGCCACTTGTTGCAGAGAACAAATCTGTGTACGCCTCTTACAAAGAAGTCGACTGGGGTCAAGACTTCGATAACAAGGTCTTTAGTTACCGTTCTGCCGCATGTGTTCGCATGGACGGATTGATGATGTTTATTGCAGTTGGAAAAGTCAATATCGGAATGCTTGCCGACACGCTCGTCATTCTCGGCTGTCGCACTGCAATGGAACTAGACATCAACGGCACATGGCCATTCTTTTCGACGTATTCCAACTTCGGAAAAACCAATCGACAAGGAAGAACAATTGACACTCGGATGGGTGACCCTGACCGTCATCTCAATGGTGCTACCAAAGACTTCATCGGGCTTTTTGACCCTCAGACATTGAAGCCAGGTGCGGTCAAGTAATTAGCGAGGCGCCAATTGATATTGGCCGAGCAAACGGGGTGCACCGCCATCAGACGTTGTCACCACACCATCATCAACAAGTTTGCGTAAGTGCGACCACACACTGCGGCGCGCCGGACGATGCAAACGCTTATCGATGCTTGCGTAGAGCACTTTCACGATTCCAGGAATCGTGTCATTGCCAAGGGCAATCTGTTCCACAATCTGCTTCTCGCGTTCGACACGATGCGCAAGATACGCATGCAGGAAAGGTTGTGGATCAGTGACAGGGCCGCCATGGGTGGGCCAGAGAATGGCATCGCGGCGAGCAATGACTTTCTCCATGGATGCAAAGTACTGACGCATGTCGCCATCGGGTGGCGAAACAACCGTGGTGGACCAACCCATCACGTGGTCACCCGTAAACAATGCTCGATCAATATCCATCGCAACACTGAGATGGTTCGAGGTATGGCCAGGAGTCGCAACAGCAGTCAGTGAGAACTCCGATGTCGTGAGAAAAATCTCTCCGTCTGTCACTGCAACATCTGGTGCAAACGCCAAGTCAATAGTTTCGCGCTCTTCGTCGCTTTCGTTCTTCTTCTCTTCGGGGTCATCCTCCGAAGGGTCATGATCATCTTCTTCAACGAATCCCTCATACACCTGATGCGGACCAATGGCGTATCGCGTCGCATTCGTTTCAGCATGCAGCCATGCAGTGAGAGGTGAATGGTCTGAGTGGCAGTGCGTGACCACGATTCCCACAACATTGCGTCCCGCCAGTGCCTCATGCAATGCGTCGCGATGAGAATCCAGCTCTGGACCCGGATCAATCACGACAACATCTTTTGTGCCGAGAATGTACGTGCCAGTGCCGTGATACGAAAACTTCGACGGGTTCTTTGCAATGACGCGCTGAATGAGTGGCGTCATCTGCTCGGCAACGGCATAGGGCGCATCGTCGATGCGGGGAACAAAGGGAATTGCCATATGCAAAACCTAGATGTTCACAGCGCGGACACTACCCACGGGCTTGCCATGACCCAGCACCACTTCAGTGACTGAGTCCGGAACTGCAGATACATCAACGCCGAGGCGCTGCAAAGCCGCCAGCAAAACAGTGGCAATGCCACGACCCGAGCCATCCGAAAGCTTCAGTGCCACTGCCCGACCATCGCTCATAGCGGCAACATAAATGGATTCAGCGCCATCCTTTGCAGCCAAGCCAGGGATGGCAGCAGAAATAGCGGTTGCATGTCGATCATCACCAGCAACCAAATGCGGGTGCTTTTCCATCGCCTCAAAAATCATGCGACCATCAGACCCAGCATCACCAACAGCGAGAGCGCGCATTGCACGTGCCAGACGATGAAGTTCAATCATGTGCGCAGGTGCACCACATCCATCTGTGCTGATGGCAACTGGCGGAGCACCAGTGACTTCAGCAATCGTCTCTGTGATCGCAATCTGCAAGGGATGATCTTCGTTCAGATAGTCGTTCGTCGACCACCCATTAATCACGCACGTTGCCAACATGCCAGCGTGCTTCCCACTGCAATCCATCTGCAGCGCAGTCTTTCCACGCCCAGTTCGAATTGATTCATGTGCTGATGGAACATGAACACAGAACCCAGGCGTATTCAGCAGTGCTGATTCATCAAGACCGACACTGGCAAGAATGCTGAGCGCCATTTCTTGGTGAATGGCTTGCCCGCTATGACTTGCACAGACAAGTGCTAACTGATCTGCGGGTAAAGAAAGCCCCGCACGAACCATGGCCAGCGCTTGAAACGGCTTTGTCGCTGAACGCGGAAAGATTGTGACGTGTGGATCACCAACACTCAATGCGATCTCACCATGCGAATCAAGAGCAATCAACGCACCGAAGTGAACGCTTTCGTCAACTCCACCACGCGACACAATTGCCAGTGGAGCAAACTGCGTCGGTGACACACCTGTCATGACTCTTTGTTTTTCTTAGTCTTTTTTACTCGAACTTTTGTCGGCGCAATATGCGTCAATGGGTCATCAATGACATCGTGTCGCACGCCCCATGCAGAGATCAGTGCCTGGCCCATTGCAACTGCAGGCAGAGCAAGCAGCGCACCAATGGGGCCAAGTACTGCAGCACCCGCGAGTGCTCCACCAAATGCCAATGCTGGGTGAAGTTCAAGTGTCCGCGCTGTGATGCGTGGCGAGAAGAGGTAGTTCTCCACTTGTTGATACACGAGGATGAACACAAGGATGATCAGAGCCTTTGTCGGAGATTCAATGAAAGTGAGCAACACGGGCAGGACTCCTGCCAAGTACGTACCGATGACAGGCAAGAACTGCGAAATAAGACCCACCCACAACGCCATAGCAATCGGAGCAGGTGCGCCCACAGATTGGAGAAGAATCCAATGGAACAACGCAGACAACACCGCAAGCAACGCGCGTGAATACAAGAATCCACCTGTTTTGGTAATTGCGAGTTCCCATGCATTCAGAACTCCACGTTGACGCTCTGGCCTTAAGCGAGAACAAATCACACGGCGAAGACGCGGTCCATCGGCAACAAGATAGAACGCAAACAAAAGAACAGAGAAACCCTGGAAGAGAGCACCCACGGCTTGCACGGACACTTTGAAAGCATTATCTCGCTGACCAAGAATGAACTTCTGCACCGGTCCATTCGGATCGGAGATTGATGCATTGACTTCTGCAGGGTCAATGTGTGTGTTGCCAATGTCGTTGATGATTTTGACAGTGTCGTTCACATACTGCTCACTGTTCGCCAGCAAGTCAGCAACCTGTTGAGCAACAATGGTGCCCATCGCGGCAACAAAACCCAGGGTCGCAACGACGAGTGAGACCAAAAGCAAAGCGGTGGCAGATCCACGTTTCATACCCCGCGCCGAGAGTCGATTCACCGCAGGCTCAAGTGCCAGTGTGATGAACGTTGCCACCAACAGCAGCAAGGCAATTGAACTCAACTTCTGAACAGTGTTTCGCACCAAGTAGGTGGCGAGAAAACCAAGCCAGAAAAGGGCAATCGCCTTGATCACCCATTTCGGCATCTTGCCGCTTGCATCTACTGAGGTGCTTTGTATGTCGCTCACAACACGAATCGTAGTGTTCGCCAAGAGGTGACACATTCGCAGGTGCAATGACCCGCAATTAGTGGCACGATGAAGGCATGGTGCGCCTCCCCGATTCTCTTAACGAACGCGTGGAATCGGTACGTACTGCCCTGGCAGATGCTTTACGAGACCGTGTGATCGGTGACAACGCCGAGGACAAGCAAGCTGCCGTCATGCTGACACCCGGGCCCCGTTGGTTCGCCCCTGACCGACCCATCCACAAGGTGCATACCGACGCATCCATGTTCATTGGTGGCATGCGGGCTCTTCTTTTCCAGTCACTGCATCCACTTGCGATGGCCGGTGTCGCACAACATTCTGATTACCGAAATGATCCGTGGGGGCGTTTGCAGCGCACCGCCGACTTTCTTGCTGCGACCACCTTTGGTCCAGCAGACCTCGCACAGCAAACAATTGATCGCATTCGCACCGTGCACACCCGCGTTGTCGGCACCGCATCTGACGGCCGTGCATACTCAGCCAATGACCCTCATCTTCTTCGTTGGGTGCACGTTGCTGAAGTCGACAGTTTTCTTCGCGCGTATCAGGCATACGGTGCCGACACTCTCACGGCAGAAGAAGCCGACGGCTACGTCGAAGACATGGCAGTGATTGCACGTGCACTTGGAGTACCCGCACCACCAACGTCTGTGCAAGGACTACGCGATCAACTTGCGATGTACCGCTACGAGTTAAAAGGAACCACAGAATCTGCCGACGTCGCGAAGTACTTGTTGCTTGAGCCCCCACTCCCCTTCACGTCGAAGATCCCGTACTCACTCATCAGTGCAGCAGCAATCGCTTTGCTACCGGTGTGGGCTCGCGTGGAACTAAAGCTTCCCTACTTGCCTGTTGCCGAGAAAATTGTTGTCAAGCCGATCGGACAATTTGTTGCATCAACAATTCGATGGGCAACAGCCGTCAATCAGCCAGCTACAACAGCAGATGCAGTTACCGACACAGTCGAGACAGCTTCGAACTGAGATCACCATTGTCGCCAACTTTCACGGCGTCTAATCCCAACCACTGAGCCATCAACTTCAGTTCTGCCGCAAGTTCTGTCACGACATGCTTGAGATCAACTTCTGGTTCGCTGTATGCGCCAGGAACAAGCAACACACCCGCTTGACGATCTGCCTTGAGATCAACACGCGCAACAATCCGGTCACCTAATACAAACGGCAATACGTAATAGCCATACACACGCTTTGCCTGAGGTGTGTAGATCTCTATGCGGTAATGGAAATCCCAGAGGCGCTCAATACGTGGCCGACACCACACCAGCGAATCAAATGGCGACACCAAAGCGCGCGTAGTCACACTGCGCGGCTTCGCAGCACCAGGCACCATGTACGCGACATCGCGCCACCCTTCAACGCGTACTTGTTCAAGTTCACCTCGCTGCACCAATTCCGCCAACACTGGCTTTGCAACGCCTGGCCGCTGACGGTGGTAATCAAGTAAGTCACTAGCTGTCGCAATTCCTAAGCTTTTTGCAGCTAAAAGAAGCAATTCGCTTCGCGCCTCACGTTCTGTCGGAGTCTTCGCCTTCAACACTTCAGCAGGCAACACGTGGTGTGGTGCAAAATACATGCGTGCGAAATCATTCGTTCTACGTTGCGCAGTGATTTCGCCAGTCCAGAACAAATACTCCAGCGCGGCTTTACCGTCGTCCCAGTCCCACCACGAACCTTTGGGGCCAGTGCGTGTCTTCACGTCACCGGCAACAAGAGGTCCGTCGTTGTAGACACGATCACGAACTTCTTGTACGAACTGTGGCTTTGACTTCGCAAACTTTCGTAACCCAGGCCACATTGTCCCGTTCCGCGCATCTTCCATTCGCCACCGAATAAGTCGATGCATTGACGATGGAAGGTGCGATGCCTCATGGCACCAGTACTCAAAGAGTTCACCGTCGGCCGTTGCATCAGGAATCAACGTGCGAGGGTGATCTCCCAATCGTGAAAACAACGGAAGTTCTTGACTTCGTACAAGCACATTGACCGAATCAATTTGAATCAGTCCGACCTGATCGAGAACTTTTCGAAGGTGCCGTCGATCCACACGACCCGTGGGACGTGGTGATGCGAAACCTTGTGCGGCAAGTGCAATACGCCTTGCCGAAGCGAGACTGACCTCAGTCAGCGACAGTGATGGTGACACTGTTGATCACCACATCGTCGATAGGACGATCGCCGCGTGCGGTTTGCACTTTCTGCATCGCATCGACGACATCAAGACCCTTCACGACCTGACCGAACAATGCGTATGCAGGTGGCAATGAAACGCCGCTTGCGCCGCTGACGATGAAGAACTGTGAACCGTTGGTGTTCGGGCCGGCGTTTGCCATTGCGACTGAACCAATTTGGTACTGACCAGGCTTTGGCAATTCATCACCGAAGCGGTAGCCAGGGCCACCAGTGCCGGTGCCTGTTGGGTCTCCGCCTTGGCACATGAAGCCGTTGATAATGCGATGGAAGATGATGCCGTCGTAGTAGTGGTAACCAGCGAGATACACAAAGTTGTTGACGGTGCGAGGAGCGTTGATTGCATCAAGTGCAATCACGATGGTTCCCAAAGTGGTCTCCATTGTTGCGGTGTAGCGCTTCGATGGGTCGATGCCCATCTCTGGTGCTTCAGGGAACTTCTGGGTCTTTGGTGCGGAACCGTCAAGGGCAGGGAAAGGCAAACTCATGCAGGCGAGGCTACAACGACCATCGCGCCGTGCCTCTTTCGCATTGCCCCACCTGGCCCGCCTACGATGACGAACGTGAATCCAGAAAGCCCACTCGACCTCGACACCATGGAACGCGACTTGGCAGATGTCGAGTTTGCACTAGGTCGTCTCGACAATGGCACCTACTGGAATGACGAGATCACCGGAGAGCCCATTGAGCCCGGTCATCTTGCAGCGCACCCAACGGCTCGCCGTAATCCCTGAATTTCAGTGAATGATCTCGCTCACATGAGCGAGCGATTTAGTTCTCGCGGAGCTTTGCCAAGAGACGAAGAATCTCAAGGTACAGCCACACCAAGGTAACGGTGAGGCCAAGTGCACAGAACCATTCCATGTGCGCTGGCAACTTGTTCGCAACGCCTTGCTCGATGGTGTCGAAGTCAAGAGCGAGGTGGAATGCAGCAAGGCCGGCAACCAAAACACTGAAGCCAATGCCCAAGGGGCTTGCATCGTTAATGAACGATGGATAGCCAGCAAAGATTCCGATGACAAACGAGATCAAGTAGAAGCCCAGAAGTCCGAGTGTTGCACCCATGACAATGCGGCGGAACTTGTTTGTCACTTTCACGACACCGCTGCGGTACAGCAACAACATCACGATGAATACACCCATTGTTGCACCAATGGCTTGCGTGACAATTCCGTCGTACATCTCGGAGTATGCGCGGCTAATTGCACCAAGCACAATGCCTTCAGCAAGTGCGTAAATAGGAGCTGCGATCTTTGCGGTGTGTGGCTTAAATGAGGCAATTAATACTGCAATAAGCGCAACTACGAATCCGCCAATCACCCATCCCATTGGAAGTTGCACTGCTTGACCAGGAATTGGTTCGTCAATCGACATCCACGTGAAAGTCGCCGACGCAAGAATCAGGGCTAACAACATGATGGTGGCGGATGCAGTGCCCTTCACTGTCATCAATCCACCATCCCAGCGGCTCACCGGACCATCTGTCACCGGCTGCGGAGTGGGTGGTGCCCACGTGTTGTTCTGCTGGTCGAGGTTTCCAAGGCCGAGGGCCTTGTTGTTCAAAATGGGATTTGCCATGCCCAAAAACTAACTCTTATCGGGCTTTGTGGGGCGTCAGGCCTGTGTATAACTATTTGTGCCCTCTTCGGCTGTGGGGCTCCATGGTGGGCTCGGTATCCTGCAACTTGTTCAGGCCAAATGGCTCTGAATCACTAACGAAAAGGCGAGGTTTCAGGGTGGCTAAGGATCGGATTGATCGCGACGAGGAAGACCTCGTCAGGCTCTACCTCACTGACATCGGTCAGTACACCCTCCTCACTAAGGACGACGAAGTTCGTCTTGCCAAGGCCATCGAAGCAGGCAAGATCGCCCTTGCCGAACAAGAAGCTGGCGACGCAAAGACTCTCACCGCAACAAAGCGTCGTGAACTTCGCAAGGCCATCCGTGAAGGCGAAATCGCTGAGCGCGCATTCGTGCAGTCAAACCTTCGTCTCGTTGTCTCCATCGCAAAGAAGTACCAAGCATCTGGTCTTCCACTTCTCGACCTCATTCAAGAAGGCAACCTCGGCCTTATGCACGCAGTTGAAAAGTTCGACTGGCGTAAAGGTTTCAAGTTCTCCACCTATGCAACATGGTGGATCCGTCAGGCAATCACGCGCGGTATCGCAAATACCGGTCGCACCATTCGCCTCCCGGTCCACGCGGGCGACACACTTGCTCGTTTGCAGAAGGCTCGCTCGCGCCTCGAGCTCAAGTTTGGACGCCCTGCAACTCTTGCCGAGTTGTCAAAAGAAGTAGAGATGCCTGAAGACAAGGTCACCGAAGCATTGCGTTTCGCTGCTGAACCATTGTCGTTGTCAGAGCCACTGCGTGAAGATGGCGATGCTGAATTGGGCGACGTCGTTGAAGACCGCTCTGCAGAGTCACCATTCGAAGTTGCTGCAACTGCATTGTTGCCAGAAGAGATTCAGCGTTTGCTTGCACCACTTGATGAACGCGAGCGTGAGATTCTTCGTTTGCGTTTCGGTCTTGATGGCAGCGGTGAAGGTCGCACCTTGGAAGAGGTCGGCGAACACTTCAATCTCACACGTGAGCGCATTCGCCAGATTGAAGCTCGTGCGATGAGCAAACTGCGTCACCCGTCATCTGACACTGGTGCACGCGACCTTCTCTCGGTGTAAACACACCAGCGCTTATGGCGCTGTACGAATAATGCGTGTCACGCCATCGATGGCAGCTACTAAGCCCACGCCCATCATCACTGGTATCACTGTTCGTGCGAGCCACATTGCATCAAGGCCCGGAATGTACGCAGCGCGAACTTGATCTGCTGTTAACCATGCACCAACGACAAGCGCTGCACCTGCACCTGCATTCAGCGACAACGCGATGTGCATCGCTCCGGGGCGAATGAGACGTATTGATGCTGCAATGGCAATCGCCGCAGCACCTGCACAGAACATCAACATCACTGGGGTGATCTGAGCACCTTTCGGCAAGCCGGTGAACTCCAGTAATCCGGTAACGACACCAAGCAAAGACGCACCGACGACAAGCGCAAAGAAACTACGACGACGCAACAGCGACAACAGCACCGCAATCGCGACGGCAGGAACAATGAGCAACCACCACGCAGCACTTGCTTGATCACGCAGAAAGAGAGTGCCCGATACAACCGTTGCTTTGCCCGCAATCGTCATCGGAATGTCCCACTTCAGAACAGTTCCGTCTGCATCAACAGTTGCTGGCTCGAGTGGACTCATCCAGTGTGAACGGTGATCGTGCCACATCGCAATGCCATCCACAGACAGCGTTCGCCATTGTGGGACTGCGCCCGGCTTCATCTGCGAAGTGTCAACGTTTCCATATCGGTCACCATTAAGAACTGCGGTGACGGAAGCATCGTTGATCTCAACAAGGCCGTTTTCATTGATGCGCAAGTACGGCTCTTTGTCATACCCCCGCACCTCGGCTCGCACGCCGACAGCCGTCAATCTCACGAACGTATCGGCACCCACAATTTCGATCTTCACCCCATCTGGCACGGCAGGAGAGATTTTCTCGATGACTGACTCGGTGTTGCGCGGCTGCACACTGTCTCCGGAACCCAGGTGGGCGGGAGCCAATGGCAACAGGGAAAGCAGTCCAACGAAAAGGCGCACACCTGAACGGTACTGCCACATAGGCCTGCGATACATAGTCTGTGTCAATGACCACAGTGGGCTCCGACATCGTTCTTCTCGTCAGCGACAATGTGTGGCAGCGAGAAGGGACAAACATCACCTCCTTCGTGCCAGGCATCACCCCCATCATCTACGAAGGTGATGAGCCCTTGCCCGACGACATCCTCACAACAGTCAATGTTGCGTTCTTCTCTAGTGATGTGTGGCCAGAACGCTCACGAGGCATGGTGCTTTCCATCATGAAGTCCACCAATGTGAAATGGCTTCATACTTTTTCTGCCGGCGTTGATAGTCCGTTCTTTATTCAGTTGATGGAGAACGGTGTTCGCCTGACAAATTCTTCGGGTGCCACAGCATCACCCATTGCACAAACTGCAATCTTGTACATGCTCGCTCTGAGCCGTAACGCGCGCGCATGGTTCCGTCATCAGGACAAGCGTGAATGGGAACGTCACTCGTTCGTCGAATTAGATGGCGCTCGTCTTGCTGTTATTGGTCTCGGTCCCATCGGTTTAGAGATTGCACGATTGGGTGTTGCACTCAACATGGAAGTGGAAGGCATTCGTCGCACACCACAGGGCAATGAACCGTGCCCTACTTATGGTTTTGATTCTCTTAATGAAGTGCTCGGCCGGGCTGATTGGGTTGCGTGTGCACTTCCCCTCACACCTGACACACGCGATCTTTTCGATGACGCACGTTTCGCTGCATTCAAACCAGGCGCACGATTCATCAATGTGGGTCGAGGAGAACTGGTTTCTGAGCCGGCCCTCATTGCTGCTTTGCAGTCGGGGCACATCTCCGGAGCAGGACTTGATGTCTTTGCCACCGAGCCTCTGCCCGAAGATTCTCCACTGTGGGGTTTTGACAATGTCATCATCACGCCGCACAGTTCCGGGTCTTCTTCAACCTCGGGCCTTCGTGCGGAGAAACTCTTTGTTGAAAACCTTCGTCGCTACATCGAGAATCAGCCAATGCGCAACGAAGTGAAGTTGTAGTTCCACTTTCTGCTCTCGCCGTACACATCACCTCCACCTAACTAGGAGGTTGTGTGTCCACACTTTTCATGTCGCCCAAAGGCGGCAACTGCACCACAGTGACTGCATCTGCATTCTCACTCATGTCCGCTATTCGCGGTACTAATACATTGCTTATTGATCTCTGCGGAGATGTTCCAGCCGCAATCGGTATGGCCGAGCCACATGGCCCTGGCATCAACGACTGGCTTGATGAGGACAACATTGGCGATCCGCAACAGATGGTTCTTCTCGGCACTCCAGTGATTCCAGGACTTGTCGTTGTCCATCGAGGTGCTCGCTTTGTTGACGGAGAACCTCGCTGGAAGGCGCTAGCCCAAGCAATCTCTGAACTTCCGCACGATGTCATTATCGATGCGGGGACTACGTATGTTCCCGAAGCACTGACGTCAGCAATGGGCAACGTTTCGATGGTGGTGAAGCCCTGCTATCTCTCTCTACGCCGTGCCTCGCGATTGCCACGGCCTTCCAATGTGTTCGTCATCAAAGAGGACAACAGAGCTCTCACCGTGAAGGACGTGGGCAATGTGCTTGGCGTCCCGATTGCTGCAGAGATCCCGTACGAGGCGGCCATCTCTCGAGCAGTTGATGCGGGACTCCTCCCCGCTCGTGTAGAGCAACTGTTCGGCCATTGCTTCTTCCCACGCAAGTGATGATGTCCACCATTGGCGTCTTGCAGGAACATCTCGATAACCCCGATGTCAACGAAGTCATGGTGGTGGAAGGTGGCAATGTTTGGTTAGAAGATGCACATGGACTGCACCCCGCTGGTCAACTCAACCCCGACCAGATCTCTCAGTGCATCGAGCACATCTGTCGGGCATCCGGCAGGCGAGTTGATCTCTTGTCGCCCATTCTCGATGCTCGCCTGCATGATGGTTCTCGAGCCTGTGTTGTCCTGCCGCCCATCTCTCTCGGTGGGTGCACCATCAACATTCGAAAGTTCTCAAGGCGAATTCTTCCCCTTGCAGCCTTTGGACCATCAGCCTGCACCGACATTTTGAAACATGTGATTCATGAACGCATGAACGTTGTGGTGTCCGGTGCAACGTCAAGTGGGAAGACCTCACTGTTGTCTGCTGCCGCTTCACACTTTTGTTCCAGCGAACGACTAGTAGTTGTAGAAGACACTGCGGAACTGCGCTTCAACAATTCCCACGTTGTTCGTCTACAAACACGGCCCGCAAATTCAGAAAACCTTGGCGAGCTCACATTGCAACAGTTAGTTCGCACATCTCTTCGGCTGCGCCCCGACAGATTGATTGTCGGAGAGGTGCGTGGCGCAGAAGCGATTGACATGTTGATGGCATTAACCACGGGCCACCGAGGGAGTTGGGCAACAGTGCACGCCACCTCTGCCCGGGACACTGTGTCCCGATTAGCAGCAATGATCACACGAGATTCTCCACAGTGGTCACATCAACAATCGCAAGATCTAGCCACCACCGCTCTTGATGCGATCGTGTACATCGAGCGACTACCCAACGGTCGTCGACACATCTCTGAGATTCTGCACATCACCAAAGATTCCACGCAGCCTCTCTACGAGGCAACGTGAGGCACATCATCTTTTTCGTCCTCACATTCAGCATTGTTATGTGGTTTCTAAGCCCTCGATTTTTTCTCTTCATGGATCAACGCGTAGCGAGTCAATACGTCGCTGACCTGATTGCTCCACCTCAGCAGAAACCACTTCACACCAGTGTGGAAACGCCTCGTGAAATTGGTTATGCGAGGAAGCACAGACAACGTTCGGTTTCGCACACTCTTCCTGAATACGCCCAATGTCTTGACTCACTGGCGCGGGCGACGCGCTCGCATCAACACCCGCGTGATGCCCTCATTGCCACGCTTCCCCATCTCCCTGAGTCGCCTGCACACGTCCGAGTAGTCGATGATCTTCGCAACGGCCAAGAGATTGATGAATCGCTATCGCTGCAGGAATGCAATGACCATGAACAACGATTCTTTGAATTCTTACGCGTCTCACTTGTGCACGATGTTTTTATTCCACAGGCTCTTGAACAGGCGGCCGATCTCATCAGAGAAGATGTTCGACATCATCAAGACATTGCAACGGCAACGGCGCAAGCACGCTCGTCTGCAACTCTCCTCACCTTGTTGCCATTTGTCGTGCTCCTACTCCTTCTCCTCGCCTCATCTACCGCTCGTCAAGGCGCACTCACATCTCCGTTTGTTCTCACCATCGGAGTCGGCATCATCCTGAACCGAGTCGGAGCGTGGTGGATCCAACAAATGGTTCGTAGGTCGAGCGTGAGTACTCCGGATCTCTCCTCATCACTCGCTCAGCGACTGTGTGTGACGCTTCGTGCAGGTGTGTCATTGCGTGATGCAGTTGAGGCGTGGGCTGCAGAGTCAGAGCCATCGCTGCATCAAGCTCTCGTGCGTGGAGAACCGCTCGCCACTGCACTACATGAATTCGCTCATCGACACCCTGGTGGGTCTCATCAACTTGTGCAAGTGCTTCTCGAAGCTGATCGTGATGGACTCCCAGTGATTCACACAGTCAGCCGTCTCTCGTTAGAGATGCGCACTCATCGGCGTCAACAAGCAGACATCAGAGTTCGTCAACTGCCTACAAAGTTGATGCTTCCCCTTGTCCTCTGCGTATTGCCTTCTTTCATATTCCTGACGGTGATTCCCATCGTCCTAGCGAATCTCAGTCAGTTCATTCTCTCTCCTCCCCCGCTACCCACTATCTCGTAAGGACTCCATGCACTCGACCACATCATCTCGACATCGTTCTCGTGGACAAGCCACCACTGAATACGCCTTAGTGCTACTTGCCGCAGCCATCATTGCCACGTTGGTCATCGCGTGGGCAACTGCCGGAGGTGGTGCAGGCCAAATCGGCTCTCTCTTCGACAACATCTTTGACGGCATTCTTCAACGTGCGAATCCTCCCGTACAAGGATGATTCCGGTCAGGCAACAGTTGAGTTTGCACTTCTGTTGCCATTATTTGTTGCTTGCATAGGAGTCTTGATTGCCACGACTGCACTTGCGCTGTCATCACTGCGTCTTGCAGACACTGCTCGCACTGCTGCTCGGATTGCTAGTACTTCGAACGACCCACAGACTGCTGTGAGTTCCTACATCGCAGAAACTGGCGTTGATTCACGAGTTGTCCTCGATGATCAACGCCAGTTTCTCACTGTGTATGTATCTCAACGGATTCGTCTTCCCCTGATCGGGGTTCCGATTCCTGTGGTCAAAATATCTTCACACATCACTGTGATGTATGAAGGAGTTCCTACGCTCCTTGGCTAGTTGTGCCTTGAGCAGGTGCACCAGGTGTTGCGCCGAACTGATGTCCGCCACCATGGCCGTGACCACCACGTCCACCTTTGCCACCAGGACCATGACCGCCCTTGCCTCCGACCGGGCGAACACCGTTCACCATGTCGTCAAGACGAGTCGTGAATTCTGCAAGCTTTGCGTCGGCTTCAGCCTGCGTGTGCTCGCCGGATGCAACCTCTTCGTCAAGGTGTGCCTTGAAGTCAGAAGTCAGTGTTGCCTTCACGTCGGCAATGTCAACATTCTGTGCATCAGCAATCTGCTTGATCGTCTTACCGGACTTCAACTCTGTCTGGAGTTCTGTCTCGGTCAACTTCAATGTTGTTGCCAGAGTTGCTGTTGCAAACTTCTGTGGTCCGTGACCACCCTTGCCACCATGTCCGCCGGGACCATGTCCACCCTTGCCACCACGCATTGGAAGGCCAGCCTTATTCACCATTTCGGTGACGCGTGTCTTGAACTCTGCAAGCTTGGCATCTGCCTCTGCTTGAGTGTGCTTTCCAGAAGCAACTTCTTCATCAAGGTGTGCCTTGAATGCTGCAGTCAATTTTGCAATCACTTCATCAAGATCAATGTTCTTAGCTTTTGCAACGTCGGCTACTGACTTGCCCGCTTCCAGTTCTGTCTTCAGTTCAGCCTCGGTCATTCCCAAAGCCTTGGCAGCTTCTGCAAGAGGCGATGGTCGACTTGTTGAACCAGCAATGGCACCCGACGCTGTCTCTACAGATTCAGCACTGACCATTCCTTCAGCTTCGAGACTTCCAAGTTGCGATGCGTCTGTGGTGCTGTTCGCTGATGCGACGACTGCTGGGGTGCTGTTTCGTGCGACCTGAGCGCTGGCGAAGCCTGTGAGTCCGAGGACTCCGGCACCAGTTGCGACGACGAGACCTGCGGCCACTGCGACCTTTGTAAAACGGGAGTTGATCTTCATTGTTCTTTGTTCCTTTGTTAAGTGGTGTGGGCCAGGTCCTTCTGGCTTGGTACCACTGTCACGCTCGTAGGTAAGGAGTATCTATGAGAATGGTAAGAGCTTCTCAAGAATACGGCCAAGGAACGGGAAACCCTTGCTATTCATGGCTACCGTGAAGTCATGGAGTCCCGCAAAGTGCTCATCGCAGAAGATGATCCCTCAGTTCGCAAGGCTGTGCAACGAGTTCTGGCACTTGAAAAGTACGACGTCACCGCCGTGAACGATGGTCAAGCCGCCCTGGAAGAACTGAGCAAGACACGTTTTGATCTTGCAGTTCTTGATGTGATGATGCCGTTTGCAGATGGTCTTACTGTGTGTCGCGAAGCTCGTCACCGCGGAATTCAGACTCCCATTCTTCTGCTGACAGCCCGCGTTGAAGTGGGCGACAGAGTTGCAGGACTTGATGCCGGTGCCGATGATTATCTCGTGAAGCCATTTGTCGTTGATGAATTGCTTGCGCGTTGCCGAGCACTCTTACGTCGCTCTGTATCTGCCACCACACAATCAACACTGACTGTTGGCACTCTTGTTTTGAATCCCCTCACGCGTGAAGTGCATCGTGGCGAGCGTGCACTCTCGCTCACAAAGACTGAATTTGATTTGCTTGAACTTCTCATGCAGCAACCCAACACAGTTGTGTCACGTGATTACATTTACGAGACCATCTGGGGTTATGACTTCGAGACAAATTCAAAATCACTCGACGTATACATCGGCTACTTGCGTCGCAAGACAGAAGAAGAAGGCGAGAGTCGCCTTTTGTACACCATTCGCGGTGTGGGATACACGGTGAAGGAATCATGAATCTTCGTACGCGATACGTGGCAATCACAGCCATGCTGGTTTTCATTATCGCAACAGCGATGAGTATTGGTGCCTATCGCATTGCAACAGATCAACTCGAGAAGCAAGTAAAGGCATCGCTCAATCAGAGAGCACTCTCCACCATTGAGGCCATCAATCGTCCACGTCGAGACTTCAATGATTTCTTCAGTAGCGGACCACTCGATCGAGCCATCTCTCAAACAGAGTTTGACTCAATCACACAGATCATCGACACCAACGGAATCTTGCACAAACGTCGAGATCTTCCCGACCTTCCCTATGAGCCTGCACTGAAAGCCCTCAGAGAAGATCCCGCCCGTGCGTATTACTCCTCCGTCAACCTAGAAAATCATGAGTTCCGCATGCTCTCAGTGGCCTCCCCCGATGGGACCATCATTCAAGTCGCCAAAGACACGCAAATTCTTGTTGATGCACAAAACGGAATGCGGACGTACTTCCCACTTTTCGCAGCACTCGCTGTGTTGATTTCAGGCGGATTTGCTTGGTTATTCGCCTCGCGAGTCACACGACCCATCGAGGAACTTGCGGCAACCGCCGAATCGATTGCCGCAACGCAAGACCTCAATCGCAGCATTGAAGTATCCGGAAGCGATGAAGTTGCGCAACTTGCACGAAGCTTCAACACGATGCTTGTTGCATTGCGCGCGAGCAGTGATCGCCAGCGGCGACTTGTGCAAGATGCAAGCCATGAACTGCGCACTCCCCTTACGAGTTTGCGCGCGAATGCAGAAATTCTCGAACGAGCAACTCTCAGTGATGAGGACCGTGCTTCCATCCTTGCGGATATGAAAGCAGAAGTTGACGAACTGGCAGATCTCAGTGTTGAACTCAGCGCACTCGCCACTGATCAACGTGCTGCAGAGGATCCTGTCTCCGTTGATTTGTTAGATGTCGTCAGCGAGATTGCCACACGCGCCTCACGTCGCACCTCAGCAGAAGTATCCGTTCACTCCACCGACGACACAATAGTTTCTGCTCGTCCAAGCCAACTCGAACGAGCTATCTCAAACTTGGTGGACAATGCCATCAAATTTAGTGGAGCCATTTCAGCGGTTGAAATTCATGTGGGGTCAAAGCGAGTGGAAGTACGTGATCACGGACCCGGTATTTCTGACGAAGATAAGCCACATGTGTTTGATCGTTTTTATCGCGCAACGTCGACACGTTCAATGCCAGGCTCTGGATTAGGCCTCGCAATTGTGTCGCAATTTGCGGAAGCAAATGACGCAAATGTCTATGTCTTAGACAATGCCGGTGGCGGCGTCATTGTTGGACTTCAGTTCAAATAACCCAATATCTATTGGGGTTTCTTGCGTCTAAAGCCACGTCGGTCTTCGGCGCGCTCACGTTCAATCTGTTCTTCTTCAACAGATAACTCTTCAGCAACCAGTTGACGCATTGATGCCAATCGGGCCGCTGACAATGTTCCGGCTTCGATCGCTTCAAGAACAGCGCAATTCGGTTCGTCGAGGTGTTTGCAGTCTCGGAATCGGCAATTGTCTGCGACAGTGAAGACATCACGAAATGCGCGCTCAATGCCGATGCCGCTTGTCCACAATGTGACTGCGCGAAGACCCGGCGTATCAAGCAACCACGCCCCGCCAGGTAATGCAATGAGCTCAGCTGCAACTGTGGTGTGCCGGCCACGTTGATCATCTTCACGTACTTCTGCTGTGCGTTGTACTTCATGCCCAACAAGGGCGTTAATCAATGTCGATTTGCCCACACCACTTGCCCCAATGAAGGCAACTGTCGTGCCAGCCGGAGAATGTGCGCGGATGAGGTCAAGACCAACACCAGTGCGTGAACTCACCAAAACGATGTCAACACCGAGAGCAACTTGCGACAAAGATTCCTTCACCACGTGGGCTTCTTCTGTCGACACAGTGTCAATCTTTGTCAGCACGACCACCGGTGTTGCACCGCTGTCAAAGGCGAGTACTAGTTCGCGCTCAAGACGACGTTGGCTCACTGCACCATTCACTGCATGCACCACAAAGACGACATCGATGTTGCTCGCAACAATCTGTCGTGCGCCACGAGCACCTTCGAATGAACTGCGACGCGTCAGCGCGCTTCTGCGCACATGCACACGTTCGACGCGCTCATAATCTGAGGACACCTCCACGAAATCGCCCACTGCGACTTCGACCCCGAGGTTGCGAACGCGCACAATCTCACCGTCATCGAGAAGCACAGTGCTCCATCCCCGATCAAGGCGTGTGATGCGCCCCGACAGCACTGAAGAACCCACTGTGTTCTCTGCTGTGACATGTGCATTCATTCAATGAAACCGTACCGCTTGACACCTCTTGACGGGCACGCCTTCTCTAGACTTGAACTGCCCCCAACTGAAGGAGCCCCCCATGCTTCGCCGCCTCGCAACTTTTGCTGTCCACCACAAGCGCCTCATGGTGCTTGGTATTTGGTTGCCCCTCACCATTCTCATCGTGCTCGGCAGCACAACCATTGGTTCCAACTTCCGTACCGAGATGGCGATGCCGTCGAGCGAGGCTCGCCAAGCTGAAGAAATGCTCTCGTCGGTTCAATCGGGAGATGCCGGCGTCAATGGACAACTTGTCATCAAGACAGACAAGACGGTCGTTGATGCATCCGTCAAGGAAGAATTCACCGCCGCGCTAGATGTCATCGCGAAAATTCCCAATGTCTCGGTGAAGAGCCCCTATGAAAGCCCTGCTCAGATCAACCAGAGTAAGACAATCGCATTTGCAGAGATCAGTGTTCCCCGTACGTACACCATGGTCGATATGGAGAAAGTTGCTGACGAGGTCTTTACTGCAACACAAAATATGAAGAATGCTGGCATCACCATTGAATACGGCGGACAAATCTTCGAAACTTTTGAAATGCCGGAGAGCGAAGTGCTGGGACTTCTCGCAGCCGTCATCATCCTCGTGATCGCATTTGGTTCCATCATCGCAATGGGCCTTCCCATTGGTGTCGCACTGCTTGGTCTTGCAGTTGCATCGAGCATCGTGGCGGTTGTCAGCAACTTCATGTCAATGCCCAATGAGGCAACTTCGATGGTGGCCATGATTGGCCTCGGTGTAGGTATTGACTACGCGCTATTCATCGTGACGCGTTTCCGTGAAGCGATGCATGACGGTCTTTCTATTGAAGACTCTGTCGTCGAAGCAATCGATACATCAGGTCGCGCTGTCATGTTTGCGGGTATCACCGTCATCGTCGCACTGCTTGGTCTCCTTTCTATTGGCCTCGCATTCGTCACGGGCTTTGCAGTTGCCATGGCAATCGGTGTTGCAGTGATGATGATCGGATCCGTGTCTCTCCTCCCAGCACTTCTCGCAATGGTCGGTACACGTATTGAAAGCACTTCATGGGCTGCAGTCGCCGCACTGGGTTCATTAGTCATCAGCGCAATGGTTGCTGTTTTCACACACTCAATTCTCTTTGTACAAATTGGCGGTGCCATTGCGGCTGCACTCATCATCCTTCGGTTCTTTGTTGCCGGCTTGAAGAAGCCATTGCCGCACCGTGCTCAAAACAATCACCAACACACCATCTGGTGGCGTTGGAGCCGCGTTGTGCAACATCACCCATGGCGCGCGTTAACCGTTTCCGTTGTTGGTCTCGGACTTCTTGCAATGCCGATGTTCTCTTTGCGTCTGGGATTCAGCGACATGGGCAACGCCCCCGAAGACACCTCCGTGCGCAAGGCATACGACCTCATTAGCGAAGGCTTCGGTCCAGGATTCAACGGACCTCTTTATATTGCCGTTGGTGGCGAGACTGCCGCTGACCCGCAAGCGATGCAACAGTTCGCACAAGTCATCGCAAAGACAGATGGTGTTGCAGCGGCATTCCCCGCACCGATGCCCAGCAAAGAAGTCGGACTCGTGATTGCGTATCCAAAGACTTCTCCACAAGATGAGGCAACGTCAGACCTCGTGCACAATTTGCGCAGCGACATCATCCCTGCAACGAACGTGTACGCAAAAGTTGGCGGCTTCACCGCGAGTGGCATTGACTTCTCTGACTATCTCAGCAAGCGTTTGCCGTGGCTGATCGGAAGCGTGCTGATTGTTTCGTTCTTCCTTCTGATGGCCGTCTTCCGCAGCATCCTTGTTCCACTCAAGGCTGTTCTCATGAACTTGTTGTCCGTGGGCGCTGCATATGGCGTGATCGTCGCAGTGTTCCAGTGGGGCTGGATGGCTGACGTCTTCGGAGTCGGCAAGCCAGGGCCCGTTGAAGCGTGGGCTCCGATGTTCCTTTTCGCGATCGTGTTTGGCTTGTCCATGGACTACGAGGTGTTCCTTCTGTCGCGTATGAAAGAGGAATACAACCGCACGGGTGACAACTTCACGGCCGTGGCCGATGGTGTGGCAGCAACTGCTCGCGTCATCACTGCAGCAGCGCTCATCATGGTGTGCGTGTTCGCCGCATTCGTGCTCGCCCCGGACCGTCAGTTGAAGCTTTTTGGCATGGGAATGGCCGTCGCTGTCTTCCTTGATGCGACCGTTGTGCGCATGTTGTTGGTGCCCGCCACCATGGAACTCCTCGGAGATCGCAACTGGTGGATTCCAAAATGGCTCGATCGGGTCCTTCCCAAGATCGATGTGGAGGGAAGCCACCACACGGCCTCCCATCCAATCCCTTAGCCCATAAGGGTTTTAGCGCCTTGCCTTGACAGGGGCCTACCAAATCACCTAACGATGAAAAAGGTATGGCTAAATCACTTGTAATCGTCGAGTCTCCAGCGAAGGCAAAGACAATCTCTAAATATCTCGGTCCGGAGTTCGATGTTCGTGCTTCCGTGGGCCACGTCGCAGACCTTCCTAGTAAGGGATTAGCCGTCGATGTCGAGAATGGTTTTAAGCCTTCTTATGAGTTGACCGAGCGCGGTCGCACCGTGGTGAAGGAATTGAAAGCCCTTCTCAAAACTGCTGACGCTCTCTATCTCGCAACCGACGAAGACCGCGAGGGTGAGGCCATCTCCTGGCACCTGCTCGAGCATCTCAAGCCCAAGGTGCCCGTGTACCGAATGGTGTTTCACGAGATCAATGAGAAGTCCATCCAAGAAGCCGTGGCGAACCCACGTGACCTTGACTACGGATTAGTGGATGCCGCCGAAGCGCGCCGCATCCTCGACCGTCTCTACGGATATGAGGTGTCACCTGTTCTCTGGCGTCGCGTCAACCGCGGCCTGTCCGCTGGTCGTGTGCAGAGCCCGGCATTACGCCTTGTTGTAGAACGTGAACGGGAACGCATTGCTTTCCGATCAGCTGACTACTTCTCTCTTGAAGCACTCACCTCTACATCTCCTGCATTCACCGCAAAATTGATCTCTGTCAATGGCACTCGCTTGGCAACGGGCAAGGACTTTTCTGAACTCGGTGTCGCCAGTCCAGAAGTTCTCGTCATGAACGGCGGACGTGCAGCAGAACTTGTGAAGGGACTCGACGGGAAAGACCTTCTTGTTCGCAGTGTCGATGAGAAGCCATATCGCTCTTCGCCGAAGGCACCGTTCACCACCAGCACCTTGCAGCAGGAAGCCGGGCGCAAGCTGCGCCTCTCTGGCCGCCAAGTAATGAGCGTTGCGCAAGGACTCTACGAACGTGGATTCATTACATATATGCGTACTGACTCCGTCACGTTGTCGTCAGAGGCCATCAACGAGATTCGTGCATACGTTGAGCGTCAACACGGATCGACATATCTGTATCCAAAGGGACCTCGTACATTCCAGAACAAGGTGAAGAATGCACAAGAAGCGCACGAAGCGATTCGCCCAGCACTTCCACTGCGATCACCTGAACAAGTCTCATCAGAACTTCGTGGACAAGAACTCAGCGTGTATCGCCTTATCTGGCAGCGCACACTTGCGTCGCAGATGGCAGACACCGACGGTAAGACCACCAGCGTGCGTCTAGGTGTTACTGCATCCGACTCTGAGCGCAGCGATTGCGAATTCTCTGCAAGCGGCACAACAATTACGTTCCCCGGTTACCGCGCTGCATATGAAGAGACACGCGATGAAGATGACTCGGAATCTGACGACGAGAAGGCAGCATTGCTCCCTGATCTGGTGAAGGGACAAAATGTTCCTGTTCAGAAGTACACGGAGATTTCTCATACGACCACACCTCCACCGCGCTACACCGAAGCGTCTTTGGTGAAGATGTTGGAAGAGAAAGGCATCGGTCGTCCATCAACCTGGGCGTCGATCATTTCGCAGATGGTGGACCGTGGCCATTACTTGTGGAAGAAGGGAACATCACTTGTTCCGACGTGGACAGCCTTCTCTGTTATCCGTTTGCTGGAAGACAACTTTGAATCCCTCGTGGATTATGAGTTCACAGCAGACTTGGACAACGATCTCGACTCCATCGCACGCGGCGAGCTGAAGAAGGTTGACTGGCTAACAGAGTTCTATTTCGGTGGCGAACACGAGCTTGGTTTGCGCAACATCGTGACTGCCAACCTCGATTCCATCGACGCTGCTGTGTTGAACACCTTTGTATTAGGCGTGAATCCTGAAAGCGGCGAAGACGTCATCGTGAAGCCGGGCTTGTACGGACCATATGTGCGTTGCGGCGAGAAGAACACTGCGAGTGTTCCCGACACCATGACACCTGATGAACTCACACTTGATACAGCCATTGCGTTGTTGAAAGCACCAAAGGGCGACACGCCGATTGGTGAGTGGGAAGGCTTCCCAGTATTCGCAAAGTCAGGTCGCTACGGCCCGTACGTGCAATGGGGCACGATGGATGTGCCACCAACAGGATTCGAAAAGCCGAAGATGGCTTCGCTCTTCAAGACAATGAACATTGAGCGCATCACGATGAAAGATGCATTGGACTTGTTGTCACTTCCACGCACCATTGGCGCTGATCCGACTGATGGTGAACTCATCACGGCACAGAACGGAAAATTCGGTCCGTACATTTCAAAGGGTAAAGACAGTCGTTCCCTTCCTGGTGAAGAAGAACTGCTCACCGTGACACTGGAAGAAGCTTTGGCACTTCTCGCCACACCACGTGTGTTCGGTAAGGGTCGTGCTGCTGCAAAACCACCACTCAAAGAATTCGGCAACGACCCGATGAGTGGTCGCCCTGTCATCGGCAAAGAAGGCAAGTTCGGCGACTACATCACCGATGGTGAAACCAATGCTGGTCTCACACGCGGCGACCGTATGGAAGTGATGACCAACGAGCGTGCCTACGAGTTGTTGCAGTTGCGCCGTGAGTACATCGAGGCCAACGGTGGTCCAAAGAAGAAATCGGGTTCGCGCAAAACTGCCGCGAAGAAAGCTCCGGCGAAAAAGGCCGCTGCGAAGAAGGCTCCAGCCAAGAAGAAAGCTGCGGCAAAGAAGGCACCTGCGAAGAAGAAAGCAGCGGCTACGCAACCTATTTCCAAGGATGAACCGTTCTAGTGGCTACACCTTTATATATAGCGCTAGAAGGCCTCGAGGGGTGCGGGAAGAGCACGCACACAAAACGTCTTGGTGAACATCTTGATGCGGTCATCACCCGCGAACCAGGTGGCACTCGTATCGGCACTTTGCTTCGTGCGATTTTGGCCGACCCCGAGAACAGTGATCTTGATCGGCGCACCGAAGCATTGCTTATGGCTGCCGACCGAGCGCAACACATGGCCGAAGTCATCAAGCCGTCACTTGCCCAGGGGCGTCATGTTGTCAGTGACCGTTCCATTTATTCAACGCTTGCGTATCAGGGGTATGGCCGCCAGCTGGGCACCGAAGCATTGCTCTCAATCTCTACGTGGGCACTGCAGGACCGACTCCCCGACTTGGTCATCTACATCGATGTTCCAACCGATGTCCTCAATGCCCGGTTAGCCAAGCGAGATCTCGACCGCTTTGAACGCGAAGGGGCTGACTTCTTCGCCCGTATTGCAGAGGGTTTCCGCGAGCTTCGCGCTGCTGACCCCGAACGCTGGATCATCATCGACGGCACTGTTCCGAAGGATGATGTGGAAGCTGCCATCCGTACTCAGGTGAACGACAGACTCAATAAGTAACCTCTCATCGTGACTTCGGTGTGGGATTCAGTACTTGGGCAAGACCGTGCGGTCGACCAACTGCAACACAGCGTTGTGAATCCTGTGCATGCGTACCTCCTCGTCGGGCCTGAAGGGTGCGGAAAAGAAGAAGCAGCGCGTGCGCTTGCAGGCGTTCTCCTCGCTGGAAATGACCATGACTCCGACCGCAACAACGACATGGCGGTTCGCGGCACGCATCCAGATATTCACGAAGTGAAGCGCGAAGGTGCATCCATTCTGAAAGACCAAGCAGAAGAAGTCATCAAGATTGCATCCACCACTCCGAAGGAAGGCAATCGCAAAGCGATCATCATGCACGAAGTGCATCTCATGCAGCCATCGGCCGCGGCACGACTTTTGAAAACAGTGGAAGAACCACCGACGGGTGTTTTCTTTGTGATGCTCGCTGAACAAGTAGATGAATCACTCGTCACGATTGCGTCGCGTTGTATGACGATTCACTTCGGGCCACTTGATCCTGCAGTGATTGAACATGTGTTGACATCCGAAGGCATCAAATTGGATGTTGCTGAAGTCGCTGCCAAATCTGCACACGGAAGTCTCACTCGTGGTCGTCTGCTTGCAGCAGATAAACAACTTGCGCATCGTCGTGAGTTCTTTGCAAACATTCCACGTCGTATTGATGGCACCGGCGCAACTGTTGCTGCCATCGTCGAACAAATTCTTTCTCTCATTGATGACTCAGTTGCACCGCTCCAACAGCGACACGAACAAGAGATTGTCGACACTGAAAAGACACTTGCGCTTATGGGTGTCAAGCGTGGTGGCAAGAAAGCGCTTGAAGATAAACACAAGCGCGAGATTCGTCGTTTCCGCACTGATGAACTTCGTAATGGTCTGACCGAAGTTGCCAGCGTGTATCGCGATGAACTTGCACGTAACGAACACATTCACCGGCCCGAGGGATACGTCACCGCAATCCATCGTTTGCATGAAGCAATGCGACGGTTAGGTCTTAATGTGAATGAAGCAATCTTGTTGCGCGACCTCATCTGGTCATTGCCATCACCCTCTGCAGACGCTGCTCTGCAATTCGTTCTTGAAGGAAATCATGAATAACTCATTGTGGAATCGCATGGCGATTGTTGTCGGACTCTTCCTCGGCTTTGCAGGTGTCATGCACTTCGTCAGCCCGCAGTTCTTCAACGACATTGTTCCGCCATGGCTTCCCCCTTCAGAATCGTTCTGGACATATGCCAGTGGCGTTGTCGAACTTGTCGTGGCCTACCTGCTGTTGCGTCCGTCCACCCGTCGCGTTGGCGCTATCGCCACCATCTGGCTGCTCATCGGTGTGTATCCCGCCAACCTGTACATGGCGTGGGACTGGCGCAATGAACCCCTTAGCGATCAGCTCGTTTCCTATGGTCGCTTGCCGTTCCAATTCCTCTTTATATGGATCTCTTGGAAGATTGCCCAGGCACACTCCGACGCCGATAAACCGAAGGCCCCTGGCGACATCTAAAAAGTCTTGTACAAGACTGCCAACTGTTTTGTACAGTTGTACACATGGCCAACATGTCGATTAGTCAAGCCCGAGAGCAATTGCCAGCCGTTATTGAGTTGTGCCAAACAGAAGCCGTCATCCTCGAGCGATACGGGAAACCACAAGCGGTCATCATCAGTTACGAGCGATACGACGAACTGATGTGTGCCTTAGAGGATCTCGAAGATCTTGAATATCTCGAGAAGAATCCGCCCGATCTCAGCGACACGATTCCGTGGGAAGACGTGAAGCGCGAGTTAGGCATCTAAGTGGCTTATGAAATTCTCATTGACCGCAAAGCGAAAAAGGTCCTCGCAACACTTGACCAAGAAACTGCTCGCCGCATCCACGGCGTCTTAGCGGTTCTCTCTATTGATCCCCGACCACCTGGGGTACGTAAGGTGGCCAACTCCCCCTACTATCGGGCACGAGTCGGCGTGTACCGAATCATCTTTGAGATTGTTGACTCGAAACTCATTGTCCATGTCGTCAGAATTGAACATCGGCGCAGTGCTTATCGTGGGCTGTCATCGTGATGAGCCGAGCGATTCGGTCGGTAAAGTTGAACTCCTACCCGCCCAGGTAGCTCAGTCGGTAGAGCAACGCACTCGTAATGCGTAGGTCGTGAGTTCGATTCTCATCTTGGGCTCCATTTGATTCCAAATTTTTCTGTTTGTGTAATCTCGGTGAGTCGATAGAGACAATTCGGGGGGCATGACATGGGGATTAGCGATCGACGGCCGAAGCCGTCTGTGCAAGATGTGTTTGCGACCGACACGAACCCCGCACCGTCTGTTATGCGCAATGAGTCCCCCGCTGATGGGTGGCCTACTGATGACGTTTCAGCTGAGCGTTACTTCTCCAAAGAATGGCATGACCGCGAAGTAGAGAATGTGTGGCGCAAGTGCTGGCAACTTGCATGTCGTGAAGAAGAGATTCCCAACGTCGGCGACCACATCGTCTACGAGATTGTTCACGATTCACTCATCGTCGTGCGTACCTCACCCACTGAGATTCGTGCATATGTCAACAGCTGTTTGCACCGCGGCACTTTGCTGCGCACCGAAGGAGGATGCGTCCAGAGTTTCCGTTGCCCATTCCACGCGTGGACATGGAACCTCGAGGGCAAGTTGGTGAACATGCATCAAGACTGGGACCTGTCACATGTCAATGCAGATGACATGAATCTTCCACAAGCTCAAGTAGGTACGTGGGGAGGTTTCGTCTTCATCAATTTCGATGAGAACTGTGAACCGCTCACGAGTTACTTAGAGAATCTTCCTGAGCATTTTGATTCATTTGATTTAGATAAGCGATACAAGGCTGCACACGTTGCAAAAATCATGCCGTGTAACTGGAAGCTCGCAATGGAAGCATTCATTGAGGCGTACCACGTGGCTATTGCGCACCCACAAGTACTCGCCTATTACGGCGACTCGAATACTCAGTACGACGTATGGCCGGGCATTCGCCATGTGAGTCGCATGATCAGTGTGCAAGGTGTTCCAAGTCCAGCATTGACAGGTATTGATCCGAATCGCACGATTGAAGAGATGCGTCGCGATGTTCCCTTCTTTGCAGGCAAACCAATCGAACTTGCCGAAGGAGATTCAGCGCGCGCAAAGTTGGCAGAACGTGCACGCGAGAAGATTTCGCGCTCCATTGGTTCCGACATGTCGTCTTTGTCGGACACCGAGTCACTTGACCTCATCGAATACATGTTGTTCCCCAACATGGTTCCCTGGGGCGGCCAAGCACTGCCCATCTGTTATCGATTCCGACCCAATGGTGATGACCCTGAAACTTCCATCATGGAAATCATGTTTCTCTTCTCGAAGGCACCGGACGGATCACACCCAGCGCCTGCCGAAATCCGTTGGCTCGGTGCTGATCAGAACTGGAGCGATGCACCTGAATTGGGTTCAGCTGCAATGGTTGCTGATCAAGACACCGAGAACTTGTATCGCATTCAAAAAGGCCTTCGAGCTTCTAAGAAGCCCGGCGTCACTCTTGCGCAGTATCAAGAGAGCCGTATCCGACATTTTCATGCAACGCTTGATGACTACATGTCACGTGGCGACGACGGCAGCGTCACGCAGATCAGCGAAGTGCGTACACCTCGTAGGTAACGCCTTCGGCAGTTGATGTGCCGATTCCAATTCCTTGAACATGGTTTAACCACTGGTGCTGTTCCGCAGCTGCCTGAAACAGCGGCGCAGTGCGAGGGATTCCATCGGACCCAAGAAGACCTTGGTACTGCATAAAGATGACAGCGCCATCGTCTGCTGTGATCACAAGTCGGACATCCAACTGTGCTGAACCATCTGCTCGCACGGTGACCCAGTCGGCACCGGGTGCAACTGTCCCCTTGAGCTTCGGCCCCTCAACGCGGCCGCCCGCTACTTGTGCATACACACGCGTGCCTTGCGGGCCGCGCGGCATCACTTGCTTGTCACCAAGATCAAGTTCCATGCGGAAGAGATAATCAACAGGAAGTGCACTGAGAGCTGACATGTAGTGGCCTTTCGTTCAGTTACGACACTATCCATATTGACTGACAGCTGAGTCCACATCACGATGTTCTCCCTCTTATCAGCCCGAGAATGAGGTGGTAAGTTTTGGACACCATACGACTATGGCGAACTTCCTGGGGGGAAATTTATGGCTATCAGAGTGTCGAAATTTCGCGACGTTGCATCCGGTCTACAGCCCGGACAATTCGCAGTCGGCGATCACGAATCGGTTAATTCACTGAATGACCTTGACCCGAAATACAAGATGCTTGTCGACAAGCCTTTTGCTTGCACGATGGCAGTCATGGGTAGCGACGGACGTCCAAACCTCACACCAATGTGGTTTGACTATGACGGGGACAAGGTTCTTGTCAACGTTGCATCTCAGCGCACAAAGACAAAATGGATTCGCAAGACTCCACAGATCACCATCCTCATCATGAATCCAGAGAACATGTATCACTGGATGAGCATGAAGGTCACGGTTGAGCGTGAGATCTCAGAAGATGATCCTAAAGAGGGCACGTTCGTGACAGAGCACCTCAACAAGATCTGGCGTAAGTACATCGTCGATGGTGGCGATACCTATGGCTTGCGTGATCCTTCAATCAACGAACGCCGTGTTCTCTTCGTCTGCAAGATTGACAAGATTGCTACATTCGGCCAGCCGTAATACACAATAGTTGTATGCAAATCAGTGTTGTCGGAGGATCAATCGGCGGTCTCACCGCCGCCTTGGTCCTCCGCAACCTGGGGCATGAAGTTGATGTTTTTGAACGATCACCTCATGTCTTGATGCAACGTGGTGCAGGCATCGGTCTTCTTCCTGAAACGTCTCGGTACCTCACCGATGTTGCAGACATGGACATCGACGACATCTCTATCTCAACATCGAGCATTGTTCACCTTGCTCGTAACAACTCGATTCTTCATCAGACAAAACATCAATATCGTTTCAGCAGTTGGAACACTGTGTACCGCCAACTGTTGTCCTGTTGGGGAACAGAGCGGTATCACCTCAATCACGAGATGACGCAGTGGTCAAATGTTGATGTCTCTCCGATCTCCGTCTCCTTTGCAAACGGGTCATCAGTAGAGAGTGACCTTGTTGTCTTCGCAGATGGAGTCAACTCAATGGCGCGCGCACAGCTCGTGCCCGGTTCCCAGCCGAGATACTCCGGATACGTAGCTTGGCGTGGCATGGTCCCTGAAAGTGAAGTCTCTGCATCTTCAAGAGCGTGTCTTGGCGACTCGATTACGTATCACGTCTACGCCAACAGCCACATTCTTGTGTATCCCATTCCTGGTCTCGACGGAGAAGTTGAACCAGGCAAACGTCTCATTAACTTTGTGTGGTACCGCAACTATGCATCTGGTGGAGATAAGGAAGATCTCCTGACAGACATCAACGGAGTTCAGCGCGAGGTATCACTTCCACCGGGAGCGGTATCCCCACACCATGTTGCGGAGATGAAGGCACATGCTGCAGCACGCCTTCCAGCAGCAATCGCAGAAATTGTGATGAAGACGAAAGAACCGTTTCTGCAAGTGGTTTTTGATTTAGCAATTCCACAGATGAATTTTGGCCATGCGTGTCTTCTCGGAGACTCGGCCAATTTGGCTCGTCCCCATGCGGCAGCCGGCACTGCAAAAGCCGCAGACGATGCTTGGGCATTGGGGCATGCACTCTCAACATCGCAAAGCGTGAATGAAGCTCTGCAAAAGTACAACGAGAGTCAAACGGCTATCGGGCATCAACTCATCAATAGAACAGAAAACATTGGTCGCCGTTCACAGTTTGATGGAACATGGGTACCCGGTGATCGTGATCTCATTTTTGGATTAAAGGCACCAGGCGCATGAATCCCCGAGCCCGCGCAATGGCAGATATTGCCAACACCTTGCTTGCCACGTTGAGTAGCGAGCAGAGATCGGTGGCTCAGTACAGCTTCCCGTCCGAACAAGAGCGAACGAGTTGGTTCTACACCCCCACTGACCACGGCGGATTAACGCTGCACACAATGTCGCCTGAGCAAACACGACTTGTAATGCGTCTCATTGACTCCGCTCTCTCGAGACCCGCCTATGTCACCGCGTCCACGATCATGGGCCTCGAGAATGTGCTCGACCAGCTTGAAGGGTGGGGTGCACAGTGGAACTTCCCACGCGGCCGTGACCCGCAGCGCTACTTTCTGCGAATCTTTGGCGAGCCTGGTTCAGAAGTGTGGGGTTGGCGCATCGGTGGCCACCATCTCTCTTTGAACTTCACCATCCAGAACGATGAACTTGTCTCTGCGACACCGTGCTTCTTAGGTGCAGACCCTGCTGCTTCACCTTTGCTCGGCGGCCAACTGTTGCGGCCACTCGGAGCATGCGAAGACTTGGCACGCGAGTTGCTCAGTTCATTGAATGACGAACAACGACACATTGCGATTGTCTCCTCAGTGCCGCCTGTGGATCTTGTTGGTGCGAATCGACCCCAGGTGTCTGAAGGCGATGTTCCGCTTCCCCTCTCACTTATTTGGCGAAATCAATTCACAGGAGAACTGCAAGAAGTGGTCGAGAGAATTCAGACCACTGAAGAACAAAAGATTGGTCTTCTTCCCGAACATATTGAAGCCGTTACCTACAGCACCCGCCCAAAGGGTCTCGCCGCATCGGAGATGAATTCAGCACAACGCGATGTGCTGAAAACATTGCTTTCAACCTATGTAGGTCGAATTCACGATGACTTTGCAGATGATGCGCAGCAGAACGTTGCCTCAAACTTCGAGTCCATTCATTTTGCATGGGCCGGAGGCATGAACCGCGGCCTCCCTCATTACTACCGACTTCAAGGACCACGATTGTTGGCGGAATACGACAACACCACTCGTGACGGCAACCATGTGCACACTGTCTGGCGTAACCCCATTAATGATTTTGGTGTTGACGCTCTCTCAACCCATCATCAAAATTCGCACTGAGTCGTTGAACAATCGTTCTTCGCACTAGAACTTCTACATGACAACTGCTGTAGTTCTCGCCGGAGGTGGCCTCACAGGCATCGCGTGGGAGATAGGCGTTCTTCTCGGTCTTCGAAATAAAGGATTCGACATTGTTCGCGATGCTGACCTAATCATCGGCACATCAGCCGGCTCCGTTGTGGGAACACAACTCTCACAAGGCCTTGACCTCACTGATCTGTATGCACGTCAACAACAACCCGACGAAAATGAAATCTCCCCTCGCATTGACCTCGAGGTCATGACGCAGGTGTATAGCCAGATGCGTGGCGGTGGAACACAATCAGATGAACAACGTCAACACATCGGACAAATTGCTCTCAACAACTCCTTTGTTGATTGGCCCACTCGACGCGCGGTAATTGAAGGGCGCGTGAAGACCGATACATGGCCTGATCGAAACTTGATAGTCACCACTATTGATGCCGAGTCAGGTGAGTTCCGCACATGGTCAAAGAATGATGGTGTTGGTCTCATTGACGCAGTCGCCAGTAGTTGCGCCGTTGCTGGCATTTGGCCATGTGTTCCCATTAAGGGCCGTATGTACTACGACGGCGGATTCCGTAACTCTGCAAATGCATCACTCGCTACCGGATACAACACAGTGTGGGTACTCGCACCGCTCTCGGGCGATGCATCCCCAGCTGTCGAGACAGAAGTGCAACAACTTCGTGAAGAAGGTGCAGATGTTCAGTACATCACCACCGATGACACAGCCAAGCAGGCCATGGGCTTGAACTCACTCGACCCACGCGTCCGCGGTGCCGCAGCAGAGCAGGGCCTTCGTCAGGGACATGAATTCGCTGGATTGCTCGGCAGAATGAAGCCGTGAAAAAAGCGCTACTGCTTCTCCCCCTTCTCTTCGGACTCGCAGCATGTGGCAGTACTTCTGACTCTGCAGCAACAACAACGCCCACGACAGTCGTCAGCACATCGGCGGTGGCGGTAACAACCACTGTTCCCACGTTTTTGAATCCTGCATCAGGCGAAAAAGAAATCACCTGCGACAACAAAACAATCGGTGCCAACATTGGCGAGAAACTTCGTCTCGAAAAGTGCACCGCTACGTGGGCGTTTGGAGACACTGATCGTGATCGCTGGAATTGTCCCGATGACGGCTGCACACATACACGTCTTTTTCAATTAGTCGATACAAAGTGGGTCAACACCGCCACATGCCAACGCTCACTTCCCCTCACACGATTCTTTATGAGCTGCTACATCCCCGATGTTGGCGCAGCCTCACTCAAGGAACTTCCGCCCAGTGATGTCGCCTGCATTATCTGGCCGGCGAATAAATCATTGAAATACGTCGCAGAGACTGGCTGTGAGGCAGATCTTGCCTCCATCACTGCTTCTCTGAATGAGAAGTGCACTGGGTACTTCGCTTCTAGTGAGTTACCCGTCGAGAAGTGTGATCAGGGGCTTGCTGTGCAACTCATGCAATCCCGACTGCGCAAGGCCGGATACAACACAAGTGTTGATGGCTACTACGGACCAGCGATGGCACTGTCTGTGTACAAATTTCAGAAAGACAAAGGTCTTTTGCAGAGCGGTGCCATTGACGCCGCAACCTGCAAAGCACTCGAGCCTGATCAATCACTGCTGCCCGGTACTGATGCGAACGCAGACGGATTAGTCACTCCCAATGAGTTTCGATAATCACGATGTCTCCTGCTGCTGAAAAGGCACATGACGCCGCAGTTGCGGCAGGGCGTGATTTCTACACCGACCCCGACACCGGGTTAATGGTGATGACATCGCTATATCTAAAAAACCGCGGCTACTGCTGCGGCAACATCTGCCGCCACTGCCCGTACGACCGCGGCGAACAACCAACAAAGAATTAGTTCAGAGCTAAACGCTCAAACTGTTCACTGGGCGCATCAACTTCCGTCAATGCAACTCGTAACAGTTCTTCTGCTTCTTTCGCGATCGAATCACCAATGCGATTCACCGTTTCATCTGGGTCTTCAGAACGATTAAACATCAACGTCTCGTACTGTTTCGCGTACGACCAGAACGGCAACAAGTCACCTTCGCGGAATGGCTGACGGATAACAGGAATCGAGCTTCCCGGCATGTAGTCAAGGACCGCACGCTCATCTGGCATTGGCATTTTGTATTCAGGCATTGACGCAATCGGCATCGTGCTCCAACGGTTCGACCACATGGAGTGCGGTGCGTTCGCACCCGATGGTCCACGTGTGTATCGCCAATCATTGGTCACGATCTGTACTTCTCTGCCCCACACACCAGTCAACAACCAGTCACGCACTTGTGATTGTTCATTTGCCAAAACAGGCACCAGTGATTTGCCATGCGCCGTATGTTTCACCGGCGCACCAAACACCTCTGCGATCGTTGCGTGAATATCGGTTGATGTCGTGAGAGCGTCATTCGTCGTAGGTGCAACTCCTGGCCATGACACCAACATTGGAATATGCCCGAGTGGTTTGTACACGGGTAAGCCAGGCTTACCCCACACATCGCGACCATGCACATCTGTGTCACCCAAGTAGTGGCCGTGATCGGTACACAGAATCACCGCTGTGTCTTCCCACGCATTTGTTGTATCAAGCGAATCAAGAACACGACCCAACCAATGATCAATCATGGACAACTTGCCGCCGTATTGCGCACGAATCTGGCGCGCATCCCGCTCCGTCAAAATGCCTTGTTTATAGGCATCAATTGCATAGGGCGGCCACGTGAGGTGCGGACCTTCCCATGAATCGTCATATCGCGTTGCCCATTCTTCGGGTGTATCGAACGGCTCATGCGGATCGAACTCATCAACAAACAAAAAGAATCGTTCACCCTTTGCACGATGCACGGGTGCGTCTTCAGTCAACCACTTTGCCGTTGCTTGCATCGTGCGCGGACCGGGGAAATCTTCTTCGCCACGAAAGTAACCGCGAGAATTGTCGTAGTGCGTATGTCCGCGACCATAGGTTGGTGTGCCCAACCACGATGGGTCTGGTCGTGACTTCCATGCATCGCTTTCATGGCCACGTTCATAATCCCATGCGGTGAAATCGGTGTGGTAATTCTCTCCACCTGTTTCAAACAAGTGAGGATGATCTGTAATCAACTGCGTAATCACACCTTCACGACGAAGTGATGCCGTGATTGGTTCTTCCCACAATTCAATAGAACCCCACGGCCGCCATAGAAAGTCCCACGCTCCGACGAGAATGTCATGACGCGCAGGAATACACGGCAGTGAACCCGTGTGATGATTCGTGAAACGCACCGAACGTGCAGCGAGTCGATCAAGGTTCGGCGTATCAAAGTTTTTACCGCCGTACGCACCCATCTCATGACGATTCAAACTGTCAAGCAAAAGAACAACGACATTGCGTGGTGATGATGTCACGACGATTCTCCATCAAAAATGTTCTTCAACCACTTCAACACTTCTTCAAACATGTGGTCATGGCTGTTCGTCAAGAGATGATCATCACCTTGCATGATGCGTAAGTCTCCGTAGCCGGCGATGGTGCGCACCATCTCGCTGGCTTCAGCGGGAAGAATATTGTCGCTGTCTCCGTGGAACATCAGCAACGGTTTCCCTTGTAAGCCTCCCGCAATTTCACATCCAGCCGATTGTGTTGCAAAGGTCACAACGCCCGCAACCATCTCTGACAATCCCACCGCAACGCGAATAGCCACAGCTCCACCAAAGCTGTGACCCATGAGAACAACGCGATCGACTCCGCTTCCTATTAGTAATTGCACGGAGGCAGCGGCATCCACACAACACGAGTCCATGTCATTAGGTGCGCGATAGCTGAGGCGAATTGATGGAACTCCATACTCAGCAAGAGAATGCCCAAAATCATTGTACAAACCGTTACCTGGGCCCAATGTTCCGCCCATCGCTCCGCCCACCATCACAATGCCGACATTGCGCGTTAGTTCACTGGGTTCATGCCATAACAAGGACAACAATCCTCGTCGCGTGTACATCTCTACCTGTCGCACTGTTGGTGACAACAAACCTTGTTGGCTCGCCATGATGCCCAATACGTCCAGCGGAGTTTGTAGTGCGTCCTGACCAGCGTCGCTCTCTGTCATGGGGTTACCCTAGTAACTAGATGAAGAACACCGAGACGCCGAACCCACTGTTCAACGATCTCGACCTCGAAACCGCAGGTCGAGTCGGTTTTGCATGGCGCGATATCCGTCGTGGCACCACCGCTGGCGCTGCACGTGACGTTGTGTACGGAGTCGGTGGCAGTGCAATCGAGCCCGGCCAGATGGATGCCCTCGATCTTCTTGTCAATGTTGAGTCATGTCGCATGGGAGACCTTGCCGATCATCTGCGCATCGATCCCAGCACTGCAACACGAGCCGTGCAACGTCTGATTAAAGATGGTCTTGCGGAGCGCGTAACGCATGATGGCGACGGTCGTGTCGTTGCAATTGCAGCGACCGAACGTGGTCGACGTATTCATGGTGAAGTGCACATTCGTCGTCGCGACCTCACTCTTGCAATTCTCAGTGAATACACACCCGAAGAACGTTTTGTGCTCGCAGATTTTCTTGAGAGATTCACTGTTGCCATGGATAATGCCGTGAAGGCCCGTACGCGACGCGGTCGCTAACACTTCCACGATGGGGGCCCGCGAAGATTTCACAAATGACGCGATGCAATATGCGCCGCAATTGTTTGCCACTGCTTTGCGAATGACGCGCAACAGATCAGACGCTGAAGATCTCGTACAAGAAACCTTCCTCAAGGGTTGGCGCGCTTTTGATTCCTACCAACAAGGAACCAACTTGCGTGCGTGGTTGTTTCGCATCATGACGAACACATTCATTAACAAATACAACTCGCAACAACGCCGCCCGCAAGAAACTGAACTCGACGAAGTGGAAGAGCTCTTCTTGTTCCGCCGCATGGGCGCCTTCGATCAGTCAAAGATGAGTCAGTCCGCCGAAGACCAGATGCTCGAACTCTTCACCGATGAAGAAGTAAAGAATGCCATCGAGTCATTGCCCGAAACCTTTCGCATCCCGGTCCTTCTCTCTGACGTTGAAGGCTTTTCGTACAAAGAAATCGCCGAAATGCTTGAAGTTCCCATCGGAACCGTGATGTCGCGCCTCCATCGGGGAAGAAAAGCGATGCAGAAGATGTTGTACGAGTACGCAAAAGAACGAGGACTCGTCGACGAGTCCCTACTGGACCCACAGGATTAAGCCATGGCCGACTGCCAAGAAACACTGAACGAGCTGGAGAGTTACCTTGACTCTGAGCTGTCAGAGGGTCGCGCCAATGAGATCATCACCCATCTCAAAGGTTGCACCGACTGCCAAGGTGCTTATGAATTTCACGCAGATTTGCGCACGGCCATTAAGACCAAAGCGAAGAACGAGGAACTGCCCGATGGTTTCCTCGACCGTCTCCGCGACTGCCTCGGTGACGACGTTCTCGGCGCCGAATAGCACCGTTTTGCCCATGTAGTACCCCTCTCGGGGGTCGCACTGGCTACGCTTAGAAACATGTTCGCAGCGTATGTATGGCACTACTGGGTGGGTCTCGTTCTTCTAATTGCCGCTATTGGCGCAGTTCTCCAGGCTGTGGTCGGGTATCTCGTGAAGGTCAGCGCCACTCGCTACCCGAACCGTCGCCAGCGCCAAGCTCAGAAGAACAAGTAGCCGCCGGCGCGCTGCCTCCCATGTCGGACGGCGCCACATCATCTCCCTTGACTGAGTCACTTCTGGCTCGATGCACTTTTCCTGCTCACGGCACCTCCGTGTCCCTTGCCATCTCTGGCGGCCCTGATTCCATGGCTCTTCTGTTGTTGGCTCATGCAGCAGGTCTCGACATCACAGCGATTCATGTCGACCATCAATTGCGTCCCGAGTCATCGCGTGATGCAGACATCATCCGTACTGTCACAGAACCTCTCGGTATTCCCCTTGTTGTTCACACGGTTCATGTCGGGGAAGGTCCCAATCTGGAAGCACGCGCTCGCACTGCCAGATACGCAGTGTTTCCAGGCAAAATCATGACCGGTCATACCGAAGACGATCAGGCAGAGACAGTGCTCATCAATTTGTTACGCGGCGCCGGTGCACAAGGCCTCTCTGCCATGCGCCCAGGGCACACACGACCTCTTCTGCGCATTCGACGCGACGAGACGCGCTCATTGTGCTCATCGCTCAACATCACAACAGTTGACGACCTCACAAATACCGACCCCCGATTCCTTCGCAATCGCGTGCGCAACGAACTTCTCCCCCTCATGAGCGATCTCTCCCAGCGTGACCCTGCTCCCCTTCTGGCACGCACGGCGGATGTCCTGCGCGCCGATAATGACCTTCTGGATGAACTGGCCCGGGCGCTTGACCCCACCGATGCCAAGGCCCTGGCCGCAGCGCCCACCCCCCTGGCCCATCGGGCCCTTCGCCAGTGGCTGTCAGACCCATACCCTCCCGACCTCGCCACCCTGGAACGGATCCTCTCCGTCGCCCGAGGGGACGTTTTGGCCTGCGATATAGGAGAAAATCGGCAAATTCGTCGCAGCAAACAGAGGCTGACCCTGCACATCCTGGGGTAACTTGCAGAGCGGCGTTTTACGCCGTTATTGATTTCAGGACTGATTAGGAGATTCGAATGCCCCCAAAGCTGCGCGGAAAATGGGCACTCGGAATTACCCCCCGCAACTTCACCTGGGTCATTAAGGACCGCCTCGCCATCTGTGAGCGCCCTGGCGGCTACGGCGAGAACCACCGTCGCGTGCGCCGTCAAGAAGAGATCATCTGGCTTCGCGAGAACCACTTCGACCTTGTGATTTCCAATATCGCTGCGCCACATAACTTGCACGCATATGAAGAACTCAACATGCCGTACCGTCATCGCCCACTCAGTGGTGCAGACGACACCGATGCATTCCTTCGCTTGTTCTACAGAGAGTTGCAAGACCTTCTTGGTCGCAACATGAAGCTCGTCATGCATTGTGAAGAAGTCGGCGATCGCCTCCTCGGCATCGTTGGTGGCTACATCCGCTGGAGCGGCATGGTGGAAGACCCATCACAAGCAATCATCATCACCGAGCGCATCGGTGGACGTCAGCTTGATACATGGGCTCGCGAGCTCATCCTCAACGTTCACACCCTCCGCTAATCACCTGACACAATTAGTTCCATGAAGGGTCGTCGCGTTCTCGTCACAGGAATGGGCGGTGAACTCGGCTCTCTCGTTGCATCGATGGCGGAGCGCACAGAGTGGGCCGGCGACATTCTTGGTTTCGATGTTGATCCTCCGCGTCGACACTTATCTCGTTCGCGATTTGTGCGCGTTGAAGCAACAGAACACAATCGCATTGCAGAACTTGTGAGCGAATTCAATCCTCATGTGTTGTTACATGTTGGCGTATGGGAACCACATGCGCGACTTGCAACCGCTCAAGCCGAACTCTGCACACAACTAGTTGCAAAAGCAGTGTTTGATGCTGCACATCAATCGGAATCACTTGAAACAGTTGTTGTGCGAAGTGGAATCGAGATTTATGGTGCAGGGTCGTACTCACCAGAGATCGCAATTGAAACAACACCCATTGCACCCAACACCACGTACGGCAACATGTGTATGAACATCGAAGAGCAAGCAACAGAACTACGCACTGCTCGCGGCATCAACGTGTGCACACTTCGTCTTGCGCCTGTTCTTGGTGCACACGTGCCAAGTCCGCTTGGGCGTTTGTTGCGCCTGCCGGCGATTCCGTATTACGGACTCGGTAATCCCATCTTCTCTGTCGTCGAAGACCACGATGCAGCAGAAGCATTCATCCTTGCCGCACAACGTGATGCCGATGGCGTCGTCAACATCGTTGCCAATGGTGCGATCAGCATGTTGCGCGCCACCGCTATAGGTCGTCGACTTCCACTTCCATCATTTGGCCCTGGTTGGTGGCTTGCACAGAACGCTTCTTCGTTCGCCGGCGCGCCCATGCCAGACCACGTTGCCGACCTCATCCAACATGGTCGCCTCGCAGCATCAAACGAAGCAGCACATCTCTTACGTTTTGCTCCACGTCATTCAACAAACGAAGTTGTTCATCGTTTGTACGACTGGCCAAGTGTTGAGCGCATCCCTGCACGTCAGCAGGTGGCGTAATGCCGTTTGCAGTTTCCTCCGATGGTGCACGTCTTCATTACGAAGTCACTGGATTAACCAAGCGCGCACCTGTCTTGTTGGTGCAGGGTCTCGGCGCCGAGAAGAATTCTTGGAACCTGCAACGTGCAGCACTGGCTCTTCGCCACCGCACTATTGCGTTTGACAATCGCGGTGCCGGCCGCAGCGACAAACCTGATGGCACATACAACCTTGAACAAATGGCTGATGACGCGATTGCAGTTCTTGATGCAGCAGGAATTGAATCAGCCCACGTTGTCGGTCTTTCCATGGGTGGCGCCATTAGCCAGATCATCACGTTGAAGTACCCACAACGCGTTCGCTCACTGACTCTTGTTGCCACCGCTTGTCGTAATCATGAATGGCGCGAAGAACTCTTGTCTTCTTGGGCCACTCTTGCGCAAACAGATGGCATGGGTGCGGTGGGTCGCGAGGCTGCTCGCTGGATGATTGGCCCACGCTCTTTTCGCCGGCTTCTTCCCGCACTGGGTTGGATGGGTGCACAACAATTGTTCAACCCTGCCAATGCATTTGTCTCACAAATCAATGCCATCTTGTCCACCGAAGACGAACACCTCACGGCAGACCTCTCCACCATCGCATGTCCTGCAATGGTTGTTGTTGGGAATCAAGATGTTCTCACTCCTCGAGGTGACGCTGAAGAAATTGCTTCACGCATTTCCACTGCAGAACTCGTCATCATCAGCGGTGGTGCACACGGATTACACATCGAACATGCAGCAACTTTCAATCGCGTGCTTCTTGAGTTCCTTCATCGTGCCGAAAAGGTTTTTGTTCCGCACGGTCATGCAGTAGCGGCAGCTCTCTAATGCGCGTCATTGTTGTCGGCGCCGGACTCTCGGGTTTGATGGCCGCACAATCACTCTCGGACGACAGACACGATGTCATTGTGTTCGACAAAGGTCGTGGTGTTGGTGGCCGACTTGCCACACGTCGTATTGGCGACGCCACGCTGGATCACGGTGCGCAGTTCTTCACCGTGCGCAGCGAAGAATTCGCATCACATGTCAATACATGGTTAAACGCAGGTGTTGTGCACGAATGGTGTCGCGGTTTTGATTCGGAAGATGGTCACCCGCGATACGCGGGAAGCAAAGGAATGTCGGGTATCGCCAAACATCTCGCACAAGGTCTCGACGTTCGCACGAATGCTTTGGTGTTTTCTCTTGAGCGCACAGCAACTGGCTACAACGTGATCACCGACGATGGCGTCGCTCACGCGTGCGACAAGGTGTTACTCACCGCGCCCATTCCGCAATCGTTTTCACTGATGTTTGGTGGTGCGATTGAAATGCCCGATGAGATGCGCACCATTGACTACGACCGCACACTTGGCCTTCTCGCGGTTCTCGATTCCGCCAATCACAATGTGTCTTCACCCGGCGGCATGCAGAATCCTGACGAAGTGTTCTCATTTATCGGCGATAACTCCGCGAAGGGCATCAGCGCAACTCACGCTCTCACCTTCCATGCGAATCCTGAATGGAGCCGCACACACTTTGAACTCGAGCTTGATGAGATTCACTCTCTCTTGCTGACCGCTGCACGCCCATGGCTGGGTGACGCACAGATTCTTGAGAGCCAGCCAAAGAAGTGGCGCTTCGCAACACCACGCACCACATGGCCCGATCCATTCTGGATTGACCCATCAGGCACGTTGGCACTTGCCGGCGACGCTTTTGCCGGGCCGAAGATGGAAGGCGCAGCCCTCAGCGGTCTGGCCGCCGCTCGTGCGTTAACGAACTAAGAGACTGTTGCTAACAGAGCAGCAGTTGCCGCACGCATTGCATCAGTCGTGATGCCTTGTGGCAATGCATCGCACGCACGTTCTGCATCGGCAACAAACGAACGTGCTGCATCAATCGCTGATGCAACACCTGTTCCGTTCCGCACAATCTCAAGAACATGGAGACGCTCTGTCTCGTTCAACGGCTTACCAAGGATGGACGCCAACTCATCTGCCGCAGCACCACCAGCAGCCAACGTGTGAAGAACAGGCAATGTGTACACGCCTTCTTCCATGTCGTGGCCAGCAGGCTTGCCCAACTGCGCATCAGTCGCAGTGAGATCGAGAACGTCATCCACAATTTGGAACACCATGCCGTATGCAGTGCCATAGGCAGTCAATGCATCAATCACTTCGCGGCTATGACCAGCAACAAGACCACCAATACGTGCGGCCGTTGAATACAACGACGCAGTCTTTCCATCAATCGAAGACAAATACGCATCGACAGGGCGTGACACGTTGTACGTGTGACGAAGCTCCAGGATTTGTCCTTGGCACAACTCACCAATGGTGCGTGCCAGCAACTCGGCTACTTCCACGCCTAACCCGGCGGCAATTTCAGAAGCCTTGGCGAGAAGAAAGTCACCCGCAAGAATTGCCTGCAAGTTGCCCCACTTGGCATTGACGGTGTCTACTCCGCGGCGCTGCGTGGACTCATCCATCACGTCGTCGTGGTACAAAGATCCCAAGTGCACTAATTCACAGGAGATTCCACCGAGGATTGCTTCGTGCGACGCAGGGGCATCATTGCCCACTTGTGAGGCCACAATCGTGAAAACAGGGCGTAAACGCTTCCCGCCTGCCGAAATGAGGTGAGATGCAATTTCCGTGAGGTACGCATCAGGTGTGGTCACAGCCCCCAAGAGGGCGTCTTCCACCCGCTGGCGGTCTTTGTCCATCGTTGGCAAACCAAGCAGCGGGGATGCGGTCACGGTGCAAGGCTACGGGCTGCGCAGGGGTACTCCCTCCTTGCACCGATACACTTCTGAGCAATATCCACCGATTTTCCAAACGGGGTGGTCCCATTGTTCGAACGTTTTACAGACCGAGCCCGCAGGGTTGTTGTTCTCGCCCAAGAAGAGGCGCGTCTCCTCAACCATTCATACATCGGCACCGAGCACATCCTTCTCGGTCTCATTCATGAAGGCGAAGGCGTTGCCGCCAAAGCTCTTGAGTCTCTCTCTATCTCCCTTGAGGCAGTACGCGCTCAAGTGGAAGAGATCATCGGTCAAGGTGGGTCTTCCCCATCAGGCCACATTCCGTTCACACCACGTGCGAAGAAGGTTCTCGAACTGTCATTGCGCGAGGCACTGCAGTTGGGTCACAACTACATCGGCACCGAGCACATCTTGTTGGGTCTTCTTCGTGAAGGCGAAGGCGTTGCCACTCAAGTACTCGTGAAGTTGGGTGCCGACCTCGGCAAGGTTCGTCAGCAAGTCATTCAGTTGCTCTCTGGCTACCAGGGTCCTGCCGCAAAGGGCGATGCTCCCACCGGTGGTGCACCTGCTGGTGGCGCAAAGGAAGAAGCCGGCGACAAGGGCGGAAGCCAAGTTCTCGATCAGTTCGGTCGCAACCTCACGCAGCTTGCTCGCGACAAGAAGCTTGACCCCGTGATCGGTCGTACTCGTGAACTCGAGCGCGTCATGCAGATTCTTTCTCGTCGTACCAAGAACAACCCAGTTCTCATCGGTGAACCCGGTGTTGGTAAGACAGCAGTTGTTGAAGGTCTCGCGCAAAAAATTGTGTCGGGAGACATTCCTGAAACTTTGAAGGACAAGCAGCTCTACACGCTTGACCTCGGTGCATTGGTTGCTGGTTCTCGTTACCGCGGTGATTTCGAAGAGCGCTTGAAAAAAGTTCTCAAAGAAATCAAGACACGCGGCGACATCATTCTCTTCATCGACGAAATCCACACACTCGTGGGTGCCGGTGCAGCAGAAGGTGCCATTGATGCTGCAAGCATCTTGAAGCCAATGCTCGCTCGTGGTGAATTGCAGACAATCGGTGCAACAACAACCGACGAATACCGCAAGCATCTTGAAAAGGATCCTGCACTTGAGCGTCGCTTCCAGCCTGTGAAGGTGGAAGAGCCAACCGTTGCACACACGATTGAAATCTTGAAGGGTGTGCGCGACAAGTACGAAACACACCACCGTGTCACCATCACAGATCAAGCAATCGTTGCTGCTGCAAACCTTGCAGACCGTTACATCGCTGATCGTCATCTTCCCGACAAGGCAATTGACCTCATCGACGAAGCTGGTTCACGTTTGCGCATCAAGCGCATGCAGACACCTCCAGACCTCAAAGAACTTGAAGGCAAGATCTCTGAAGTGCAGAACGCAAAGAAGAAAGCCATCGAAGAACAACTCTTCGAAGAGGCCGGACGCTTGCGCGATCAAGAACGTCAACTGCTTGAAGAAAAGACTGCAAAAGAGACCGAAATCAAGGCCTCTGGCGTCAACTTGTTTGATGAAGTCGATGAAGAAGCAATCGCAGAAGTGCTCAGCATCTGGACAGGTATTCCCGTCTACAAGCTCACCGAAGCAGAAACACAGAAGTTGCTCAACATGGAAGGTGAACTGCGTAAGCGTTACATCGGCCAGCCCGATGCAGTGAAGGCAGTGTCACAAAGCATTCGCCGTACACGCGCCGGATTGAAAGATCCACGTCGTCCAAGCGGTTCGTTCATCTTCCTCGGACCAACAGGTGTTGGTAAGACAGAACTTGCAAAGACTCTTGCTGAGTTCTTGTTCGGTGACGAGCAAGCTCTCATCACACTCGACATGTCTGAGTACCAAGAAAAGCACACTGTCAGCCGTCTCGTTGGTTCACCTCCGGGATACGTCGGATACGAAGAAGGTGGCCAGCTCACCGAAGCAGTTCGTCGTAAGCCATTCTCTGTTGTGTTGTTCGATGAAATCGAAAAGGCGCACCCCGACGTGTTCAACACGTTGCTTCAAATTCTTGAAGAAGGTCGTCTCACCGACAGCCAGGGTCGCAGCGTTGACTTCCGCAACACGGTTCTCATCATGACCTCAAACCTCGGTACACAAGACTTGCGTAAGGGAAGCCTCGGCTTCACCAAGGGTGACTCTGCACTGTCGTACTCACGTATGAAGGACAAGGTTACTGATGCACTCAAGGCGCACTTCCGTCCTGAGTTCTTGAACCGCGTTGACGACATCATCGTGTTCCACGAACACGGCAAGGAAGAGATCCTCCAGATGGTCGATCTCATGATGAAGCGCACTGCATCTCAGCTTGAGTCACAAGGCTTGGGCATTGAGCTCACACAGGGCGCGAAGGATTACCTCGCCGAAGTTGGATACGACCCACAGTTGGGTGCACGTCCATTGCGTCGCGCCATTCAGCGCCACATCGAAGACGAACTGTCAGAGAAGATCCTCTATAAGGAATTCACTGCCGGTCAGATCATCGTTGTTGATGCAGAAGATGATCCTGAGAACGAAGGCAAGAAGCACCTCGTGTTCCGCGCCGTCGAAGGTTTTGTTGCACCTAGCGAGCCACCACTCGTGGGTGACGGCGACACTGCCGACTAAACATTCCTCGTGACTTTTCTCAAGGGGCGATTCGCACGACTCAGTGTCGTGGCATGTGCAGCACTGTTGTTAACTTCATGTCGCATTGATCAAACTGTGTCTCTCACTGTGGAACCGAATGGTTCAGGTGAAGTCACGGTTGTCATCACTGCTGACAAGGCCATCGTTGCCAAGGCACCCAACCTTGCTGCAGATCTTCGAACAGACGATCTAGTCGAAGCAGGCTGGGAAGTCACCAAACCAGTCAAGACAAAAACAGGTGGCCTCACTGTCACGCTGGTGCGGCCATTTCGTAATCCTGCAGAGGCAAACATTGCCCTTTCCCAGGTCAATGGTCCAAAGGGCCCCTTGCACGAAATGGTCGTGACACGCTCTGGCAAAGACACCAATAGCCAATGGTCATTGGCCGGTCGCCTCGAAGTCACCGGTGGCTTAGAAGCCTTCATTGATGATGCAGGTCTTGAATTAGTTGGCGCTGCGCCTTATCTCGCCAACGTGCAAGAAGCAGGCCTCGATCTTGGTGATGCCGTGGGCATTACGTTCACGGCAGTTCTTCCCGGAACCATTGATCAGTCAACTGGTGTCAAGACAGACGGTGCCGTTAGTTGGGCTGTTCCTATGGACGGTTCAAAGATCGACATCGCAACAACATCGACAAATGTGGACGTTGTCTCCAGTATCTCGCGAGTGAGCAAAGTGCTTCTTCTCGGACTTCTGGTTCTGTGGATTGCAGCAACAATCGTTCTGTTGTTGTTAGTGGGTAACGCTCGTCAACGCCGTTCTCGCCCGCCGACACGTCTCTAAGTGCTTCACCCCCCTATTAAGGTCTGCTCGTGACCAAATTAAAGCTTGTGCATCGTTGTTCCGACTGCGGAACCTCTTTCCCTAAATGGTCCGGCCGTTGTTTGTCATGCGGCGCATGGAACTCCTTGGTGGAAGACGTCGAAGGGCCCGACGAGTCCCACGCAACATTGGCGGCAGGCCTTGCTCTTGTCCCTCCCGGTGAAGCCACCCCCATTGGTGATGTCAGTTCACACGAAAGTGATCCAGTACCCACTGGCATTGGTGAACTTGATCGCGTTTTGGGTGGCGGCTTAGTTCCTGGTTCAGTCACTTTGTTGGGTGGAGAACCTGGTATCGGCAAGAGCACTCTGTTGTTGCAGTTACTTGCAGGAGCAACAGGACCCACTTTGTATGTGACGGCGGAAGAAAGCGCACAACAAGTTCGTCTTCGCGCTGATCGTCTCGGTGCTGTCAGTCCTCAACTGTGGTTGTTGCCAGAAATGTCAATGCCCAACATCATTGCGGCCATCGACAAAATCTCTCCTGCGCTTGTCGTCGTTGACTCCATTCAAACTGTTGTTGATCCCGAACTCGGTTCTGCCCCAGGTTCAGTTGTTCAAGTGCGTGGTTGTGCACATCGTCTTGTGCAAGAAGCCAAACGACGCAATGTCAGTATCGTGATTGTTGGTCATGTCACAAAAGAAGGTGGCTTAGCTGGTCCACGCGTTCTCGAGCATGTTGTCGACACTGTGCTGTCGTTTGAAGGTGAGCGTCATAACGCACTGCGTTTACTGCGTGCGTCAAAACATCGCTTTGGCCCCAACAATGAACTCGGATTGTTCGAGATGACAGAAACAGGTTTGCAAGGTGTTCCCGATGCAAGTTCTTTGTTCCTCACCGATCGTCGCACCGGCGTTCCTGGCTCTGTTGTTGTGCCAACAATCGAGGGCCAACGTCCACTGTTGGTTGAACTGCAAACACTCACCAACCCTGTGAACTCCGGTGTCCCCGCACGTCGCAGTGCTCAAGGTGTTGATCACGGACGACTTTCTATGTTGTTGGCAGTGTTGGAACGTCGCGCACGTGTCAGCCTTGCTGCACACGAGGTTTACGCATCTGTTGTTGGCGGCGTAAAACTGAGCGAGCCCGCCGCAGACCTCGGCTTGTGTCTTGCTCTCGTCTCGGCAATCACCAATGTTCCGCTTCCCGCAGATCTTGTTGTCATCGGTGAAGTGGGGCTTGCCGGTGAAGTGCGCCAAGTCGGCCACCTCGGTCAGCGTCTCAATGAAGCTGCTCGTCTTGGGTTCAGCCAGGCCATCGTTCCCGCCAGTGCGCCCGATATCAATGTGGGCTGCACCATCCGGCGAGCCAGCACGCTCAACGAGGCCCTTGCCCTCGCTGGCCTCACCACCAACGGCTAAGGCTTCCGACACCAGTCTCAGGCCCGCAGAACAGCCGACCCCCATTGGGTAGAACCCCAGTAGTTGTTGGTTGATCTCCATTGTTAGAGTGTCTAACTATGTTGTCGCTGCAGGGCTCCGCCACACAGGCTCGACTTCTTTCCCCTGGGCTGGCACTTGCCGGCGGTGCCGTGGCTGTTGGCTTTGCAGCCAATTCTCAGTTGTCCAGCCTGTCCGCTCTCACTGTTGCCCTATTAATAGGTGCAGTGCTCGGCAACCTCGGACTGATCCCCTCCATGGCCGATGCCGGTTTGAAGTTCGCTGCCCGACACCTTCTGCGCGCAGGCATTGTTCTCCTCGGTCTACAGCTCTCGTTACGTGAAGTCGCACATCTCGGTGGCAAAGGTTTCGTCGCCGTCATTGCAGTGGTCATCATCACCTTCTTCGGAACACAATTCATCGCACAGTGGCTTGGTGTGTCACCTGGTCTCGGGTTACTCACCGCAACTGGCTACTCCATCTGCGGAGTCTCTGCCATCAGCGCCATGACTGGCGCAGTGGATGGCGACGAAGAAGACGCAACGTACGCCATCGCACTTGTCACCATGTTCGGCAGCATTTGCATTTTTGCATTACCGATTCTTGGACATCTCTTCGACATGGGCAATGTTCGCTTTGGTCTCTGGGCCGGATCATCAGTTCACGATGTTGCACAAGTGGTTGCAACATCTACTGCGTACTCCAGTGAATCTCTCAAGGGCGCCGTGATTGTCAAGTTGTCACGTGTGATTCTTCTTGCGCCTCTTGTTGCGTACTTTGCATATCAGCATCGCACCGCCAACAAGCACACCTCTACAAGCGGAGCAAAGGTTGTGAAGACATCTCCTCTCCCCTTGTTCATCATCTTGTTTCTTGCAATGGTGTGTGTGCGTACCACCGGCTACTTCTCTGACGATGCTCTGCACCAATTCAAAAATCTCGAGAAGATCTTCCTTGCGATGGCCCTCGTTGGGCTTGGCGCCGGTGTAAACATCAAGCGATTGCGCGTTCTCGGCTCACGCCCACTTCTTCTCGGCTTGTTCTCGTGGTTGCTGGTGATGGGTACATCGCTCGCCACCATCCGTCTTATCCCACTCGACTTCTAAAGATCTACAACAAAGGAAAACACAATGATTGAAATGAATTGGTTCCTCCCCACAGGTGGTGACTCGCGTGACGTTCTCCCTGACGAGAACTCGATTAACCGTGCGCCCAGTCACGAATACCTTGCTCAGGTAGCACGGGCCTGTGAAGACTTGGGTTTTGAAGCCCTTCTCACACCATGTGGCACAGGGTGTGAAGATGCATGGCTTGCAACGTCATCCATCATTCCGCTCACTAAGCGCATCAAGTTTCTTGTTGCATTCCGTCCAGCACTGATTACGCCAACACTGGCTGCACAAATGGCCAGCACCATGCAGCGCATGTCTAATGGTCGTTGTTTGGTCAACATCGTTACGGGTGCCGAGCAAGCAGAGCTGGAACGATTCGGCATTACTGAGGACAAAGAAACTCGCTACGAACGCACAGGCGAATTCATCCAGGTGATGCGCGGTGCATGGTCGGGCGAACCGTTCACCTTCAAAGGGAAGTTCTTTGATGTGAAAGAAGCAACCACGCGCGAAGTTCCGAACCCTGTACCGGCAATTTATTTTGGTGGTGCAAGTGAATCCGCAGAAAAGGTTGCAGCCGAAAACGTCGACCTCTATCTCTCATGGGGCGAAACACCGGAGGCAATCAAAGAGCGTCACGAGCGTGTTGCTGCCCGCGCTGCAGAACATGGTCGCACCATGCGTTTCGGCATTCGCTTCCACACCATTGCTCGCCCCACTAGTGAAGAGGCATGGGCAGTTGCTGATGGCATCTTGAACTCCATGGCACCCGATGCAATCGAAAAGGCTCGTGCAGATTTCCTCAGCACTCAATCAGTCGGTCAACGTCGCCAGTTCGACTTGCATGGTGGCGATGTCAACAAGCTGGAAATTCACCCGAACGTGTGGGCCGGTATCGGCCTCGTGCGCGGTGGTGTGGGTACCGCGCTCGTGGGCAGTTACGAAGAAGTCGCTGATCGCATTGTGGAATATCACAATCTCGGAATTGATGCCTTCATCATGTCGGGCTACCCGCATCTTGAAGAGGCCTATTGGTTTGGCGAAGGCGTGATGCCCATCCTGCGTCAGCGCGGCTACTTGCCTGCGCTTGAGGGTGGACCTACGAAGGTCTTCTCGTTCCGATGAAAAAGATTGGTCTTCTTCTGGTCGGCCATATTGATGCCGGCAGTCTCCACGTTGGTGGTGATTACCCCGAGCTGTATGCCGACATTCTTGGTCCACAAGGAATTGAACTCACCACGTATCGGTGCGACGAAGGCCAGATGCCTGATTCATTGAATGAACAAGACGGATGGATGTGCTCGCCAAGTCGCCTCAGTGTGTATGACGACCACGCATGGTTACGCGATGTCGAGCAACTTCTGCGTGACATGGTGGCACAAGAATCTCCGTATGTCGGCATTTGTTTCGGTCATCAACTGATGGGGCAAGCGTTAGGCGCCACAGTTGCAAAGGCCGATTATGGCTGGGGCATTGGTGCAAAGCATTACGAAGTCGTTGCCCCACAGTCATGGATGGATTCATCAGATGACATCGTGTTGGCCGCCAGCCATCAAGATCAGGTGCAATCGCTCCCCGAAGGTGCGCGCCTTCTCGCGAAGTCTGACTACTGCCCTATCGGTGGCATGTTGATTGGCGATCGTGCGTGGACACTGCAAGTACACCCAGAATTCTCACCAGCGCTGGCTGACAGCTTGCTCGCAACGCGTCTTGCATTGTTTGGTGAAGAGAAAGCCAATGCAGCACGCGCAACACTGGCCGAGCCATTACAGCAACAACGAATTGCTGGATGGATCTCCAACTTCTTTCATCAGTTCTAATGTCTGATATTCGTCAACGTCTTTCCCGTGGAATTGTTGTGGAGATGGCCGCGGTAGTTGCCGATGCCGAAGGCATTGATGCTGTGACACTGCAACGCATTGCGAATGACGCCGGCGTGAAACAGCCAGCGCTCTACCGACATGTTTCGGGCATTGAAGAACTCCGCATGTTGTTATCCCTTCGTGCACGAGATGAACTTGTGCGCTATTTGGAAACTGCTATCGGTGGCTCACTTCGTGATGATGCAGTGCTGTCTGCCGCACGTGCGTGGCAGAAGTTTGTGCGTGAACACCCAGGCCTGTACAGCGCTACTGATCGTGTTCCTTCGGTGGGAGATCCAGATATCGAAGCGTCGTTATCACGCGTAGTTATCACATTGTCAAATGCTCTCGCTGGTTATCGACTCACTGATGATGTGCGTGCCCACTGCGCACGATCGCTTCGCAGTGCGCTGCATGGGTTCTGTGTTCTTGAAAAAGATCATGGGCACCCGGAGCCGCAAGCAATTGATGCAGGACTCAACAATCTTGTTGAGCTCTTCTGTCGAGGCATCGAGACCCTCGAGAACTAGTCATACAGGGCAACTCAACTTGTCTATTCTTAGTCAATGAAGTTGCTAGAGGACAAAGTGGCAGTGGTTACCGGTGCCGGGAGTGGCCTTGGTCGCGAGTACGCATATCTACTTGCCTCTTACGGTGCGCATGTTGTCGTCAATGATTACGGTGCAAATGTATTGGGCGAACACATCGGTGAGAAGTCTGCCGACGCCGTGACACAAGAAATCATCTCGCGCGGCGGGTCTGCAGTTGCGAACTACGACAGCGTTGCTACATGGAACGGAGCACAGTCCATTGTTGAAAATGCCCTCAAGAGTTTTGGGCGCATCGACATCTTGGTGAACAATGCGGGAAACAATCGACCATCATCGTTGGTCAAGCTTTCAGAAGAAGACGTCACGAGCCATCTCGACATTCATCTCAAAGGCACATTGGCAACAAGTCACTTTGCAGCAGCACATTGGAACGATGTCGGGCCAGAACAACATCGCGCAATCATCAACACCACATCCGCTGTTGGTCTTCATCCAACGATTGGTGGTGGCGTGTACGCAGCAGTGAAATCTGCAATTGCAGCACTCACTGTTAGCCACGCACAAGAACTTGCGCCACTTGGTGTACGTGTGAATGCGTTAGCTCCGGCTGCACGCACTCGCATGGTGCAGGAGTCTCCGGGCGTTCTTGCGATGATGCCTGAGTCGGAAGGGTTTGATCGACATGCGCCCGAACACAATGCGCCACTAGTCGCGTATCTCGCTAGTGAGTTGTGTCGCTTCACAGGCAGAGTGTTTGCGATCGAGGGTCCAGACGTTGCGATCTATCGACCATTCCAAGTGGAACAAGATTGGTCAACAACTGGCGGCGCGTGGACACCAGAGACTTTGGCGGACGCATTTGCGGAAGCCGAACAGCATGTGGATTGCCAAGCATTTTTCCCAGGCGGTGTTGTGAGTAACAACGTTCCGCCGAAGCGCACAATGCGTGCGTTAGATGAAGTGGCGCGCTCGACAGGACACTGACTGACCTCTGAAAACAACAAAATCCCCCTGTAAACACAGGGGAATTTTCGTTACTGGCGCGCTCGGCAGGACTTGAACCTACAACCTTCTGA
>JAJTFJ010000021.1 GCA_021298435.1 Ilumatobacteraceae bacterium
GACCGTGACTCACGTCCGTCATTCCGTGACCGCGACGACCGTCCAGCACGTACCGGTGGCGGAGACTTCCGTGGCCGTGACGACCGCGCACCACGCGGCGATCGTGACTCTCGCCCATCATTCCGTGACCGCGACGACCGTCCAGCACGTACCGGTGGCGGAGACTTCCGTGGCCGTGACGACCGCGCACCACGCGGTGACCGTGACTCTCGCCCATCATTCCGTGATCGTGACGACCGTCCAGCACGTGGACCTCGTACAGGCGGCGGAGACTTCCGTGGCCGTGACGACCGCGCGCCACGCGGTGCAGGCGATGATCGTCCACGTGGACCACGTCCTGATTCTCGCGGAGGCCGCCCAGCTGGCCCTCGTGGCGCATCAGCCGGTCGCAAAAAACCAGCACGTAGTTACTAGTCCGTTGGTTCAGTCGGTAAGACTGAACCAATGACCAGCACCCAACCCCCACACGCTGGGGACGTGATTTACACGGCGCGACTCATTCGCACCGCCAATCCTTCGCACCCCACCGCTACTGCTATCGCTGTTCGCCACGGGAAGGTGTTGTCTGTCGGCACTCTCGAGGATTGTCAGCAATGGGGCATCACCACGATTGACCGACAGTTTGAAGACAAAGTTCTCACTGCTGGTTTCGTAGAAGCGCACTCACATGTGATGACTGGCATGTACTCCACATTTCCGTTTGTCGGTTGGTTTGGAAGACACATGCCTGATGGACGCTGGGTGGATGCAGTCAAAAGCACAGACGAACTTGTTGAACGCCTTCGAACAATTGCTGCTGAAAAAGAATCGGGCTCGCCCATCGTGGTTGCCGGATTCGATCCCATTTATCTCGATACAGAACGACTCTCTTGCCACCACTTAGATGAAGCAACAACTCAGCACCCTATTTTTGTGTACCACGCAAGTGGCCACCTCGCGACAGTGAACTCTTTTGTACTGAACAAATACGACATCGGTCCGAATCACCCTGCCCCTGGCGTTGGGTACCACGGGGACGGCCAGCCAAATGGCGAGTTGCGTGAGCCTGCTGCAATGGCACTTGCTCGCGACGAATTCAGACTTCTAGGTCGAGTTGTCTTTGCTCCTGAGACATTGGATGGTTTCGGTCAGACAATGCGTAACGCAGGCATCACCACTGCAACAGACTTGGGCAATGTATTTCATAACAACGAAGAAGTTCTAAAGACCGTTCTCGAAACCACCGAGAAGGAGTCATTCCCCGTCCGAATGGCTTCTGTACCGCGCATTCTCGGCGGACCAGACGGAATAGATGAGATGGTTAGTCGTGTTCTCACCGCTCGCACACATTCGCATGACAAGATGCATATGCCCGTTGTCAAGATGGTGCTGGATGGTTCCATTCAAGGTTTCACAGCTGTCGTCAATTGGCCGGGCTACATCACGGGAGAAGACCATGGGCTCTTCTTGTTCCCACCAGAACAAGTAGTTGACTTACTTCGACCCTTCCATCAAGCAGGAATTGGTATTCACTGCCATTGCAATGGAAGTAGCACTTCTGGAGTTTTCATCGATGCAATTGAGCAACTTCTTCGTGAACACGCATGGCTTGATCATCGCCACACCATCACCCACGCTCAGCTCATCACGCATGCACAGATGCGCAAAGCGAAGAATCTTGGAATGTCTGCGAACTTCTTTGTGAATCATGTGTGGTTCTGGGGAGAACAGCATCGTGACTTCACCGTTGGACCTGACCGTGCATCTGCCATGAACCCATGTGCGACTGCCGACCGTATTGGCTTGCAGTATTCCTTCCACACGGACTCCCCCGTTACACCCGCTGGCCACTTACACACCATGTGGGCAGCAGTGAATCGTGTGACTCCACATGGTTCAGTACTCGGCCCAAATGAACGAATTGAAGTTGATCGTGCATTCCACGCCGTGACAATTGATGCGGCCTATCAGTTGCACATGGATCACCTTGTCGGGTCACTCGAGGTGGGCAAGTACGCCGACATGACAGTGTTGGAACAAGACCCGTACGAAGTCGATGCAATGGCCATTCGAGATGTTCCGGTGTGGGGAACAATTCTTGGTGGCATTCCCAGCAAGAGCACTGCACAGCGATGACCCCAACGCCCCGCATCCCCGTACTCGTCATCGGTGGCTATCTCGGCGCGGGGAAGACAACCCTGATTAACAATGTCCTCAGTAGTGCCACCCAACGCATTGCAGTTGTTGTTAATGATTTTGGCTCTGTCAACATTGATGCATCGCTTATTCGCGAGAGACACAACGACACCATTGAGTTGACGAACGGATGTATCTGTTGTGCCGTTGGCGAATCACTTGCTGATGTTCTCTTCAGCATCTTGGATCGAACCGAATTGCCAGAGGTTGTCGTCATTGAAGCCAGCGGCGTGGCTAATCCTGCAGCTGTTGCAGCCTTTGCGCACATTGAAGGCTTTCATCACCTCGGCAACGTGGTGCTTGTTGATGGTACCCATGCACTCGAGACCTCGAAAGACCCACTCGTCGGCCGAACATTTTCTCTGCAAGTGCAAGCAGCTCATCTCCTCGCAATTACCAAGAGCGATGAAGCCACAGACTCTGTCATCTCAGAAGTGAGATCCATCGTCTCCTCGCTTGCGCCATCAACGCCACTGGTTCTCACGACAAGCGCAACGCTGTCATCACTGATGATGAATGTGGCTCCTCATGCAGACAGTGCCGTCACTGCAACCCATACGGAGTTCAGCACCACCACCTTGAGCCACGTGAGTGCACAAGACGAGAAGCAACTTTTCGCATTCCTTCAGAACTTTCCACCGAATGTTGTCCGTGCCAAAGGAATTGTTGAATTGGCGAACGGCGATCGTCGACTCGTTCAAAAAGTCGGTAGCACGATCTCAATCTCGCAGACAGAGTTACCGACGACAGGACTTGTGCTCATTTCGTTGAAGTAAGGTTTGATGCTGAACCACAGAGGGGGCGACGTGGAACGTTCAGTTGACATTGCAGTCGTGGGCGCTGGCTTTGCCGGCATGTACACAGTTGTCAAAGCACGCGAGATGAACATGTCTGTTCAAGTGTTTGAAGCAGGCACTGATGTTGGCGGCACGTGGTACTGGAACAGATACCCAGGCGCGCGTTGCGACATTGAGAGTGTTGAGTACTCGTACAGCTTTGATAACACGCTTCAACAAGAGTGGGAATGGACAGAGCGATATGCGCCCCAACCTGAAATATTGAAGTACGCGCAACATGTGGCCGACCGTTTTGACCTTCGTACAGACATTCAATTCTCCACTCGTGTTGAGTCTGCTCATTTTTCCGAAGACAACAACACATGGACCGTCACCACAGATAAGGGCGATCTCGTTACAGCCCGCTTTGTTGTCTTCGCCACAGGATGCTTGTCATCTGCCAACCGCCCACATTTCCCCGGTGCTGAATCTTTCACCGGCGAGGTGTACCACACGGGCGAATGGCCCCACAATGGTGTCGACTTCTCCGGAAAGAGCGTTGGCCTCATTGGCACAGGGTCTTCTGCTATTCAAAGTATCCCCATCATCGCCCAGGGTTCGGCGCACCTCACCGTTTTCCAACGCACTGCTTCGTTCTCCATTCCTGCGCGCAACGAATCAATTGATCAGGACTACGTCGCCAAGGTGAAATCTGCGTATCCAGAGTTCAGAGATGCAAACCGTCGACAAACGGGAGCATTTGGTTCAAACATTCGCCGCGGAGAGACATCTGCTTTGGAATCAACCGAAGAGGAACGCTGGGCTGAGTTTGAGCGTCGCTGGGACGAAGGCGGGTTTGGATTCTTGTCGTCGTATAACGATTTCCTTCTTCACACAGACGCGAACGACTTAGTGGCGGAATTTGTGCGACAGAAGATTCGCTCCATCGTGAAGGATCCCGCTACGGCAGATTTGCTGATGCCCACCCAAGTCATTGGCTGTAAACGACTGTGCTTGGACACCGGCTACTACGAGACGTTTAATCGCGACAACGTGACACTCGTAGCAGTTGACAACCACCCCATAGAGAGAATCACTGAGCACGGTCTTGTGGTTGATGGAGTTGAACACACCTTCGATGTCTTGGTGTATGCCACAGGTTTTGACGCCATGACCGGATCACTTCTCAAGATCGACATTCGTGGACGCAATAACCAATCGCTTGCCGATGCATGGCACGGCGGGCCCGTTACGTACTTGGGACTCAGCACTTCAGGTTTCCCCAACATGTTTATGGTGTCTGGACCAGGAAGTCCCTCCGTGCTGACCAACATGATCATGTCCATTGAGCAACATGTGGAGTGGATTGCGGACTGCATTTCCCACATGACTCGCAATGATCTCTCAGTGATTGAAACGACCGAACAATCACAATCTGAATGGGTGGCGTTTGTGAACGCCGTTGCAGACAAGACGTTGTATCCATCCTGCAACAGCTGGTACTTGGGAGCCAACGTTCCGGGGAAACCACGCGTCTTCATGCCGCTCATTGGCTTTCCCACGTATGTTGACAAATGTAACGAAGTTGTGCGGAATGGTTACGAAGGGTTCGTACTGACCTAGACCAGCATCACCATCTCTCGCTATTCAACAATGAATGCTGCGTACATTCCATTTGCGTAGTGACCAGCGATGTTACACAGCAACTGATAGTTACCCGCTTCCAAGTTCACAGTCAATACCTCAGATGTATTGATAGGAAATTCCTTAATCTCATCGATCGCTTCCACACCTTCGCCTTCTTCATCAAAACGATTGTTGGCGCCCAGAGGAATCTGACCGACCTCATAATCAGTTTTCACCACAATGAATTCATGAGCGATGGTTCCAAAGTTTGCGATTGCAAAAATCACCTCACCCTCGGTGGCCTTCTGCGCACTGAGATCAATGCCCCATTCGTGCACATTGCCAGTGACCTTGTTTGAGACTGTGTCCGCCGGCAAGGTTCCAAAGTTCGTCGGGTCCGCTCCGCATGAGACGAACACAAAACTTGCCGTCAGCAACAGCACACCGATCAACCGAAAATTCTTCATGAGCACCCCCTTGGCCTCACCACAGAGGCTTGTCCCCATCAGTTTCACCGAATACTTCATACGTATGGACCCCAGAACGGGAGATTGGGACATTCATTCGCCTAGCGTCTAGGGAGCACCCACCTCGGGGTGCCTGATCACGGAGAGTTCTCATGACTACCTACGACAAGATCTATATCAATGGCCAGTGGGTCGCCTCTGAAGGCACCAAGACCATTTCAGTTTTCGACTCCATCTCCGAGCAGGTCATGGCAACAATCCCCGAAGGAACCGCGGGCGATGTCAACAAAGCTGCTGCTGCTGCGAAGGCTGCGTTCCCTTCCTGGAGCACACTTCCAAAAGCTGACCGCGCGAAGTACATGAACGCCATTGCTGGCGCACTTGGTGCACGCATGGATGAGATTGCATCAGCAATCTCGCGTGAGACCGGTATGTCGAAGCCACTGTCAAACATGATTCAGGTGGGTATCCCCATGAACTCCTTCGCACAGGCCGCAATCCTTGCCGAGTCCTTTGATTTTGAGAAGGAAATCGGAACATCACTTGTCGTTCGCGAACCAATCGGTGTTGTCGGATGCATCACCCCATGGAACTACCCATTGCATCAGATTGCAGCAAAGGTTGCATTTGCAATGGCCGCAGGATGCACCGTCGTCTTGAAGCCAAGCGAAGTCGCGCCAATCGACGCATTCATGCTTGCTGAAATCATTCACGAAGCAGGTTTGCCAGCTGGTGTCTTCAACCTTGTTACTGGCACAGGCCCAGTTGTCGGCGAAGCAATCTCTGCTAGCCCCGACATTGACATGGTGTCTTTCACTGGCTCCACACGTGCTGGCAAGATGGTCATGCAAACAAGTGCCGACACCATCAAGAAGGTTGCACTTGAACTTGGCGGCAAGAGTGCCAACATCATCTGCGAAGACCTTGATGCGGAAACCTTCGCAAAGGCAGTCATGGGTGGAACAGGTCAGGCTTTCTTGAACAGTGGCCAGACATGCTCACTTCTCAGCCGCATGCTCGTTCCGCGTTCACGCCTTGCAGAAGCAGAAGGCCTCGCAGCAGCAGTTGCCAATGGCATCAAGGTGGGCGACCCCTTCGCAGAAGGCACCAACGTAGGTCCTCTTGCATCAGCAGCACAGCGCGACCGAGTTCTTGGCTATATCAATAAGGGCATCGAAGAAGGTGCCAAGTTGATTGCTGGTGGCCCTGGAGCACCTGAAGGACTCGACACGGGGTACTACGTGAAGCCCACTGTCTTCTCTGAAGTGTCAAACACCATGACCATCGCTCAAGAAGAAATCTTCGGACCAGTTCTCTCGATCATTCCGTACGACGGCATCGACAACGCAGTGGACATCGCCAACGACTCTCCATACGGCCTCGCTGGTGCAGTGTTCGCAGCAGATAAGGAAACAGGCATCGCAATTGCGCGTCGTATCCGCACTGGCCAAGTCACAGTGAACGGTGGAGCCTTCAACCCGAATGCTCCATTCGGTGGATACAAGCAATCCGGTGTTGGCCGTGAATTGGGCGTCTACGGCTTCGAAGAGTTCCTTGAAGTCAAGAGCCTTCAGTTGTAATTAAGCAAAGAAAAAGGGCCCACCCCGTTTGGGGTGGGCCCTTTTCTGTTTCTTCTTCTAACTCAGTTGCAGGAAGAGTTTCTGAGCCGAGTTTCCACCAGGACCAGTTGGTTCAACTTGGATATCGACAGTCAACTTTCCTGCTCCCCATGTGACTTTTCGGTCGGCGAAACACTTTCCGATATTCCATGTCAAAGTCATCGTTGGAGGTGCAGTCTTGTTAATCGGCTGATCCGACGTCAATGCTGTGTCAGTCGTGGTCGACGCATCACACTTGCCTGGACCACCAGGTCCGTTGTTCACATTGTTCGGAATGTCTGCTGTGTACCTATATCCACCGAGGTCATAGAAATCAGCAGCTTCACCGTCGAATGCCAAACGCTGTGGGCGCAAAATCTTCAAGGTCAACTGCGAACTACTCGACACTGCAATCGGAGCAATGTTCTGCGTGTTGTAATCAACTGACTGAGCACCGGCTCCCACGTCATGCGACAAGATCATTGGATGTGTCACAAAGACGAAACCAGGACTTGAGGTGAATTCGTATGACTTTCCATCTGCAGTCTTCACCTTCATTGTGAAAGTGTCCTGTCCGGAGGGAAGATCATTGCCTGTGAAGGTCACTGGGCGACTAAAGGAGTAACTGCCGCTGGATCCACCGAATCCACACATTGTCCCTGCTCCAATTGACCACTGATAGTCACCTGTCGAACATTTGCCCTTCAGAAGTTCATAATCAGCAGGCGCATACGAGACATTGTTTCCCTTGATGGCTGTATCAACAACAGCAGATCCACAGACTTGAGTGATTGGTTGGAACACCATTGTCATCGAGTTTGTGATTGTGGATGCAATCTTCTCTCGCGTTGCCTCACGTGAACCTGATGCATACGCATTAATGGTGTCTGCATAGTTTCCAGCTGTGGCTTTGTAGTTCGTGAAGATGTTCCATCGAATTGCACCGCAGTCCTTTGTTCCATCATCTGCAGAAACTTGAGGCGTGGGCGTATCCGAGTCGGCTGCGTCGAGCTTTGCGTCACCATCATCATCTACGTCAAAAGCATTGATAACGCCGTCCTTGTCCTTGTCCCCACCGAGTGTCTCAGCATCCGCAGCGACAGGACCTTCCGGGATGGGTGGTGCTGGCGGCCCAGGAGGAGTGTTCGAGACAAGAGCCGATGAGCGAACTGAACTTGCACTCGTCTTCCCAGTCTTGCCATAACTTCCGACTCCCAGTGGACGACCCTTGAGAGCATCGGTAGCGTCTGCGCCCGACGTACTCGTCACAGTCACTTTCTTCGAGGCAATGGCGTAGCCCTGCTTCTTCGCCGCGCCCACCTTCTTAATGCTCAAAGTGCCTAAGCCGATTGTCTTTGCGGACGAATTCTTCAAACGCGAATACACGGTCTTGGCGGACGAAGACTTACTTCCCTTCCAGTTCAGGACAGCTGGCCCGAAATACTCACCAGTGGAGTTCACAAACTGAATCGTGATTCCTGTTGTCTTCGACACTTCTGGAGTACTAACCGACACCTTCTGGGTTGACTTTGTCAACTTCTGAGAGGCAAGTGTGCGTCCCGTGCCAGAAACAACAAGAAGCGTGAGGCCTTGACCACTCTTAATAGTTGCTGTGATTTTTCGTGCAGGCCCCACTTTGGGAACCGCAGCGGATGCCGAACTGGCGATGCCAGTTGTACCGAGTAACACCGACACAGCAATCACGCCGCGCAGCTTCTTCCATTTTGACCCCATGGGCCCCCCTTAAATAGATATGGTGTCCGAATAGTACACAAATACCTGAAAACAATGGTTCACAAATGGTGAATACAGAGAAAATTCTTCTCTGTCGCAGTCCCACCGGACACGATCTTCAATGAGGCCTATCTCTTATTCAGACCACACTACGACGAGACATGAACAACTGATTTCGTACAATTGTCCCTTCAGCCCTCCCCCCAGGCTTTATGAATCAGATCTCAGCAACTCACAGTGCTTCTGCTCGTCGCATCTTGTCGACCTGCGTGGCTATTCTCATCTTCGCTTTCGTTGGCCCCTCACTGCCTGCACACGCAGAAGCTGATGTACCTGCATCTGATGTCAACGTGCTCTTCATCGTTCTTGATGAAGCACCACTCTTTCCTTTACTGAAAACAGATGGCACCATCAACAGAGAGCGGTATCCCGGTTTCGCATCTCTTGCCGATCACTCCACCTGGTATCGCAATGCGATGACAACAGCACAACGGACAACAGAAGCAGTACCCGCTGTTCTCACTGGCAAGTGGCCCACCTTCAAGAACTACCCGTACTTCAAGGATCATCCAAAAAATCTCTTTACGTTGCTGCGCGAAGAGAAGAAGTTGAACGTCTACCAAGCCATTACAAACTTGTGCCCAAAGAATGTTTGCGCCAATGCACCAGCACGTGATGACAAAAAGCTTTTGAGCCAAGTGCGTGAGTTGCAACGAGCCATTTCTCAAGCATCGAGCGCAACGAGTCCCACCGTTACCTTTGCTCACGTTCTGCTTCCTCATCGCCCGTGGAGCCTTGTCCCCGATATGCGATACATGACAGATGTCTTGGAATTCCCCGATCCTCGAAGTGAGTTCTTAGTTGACCGCCGTCGAGATAACTATCAATCAATGCTGCGTCAGTACGTTGCAACCGATGCAATGATTGGTGGTCTGGTCAGCACCATGAAGGCGTCACCGAACTGGGACAACACGATGATTGTGGTCACCGCAGACCATGGCATCACCTTTGAGCCGGGCAAGTCAGTCGGACTGTCCAGCGTCATCTGTTGACCTACTGCCCACAGTCTTGGCAGTGTCTTCTCAAAAGACTGCCCCAAAAATGGACGGCAAAGACCTCTCTTCATCATGTCCTCAGCGTGCAAATAGAACTGTTCGTTGGCCAGATGGAAAATTCACAGTCTCAACAACTTTCTCTTCACTATTGAAGAGGGTGAAGTACTACGACAAGTGGATTGATGCAGATAGCGATGTCGACGGAATTTATCGAAGTGGTCTGAGTGGCTCTTTGCTCGGTACCTCTGTGCCTGCCTCGCCCGCCGCAACAAGATCAATTCCTTGGCGCTTGAATCTGGCACAGAACTACCAAAGCATCGGATGGGGCCGCCTCTCCCCTGTCCCCGCACGCGCATCAGGGCTTCTGTTTCCTTCGAAAAGAATGTGTAGGCGATGCGAGGGACTCATTGCAATCAATGACAAGTTCGTCGGCGTTGTCTCAGAATTAGCTGGCGCACAACCCAATAAAGAAGGCATCTACTTCTCCAGTTCACTCATGACTCGTCTCATGGAGCCGGGTCCGGCGACCGTTGAGCTATGGATTGCCAATTGGACCAAGAAGACGCCCACTCTTCAACGTGTCGGACCTGCTCGAAAATGACATAAGGTCACAGGCGACCCCCCAAGGCATAACCGATAGGACGCCGTGGGTATTTCAGACCAGATTCGACACCGTCGACACGTGAGCCGATTTTGTGGTGCGCTCGCTCTGGTATTCGTTGCAACACTGATCACGCCAGGGCTGAGTCCTGCAGCACAAAGTTCTTCCCTTCCTCCCGCGCAGTCCGACATCACGATTGCGATGATTGTTCTTGATGAAGCGATGCTTTCTCCTCTGCTTCGTACCGATGGAACAATCAATCGCAAGAGATTCCCGGGGTTTGCAACGCTTGCAGATACATCAACGTGGTACCGCAACATGTTGGGAACCTCCCAACGAACCACAGAGGCGGTGCCATCAATTCTTGATGGTCAATGGCCCTCGCTTAAGAAGTATCCGATTCTGCGGGATCACCCCAACAATCTGTTCACGTATATGCAGGGCAAAAAGGATCTCAACGTCTATCAGTCGGTGACAAAACTATGCCCGAAGGGAGTGTGTACGAATGCCGGGCCTTTGTATTTACGACTGGTGGACAGACAGGTACAGAGGTTCGAAGAATTCATTGAGGCATCAGCGTCATCCACAACCCCCGCGTTGCACTTCACACATCTGCTCTTGCCACATCGTCCTTGGGGACTCGCGCCCGACCTGCGCATTGTGGGAAAACACCATGGTTGTGGTCACTGCAGACCACGGCATCACTTTTGTGCCAGGCGAGTCGTATCGCGACAAAATCAATACCAATAATCCGGGAACACTCGAGGACATCTATCGCGTGCCTCTCTTCATCAAATACCCACAACAGAACAAAAGTGCCATCAGTGATTGTCCCGCCTCATCAATTGACATCTTGGCCACCATCATTGCAACAAACGGAGTGAAGTCTGGCTGGACAACAGACGGAGTCAACTTGCGGCGTATATGCCCGCAACGAACGTCGCGCCGCATCCAATGGCCGTACAGCACGTCACAGATCTCAACCGATTTCACTGCCGTCCTTGAACGCGTTCGCTACTACGACAAATGGATCGATGCCAATGGAGATGTTGATGACATTTACCGCGTTGAGTTAAGCGGACGTCTTCTCGGCAGGAAGGCACCATCAAGTGCACCGTCAAATGTCAGTGTTACCTGGTCATTGAATGGCAGGGAGGGGTACCAGAACATCGGCACGGGACGCCTTGCACCAGTTCCTACGCGCGCATCAGGAACACTGCAAACACAAAGCAATCTGTGCGCACGATGCGAAGGACTGATCGCAGTCAACGGCCGCTTTGTCGGCGTACTGCCTGAACTTGCGGGAATGACCCCCGAGGTCGGTCCACTTCCCTTTTCCAGCAGTCTGATGTCACGCTATATGAGTCCTGGAAAGAACTTGGTGGAACTATGGGTTGCCGACTGGACAACCGACAAGCCCTTACTGACCCGCGTGGGTAAGCCCCTTGTGCAAAAGTCCTAATGTCTTCCATATGACAGAGACTTTCGCCGAAGAGGTCGAACACTTCTTTCGAGGTTTGCCAGTAATTCTTGATGCCGCTGGTGAAGATGAGATTGCTCGAGCGCGAGCTTGGCGAAAATCCCTATCAGATACGGGACTCGCAGGATTCGGCATACCCACTGAGTACGGCGGAAGACTGACTCCCGCTGACGGCGCTCGTCAATTACAGAAACTGGCCCAGGGGCGTGTTCCACCTGAAGAGAGCACATTTGGAATTGGCCTTCACATGGCCGTCCCTACTCTTCTTCAATACGGATCGGAAGAACTAAAGAAGCGATTCATCCCAGCAGCATTAAGTGGCGAAGAGATCTGGTGTCAGTTGTACTCCGAGCCAGGCGCAGGCAGTGATCTTCCATCTCTCTCCACGCGTGCTGTTTTGGATGGTGACGAGTGGGTTGTGAATGGGCAGAAAGTTTGGACGTCCGGTGCCCAACATTCAGACCTCGGAATTCTTTTGGTTCGAACCGGAGAAGAGGCCGGTAAGTCAGGCATCACAATGATGGTCATGCCGATGCACCAACCCGGTGTCGAAGTGCGCCCCTTACGCCAGATGACCGGAGACGCTGAGTTCAACGAAGTGTTCTTCAGTGACGCGAGAGTCCCGCGCGATTGGGTTGTTGGTGAAATCAACGATGGATGGCGTGCCGCGACTCAATTACTTGCACATGAAAGAACGTCTCTCGGCGCTGGCAGTGACGATGGCGTTCGAAAGGCCTCAGGTTCTGCAGCACTCCCATTTCATTTCTTACGTTCGTTAGCTGAACAATCTGATTGTCGTGAAGACATTCATATCCGTCAGGAACTTGCACGCGCGTATTCAGGCGAAATGATTATGTCGTGGTTGACCCGCCGCAAAACTCATCCAAGTATCGGCAAACTGTGGCGCACACGACAGGCACGGCATTGTGCTTCCATAGTCGCAACAATGCGTCCTCAATTGATAGCCCACGAAGGATCTGATGAAGATCTCTTCTGGAACTATCACTTTCTTAATTCACCCCGCATGTCTCTCGGGGGTGGAACCGATGAGATTCAACGCAACACACTCGGAGAACGTGCATTGGGATTACCGCGTGAACCGGATCCGCAGGCTCCGGTGAAGTCGAAGGACTAACTATGGAACACATAATCGTCAACACGAATAGCTCAGATCCGTTCGTCGAGATCATTTTGAATCGGCCCCATCGGCGAAATGCAGTAACTGGCCCCATGGTTGAGGAACTGATCACCGCTTTTGAGACAATCAACGCCGATTCAAAAGTCAGCGTGATTGTTCTGCGAGGAGCAGAAGGTACATTTTGCTCAGGCTTGGACCTCAAGGAGTTCGGAGCAGAGCCAGCACCCGAGTGGAAGTTGAATTTTGCTGAGCGTTGGCAACAACTGCATCGCCTTGTTTTCGATTCACCCAAAATTCTTATCGGCGCTATCGAAGGTGCTGCGATCAATGCAGGGTCTGCGTTGGCTCTCGCCTGCGATATTTCGATTGTTGGGAACTCGTCCAAGTTGCAAGTGGGAGAGATTCAACGAGGCATGGCGGCTCCCATGAATCTGGCTTGGTTGAAGTTGCGCCACAGTGAAGCGACATCTGCGCGACTCACACTTTTGGGTGATCCTGTGGTCGGAGCCGACATTGTCACCCTGGGAGTTGCGCACCAGTGCGTTGACGATTCCCTAGTGGTCAACCACGCATGTGAATTAGCCGCTCGCATCGGAAGCTTTGATTCCGATGGCGTCATCCAAATGAAAAAAGCCTTACGACGCTCATACTTCAGTGGAACGTCAGAAGAGTGGCTGGCGAACTAGTCCCAACACGACTAGAGGAACCTGCCCAAAGCAGATTCTTCATTATTGGTGGGCGTTGAGGGACTCGAACCCCCGACCCTCTCCTTGTAAGGGAGATGCTCTAGCCAACTGAGCTAAACGCCCGCAGATGCAGGAGCCATCAGGATATCGGAAGACTCACCGCCCGACTCCCCACCTTCTGACAGAACCCCGTCATACAGTGGTTACATGGCGTTGGCGGATGAAGAGGAACGGGCGACTGGCACCCCTCTCTCCGACGTCATCTTCTGCGTTCTCGACATCGAGACTGCTGGCGGTAGCCCTAACGGCGCCCCTTCATTCATCGTCATTCTCACGGGCATCTCCGACAGCATGGTTCGCAATCAGCCCACCATTCGCGAACACATTGCGCCACTTCTTGAATTCATTGGCGACTCCGTCCTTGTTGCACACAATGCTCGCTTCGACATTGGCTTCATCAACGCAGCACTCGACAGATTCGACATGCCTCCCCTCTCGCACAAAGTTGTCGATACGTTGCAACTTGCGCGTCGCCTCATTCGTAGCGAAGTGCCCAACTGCAAGCTCTCCACTCTTGCTTCGTATCTGAATTTGAATCATCAGCCGATTCACCGTGCCCTTGACGATGTCTTAGCCACAGGCGATCTGTTGCACTATCTCATCGAGCGCGCATCGTCACTTGGTACTCACTACCTCGACGACCTCATCGCACTTCCCCAGATGAGTAGCCATCCCCAATCGGGCTAGTTAAAGCTCACTGAAGACCTACCGCGGTCTTGCGGCGTGTACTTCTTTGTCGACGCACAGAACGACATTTTGTATGTCGGCAAGGCCAGCAACATCCGGTCTCGTGTGCGCAGCTACTTCGGCACTGGTGAATCACGCAACAAGGTCGGCAAGCTGCTCAAGATCATGCAGGGTGTTCACTTCATCGAGACGCCCGACATCTTGACGGCCGAAGTCATTGAGTCCCGCATCATTAGTCGCGCTCGTCCGCGATACAACCACGCAGGCACACGCGCTGATAAGTACAGCTACGTTCGCTTCACCACCGATGATGAATGGCCTCGGCTGGTAGTCACCAAAGTGCCATCACCCAAAGGCATCACCATTGGTCCGTTCACCACCAAGGCCATGGCACGTGACATCGTCGATGCAATTGAATCGGTAATTCCCCTCAGTCGATGCACTGTTCGGATGGGGCGCAATTACTCCCCGCCTTCAGATGCGGAAGTCTGCTCTGCCGCACGGTTAGGCCTCGCGCAATGCCCGTGTTCTGGCACTGCTGATCCGGCGGAATACGCGCGATTAGTCGCCGTTGTGAGCAACACATTGCTTGGCAACCCCGCTGAAGTTGTCGCTCTTCTCACAAACAAGATGCAGAAGCATTCCGAGGCGAAACGTTACGAGGACGCTGCATTCATCCGTGATCGCATCATCAACCTTGAAACAGCCCTCGAACGTCAGAAACAAGCTCAAGAGCTGTGCAGTTCAGGCGATCTCACGTTTGAGCACGAAGGAATCATCTACGAGGTTTCTCATGGCATTCTTCGCAACACTCGCCGAGAGAATCAACTCTTTGCGCCCATGCAAAACTCCGGTATTGCCGTTGAGCATCTCACCGCACCGCCAGACTCTGCACTCATTCACGACACATTGGTTCGCACCGATGCCCTGAATGAAGTGATGTGCATCTCACGATTCGTTCGTAAGAACGAAATCGCCATTGCTTAGCCAAAGGCGCGAACAGGGCGCACCCGCAGTGCCTTGACGCCATTTTCAGCATCTGGCAACAACCACTTCTCACGATCAAACTGCTGACCATCCTTGAAGTTGACAGTCCACGCGTTGTTGTAGTCGTACTCACTTGATGACCAATAGAAACTTCGTGCATAACTACCAATGCGCGGATACGCAGTTGACAGAATCGAATACATCACGTTGAGTTCATCCTTGGACGGCAAGAACCAATCGTCATACCCGTTCAGCACCATCGCGTCTGCATAACGAGCCGCATAACGACCACGTCCATACGCCTTCACAATCGCGGTGGTGTTGATCTGCCCCATACCAATTGCTTTTGCCCGCACGCGCTTGATCCGAGCAAGCTGCCCTTTCGAATCTCGATATACGGGCTTGCGACGATCAATGGCATTCAGTCTCTTCCAGGGAAGTCCCACACCTTCCATCTCTACCGGCGCCGCCTCCATGTATCGACCCCACGCTTTACTCACACCGGCGTCATAGAAAACAACACCGCCACCGGGACCAATGTCTCCGACTGCACATGGACCAGAGTTCGCACAGGTGTTACCTGTCAACATCGGATTCGACTGCGTGGGAGGTACACCAGTGCCCGCAGGGAACGAACGCATTGCCATCACTTGATACGGCAACGACGGCCAACCTGAACCACGATGTAAACGGTTTCGTGTGAGTTGTTTAATCCCTGCGATTGCACCAACTCCACTCTCATCGGTGAACTGAGTGCCATCTTGAAACATCTGATACCAGGCATAGTTCGCAGAGTTCTCTGACGACGACCAGTACGCCGCTTTCACAATCCTGGGAACTCCCTTGAGTGCATGAGTGTTGTAGACAGCATCAAGTTCATCTTTCGATGGCAAAAACCAATCGTCATATCCATTGCGAACATAGGAATCAGCAAACGAAGCCGCATAGTTTCCTGGACCACTCTGAGCGATGATGGCGGAGGTGTTGAGGCGCCCGTAGCCCACTGCTTTGGCATCAATATGAGCACGACCTGTGACATCATCCGCGTACAACGACGTGGTGGGCTGCAGCGACCATGGGCGCCCAGCACCTGACGGCACAGACACAGCTTCCAGGTAGCGACCCCACCACTGCAGCGAACCAGCGTCATACACAATGCGACCACCACCGGGTCCGAAGTTTCCGATGCGACATTCACCGCCTTGCGCACATGTCGGATCAGCTGCTTGTGCAGAGGTCGATGAAAGCGACGCCATCAACACAAGTGCAGTGACAAGCAATGAAAGCCGACGAAGAACCATGACTCAGTTCTACTTCAGAAAACAGTTGGTCTACTGACGGCGAGCAATCATCAGTGAATTCATCATCGCTTGAGACGATGCAACAACTGGTCGACGGCGAGCATCAATGTCAACTGTCATCAGGTCTCGACCTTCCGCTTCTGCGACAAGAGCACCTGCTTCGGTACAAATCAGAACTGCAGCGAGGTAGTCCCATACTCCTAGTCCACCATCGAAATCGATGTATCCGTCAAGTGCACCCTTTGCCACCAGAGAGATGTCGAGAGATGCTGCACCCATCGTGCGCACTTGCCACCAGCCATGCGTGGGTGCTGGCAATGCATTCACACCAACAACAGCAGTTCGAGTGTCCTCAATGGGCTGAACGCGCAACCGCATGCCATCAACATTGGAACCAGCACCACGAATAGCGGCGTAGCGGGTCTCGCTTCCCGACTGCTCTGCCACGAGTGCAACACGTGGACCATCAGAATCAACCACACACAACGAGGTTGCATACCACGGAAGACCTTTACTTGCATTCGTCGAACCATCAACGGGGTCAACCACAATCAGAAGTTTTCCTGCCGGCAATGGCCATTCCAGGTCGCCCACACCCGACTCCTCACTGAGAACAAAGAACCCAGCTGCCTCGCACATATCAACGACAACTTCATCGACGGCGACATCGCCGGTGTACTGGCCTTCTCGATGCCCAGTCAAAGACCAGGAGACAGTCTCATCAATCATGTCTGCCGCAGCATCAGCAACATCATGGAGAAAGCCCAGGATGTCACGGTCATCAGAATCTGCATCAAAGCGTCGCACGTTCAAACGGTAGTGTCATTGCGTGGCAGTTATTGACATAGCCGGCTTTGTCAGCGATTTAAAGAGTCACGCAGTGGATCATGGTTTCCATGTCCACGATGAGCGTCACTTTGTTGAGACTTACTCATTGCGCCAGCTATGGGAAGTCGATCTTCACCCTGAAGAGGCCTGCACTGGTCCGATTGACCTTCATGTCAGCCTTGAGATCGACCCACGCACTCTCTTGAACTTTGAAGATGTAGTTCTGGCAATGGATGACCCCGACGATGAGCCGAGCGGTGATTTCAGTTTCCCTCTCGTTTTCACTTGGGCATTCCCACCTCTCGTTCATCCACCAGACCTTCTGGTTCTGGCGACAGAGGTTGCTGGCCTGGGCGGCCTTGATCTTCCGTTAGAGATTTCGGCAATCGACTCGTATCAAAAAGTCACTGATGCTCCAGAACGCAGTCTCACTGTGATTGGACGCGTCCCGATCTCCCTCGCAATGGTGTATCGAGGCGACACCGAATCTGTCTGCCCGATTCTCGACAAGTGCCGAGAAGTCAGTCTCGACTTACTGCACCGCGTTCCTACCTGGATCGGCGACAGCAGCTACTAACTAGTTGTCTGCACATCGCAAGAGACGCGAGAAGGCCGAGGCCTAGAGAAAATGGTGGGCCAGGCAGGGATCGAACCCGCGACCCAGGGATTATGAGTCCCCTGCTCTAACCAACTGAGCTACTGGCCCTTTTGCGGTCCAGAAGGGACCAAATGGCTCCGGGAGTGGGGCTCGAACCCACGACACACGGATTAACAGTCCGTTGCTCTGCCAACTGAGCTACCCCGGAAGGGAAATAGAAGGATATCAGCGCCCTTGGGAGCCCCCACAATGAAATGGCTAGTCACCATCGATGAAACTGCGTAAACGTGCGCTGTTATTCGGATGTCTGAGGCGTGCGAGGGTCTTTTGCTCAATTTGACGAATTCGCTCCCTAGTGACGCCCTCTTGCTTGGCTACGTCATCAAGGGTCAAGGGCTGGTCTGAATGAATGCCAAAACGCTTCTCAAGGATGCGGCGATCCCTCTCAGGCAGGTGCTCCAGTTCTGCCTCAATGGCGGCAATGAGCTGTCTCTTCTGCACCATCTCAATCGGAGAATCTTCTTCTCTGTTTCCCTGCACTCGATCACCCCACGTGGATGAATCCTCTTCAGACCCCACAGGTTCATCGAGGCTGATCGACACGGACGAGATCTGACGCAACTCTTCAATTTTCTCAGCCGGGATCAACGTGCGTTCAGAAAGTTCAAACACCGTCGGCTCTCGTTCAAGTTCAACAGTGAGATCTCGGTCTGCCTTCGTGATGCGATTCAACATTTCGACCACATGGCTGGGTACACGAATGGTTCGACCTTGGTCTGCCATTGCACGCATCATTGCCTGACGAATCCACCACGTTGCATATGTAGAAAACTTGAAACCTTTTTCCCAGTCGTACTTTTCAGCAGCACGCATGAGACCAATATTTCCCTCTTGAATCAAATCAAGAAGCTGCAGTTCCCGACCGTCGTACTTTCGTGCGATGGAAACAACGAGTCGCAAGTTGGCCGTGATGAGATGTTCAAACGCTTCTTCCCCTTCACGAATGACATTGCGTAACTCTCTGCGACGCGTGACGGACACTGATCCAGATTCCTGCTCCGCTTTTGCGTCCTGCATTGCACGGATCGCTCGCCCGAGAGTTCGTTCGCCTTCCGCATCAAGAAGATCGACTTGACCAATCTCTTGAAGATAAATGCGGACCGTGTCTCCCGAATCCCCCGACATAATTCGAGGGGTCGAGGTTTTGCGAGGAATCGGTTTTCGCTCAATGGGACCGGAAATGTCAGGTTCAATCTTTGCGATGGAGATATTGAGTTGCTGTAACACCGACTCGATCTGACGAATGGTGTCGGTATTTAGTTCCAGATTTCTGCACACATGTGCGACTGTGTTTGCTTCCACTGTCCCGGCGTCTGATCGCGAGGCAATGAGTGTGGCCCATTCTGCAGCATCCACATCGGGAAACGGCGGGAGATGAGCCGGCGGAGTCACTGCACTACACCTGCCACTGAAGCCAGCCACTGCAATAAAAGAATCGCAGCGGCTGTTGCCTTGTCGGGCTTGGCGAGATCCTCCAGTGCAATTCTCACCTGGCGCTGTTGCTGGATGCTTTCCACATCCGCTATCTGACCACGCTTTTGCAGTTCGCGCCTCACTGCAGCCGCAATGAGAGACCTTGATTCCACCAAGGGGTCAGCATCCGCGTCATACACTGCCGCCCGTTCGATGATGTCCGATGCTTCAGGCGTCGCAATAGCGAGAGCTGCGTGCACATCACCATCGGTTTCCGCTAATGCCCGAAACGCCTCACGAGAAGCAATATCGACGAATAGTTCTTCAATTAACCAAGGAGCGATGGCATCCCATTCATGAATGAGCAGTGAAATTGCGATGAACCCCGCACCTTCGAGTGCTTGCTGAACAGGAGCAGCAAATGTGGCAACAACTTTGCCCCCGCGCTCTGCAGCCTTGACCAAGTCCGTCGCAGAGAGACCCGTGTGACTCGCGACTTCTCCGGCATAGAGACGACGCACATTGGTGTCTGGGTGCTCGTTGATGAGCACCATTGCCTTCTCAGCCAGACGGGAACGAGATTCTGGTGAGCGAAGTGGATTCGCATCAAAGAGGCGCTTGAGACGGAAACCAAGAAATGGCATCGCGCCCGAAATAGCTTTCGCGAGAGCTTCAGGATCACTCTGCGCTAATTCGCCGGGGTCTTTGCCTTGCGGAAACTGCGCAACGGATACCGCAACGTCGTACTTCTTCTCCCACGCGTAAAATTTTTCTGCAGCGCCTTGGCCAGCAGAGTCGGCGTCGAAAGCAAGCACAACATTGCGCGCATATCGCTTCATGAGCTTCACGTGCTCCTCTGTCAATGCTGTTCCACATGTTGCAACAGCAGTTGCCAAACCGCTGATGTGAAAACCGATGACATCGGTATAGCCCTCGCACACGATGACGCTGTCTTCTTTCACGACGTTGCCCTTGGCCCAGTTCATGCCATACAACGTGCGTGACTTCATGTAGATCGGAGTCTCTGTCGAGTTCTTGTACTTCGCAGGGTCGGTGGAACCTGGAAGAATGCGACCGCCAAAGGCAACGGCAGCACCAGTCTCATCGAAGATAGGAAACATCACACGCGCTCGGAATGAATCCTGTAATCGTCCGGCTTTGTTAAGAAATCCAAGACCGACTTCATTGAGCATCGCTGCTGGTGCATTGAGTGCCTTACACAGTTGATCCCAGTCATCTGGGGCCCATCCCAATTTGTAGGTGCGAGCAACATCGCCCGCTAGACCGCGGGAGCGCAAATACTCACGCGCCGCACGGGCATCGGGCGCTTCCAAGAGGCGCTGGTGGTACCACTCAACGGCACGCTCCATGAGTTCTTGTAATTCTTTACGATGCTTACGCTCACCGTTCCCTGCGCCCGATGTATAGCGCAGCTCAATGCCCGCCTTACTGGCAATGCGTTCAACGGCACCAACAAAATCCAGGTGCTCCATCTGCTGAACAAACGTGAAGACATCACCCTTTGCGCCGCAGCCGAAACACATGTACCGACCGGTTTCATCATTGACGCTGAAAGAAGGTGTGCGTTCGGAATGGAATGGGCAGAGTCCGACTTGGCCACGACCTGCGCGACGGAGTTGAGCGTGGGGAGAAACGATGTCCGACAAGGTGACAGAACTGCGCACCTTTTGAATGTCTTCCTCCGCGATTCCCATGACACGAACATTAGTGCCAATGGGACCTCCCTAAGACGGGCGACGGTTCTCGACGATGGAAGCACCCACTGAAAGTCCAAGAACGACGACAATGACTGACAAAGACCACAAGGTGGAGACATGCCAGTCCCAGAAGTACGCCACAATCATCTTGAAACCGACAAAAGCGAGAATTATCGCTATTCCCCGCTGCAAGTATTTGAATCTTGCTTGAACATCAGCCAGCAAGAAATACAGCGCACGGAGCCCGAGAATCGCAAAGGTATTCGACGCTAAGGCCAGGAATGGTTCGCTTGTGACAGTGAGTACTGCCGATACAGAGTCAACTGCGAAGACAACATCCGTTAACTCCAGCAAGACCACCACTGCGAATAACGGAGCAACAAGAAATCCACTTCGTAGGTCACTCAGATTCCGCGTCTGAGCTCTGATCTCTTCCACTGATGGGATTACCCCGTGAAAGAGACGCACGAATCGCCCCTCAGACGGATTGAAATCATCATCATCGTCTTTCTTTCGCAACAAGGAGAAAGCGGTGTAGACCAGAAATACTCCGAGCATCAATATTGCTGGTGCAAAAACTTCCGTGAGGGCTATCCCACCAAAAATCAAGACCGAGCGAAGCGCAAACGCTCCAAAGACACCCCAGAACAAGACCCTGTATTGAAATTGTCGTGGAATACGAAACTGCGTCAGCAGCATTGCCCAGATAAAGACATTGTCCACACTCAGACTCATCTCCATGAGGTATCCGCCGAGGTACTCCCCTGTTGCATTACTTCCGAATTGCCATGCAATGAATGCAGTAAAGGAAAGTCCTACTCCAATCCAAGCAATGGACTGAACAGTTGCCTCTCTCATGTCTGCTACACGAGATCTTCGATGAATCAGAAGTAGATCCACAAACAAGAGAAATGCAATAACTCCAACGAGCAAGAACCAGTGCCATGCCAGCACATCTATGTCAACATGACCCTTCTTCGAGATGGATTCAAAAACCCCCGGAAGAACTGGTGCTGATGACACGGGAATCAGTGACTATTCGTTGATTCAGGTGGAGAGAGTTCCACCCCAATCGATGCGCCACGAGCGACACGTGCCAATGCGCGCGTAAATCCGATTGAGGTCACTGTCCCCACGTCTTTGCCATCGGCCTGAAGTCGAGCGCCCACACCAATTCCGTCCCGCGACAAAGCAACGACTCTCACAGGCGCATTCGCCCCTCGAGAGTCCATGCGCTCGACAAGTTCTTGACCTGGGTAGCACCCCTTTGAAAAACTCACGGCAACTCCGACGACTCCTGTTGTGGCAGGAATATCACCGACCAAGATGTCGAGACCAACTCGAGGCCACTGTGCCTCAACGCGATACATATCAATGTGAGGAACTTCTGTCTCCTCGCCAATGACTGGCAAGTCAGAGACCTCTCCGATGACATCGACAGCATCAGTGCCACCCCAGTACGGCACTGCCCGGCCAGGACCCTGGCCCACTGCAGCCACTGCATTGTCCCCACGGAAAGCCCGCACCGCCCATTCGCTGACGCGCATGACAACTTTGGCGCGCAAAACAAACCGTTGTAAACGAGTAATCAACGATGCTCCGAGACCGGCCTCAACGTCGAGAGTAAACACAGTGTCGCTGTGGCGAGTCACACGGACAAGTGCAGTGACTTGACCAGTGGGTTCGAGCAACAGACTATGAATACTTTTTCCTGCTGCAAGAGACGCAATGTCATTTGCCAGTTGTGAATGCAAGAACGCTGCCGCGTCGTCGCCTTCCACAATGACAACTTCGCGGTCTATATCTGCCCATACAACTGCACTCATGCGTTTGTTCCTGCTTCCCGACGACGTTGCGTCATACGAACTGCGGCGGGGATGGTGGCCAACAACGCCCCGACCTTGTTATGACACTCGAGATCTTCATCTTTGGGGTCACTATCGGCAACGATTCCTGCACCGGCCTGAAGAATTGCACCCTTTGGCCCGACAAACATCGTGCGAATTGCAATAGCTGTATCAAGGTTGCCTGAGAAGTCGACATACCCGACCACACCGGCATAGGGTCCGCGCTTCACCGGCTCAAGTTCATCAATGATCTCCATGGCGCGAACCTTAGGAGCGCCACTCACTGTTCCTGCAGGAAGTGTTGCTCGGAGAACATCAATGGGGCCAAGCCCTTCACGAAGGTCACCCGACACCTGCGAGGTCAAGTGCATCACATGGCTGTAACGCTCTAACGACATCAGTTCATCCATCGTCACTGAACCGTATTGAGCGACACGGCCGACGTCATTACGTGCGAGGTCGACCAACATGATGTGCTCAGCAACTTCTTTAGGATTCTCACGAAGTTCAGCGGCGAGCTTGCGATCATGTTCATCGGTGGAACCGCGCTTACGCGTGCCTGCAATAGGTCGAGAAATGACACGACCGTTAATGAGTTGCACCATCGGCTCTGGAGAACCACCAACAATCGTGAGACCAGGCTGCTTCAAGAAGTACATGTACGGGCTGGGGTTCACTTGACGGAGAACGCGATAGACGTCAAACGGATCTGCTTCAAGATCAAGTTCAAAACGCTGCGCGAGCACCACTTGGAAAATGTCTCCGGCACGGATGTATTCCTTGGCCACCTCAACGGCGGACTGATACCGACCATCAGGCATGGAAGAACGTGCACTCGGCAATTGTTCGCCAACGATTGGTGGCTCAACGGCAACATACGGCAATGGGCGCGCTAGATCTGCAACAGATGCATGAACACGCACTACCGCAGCGTCGTATGCCGCACCGATCTGCTCATCTGTCAATCCTGCTACGGGAACACTCTCCAACATGTACACACGCTGGCGCCAGTGATCGAAAGCAGCGAGAGACCCGATGATGCTGATGGATGCATCAGGGACACCACGATCATCAGTGGGAACGTTCGGCAAGTTTTCAATCTCACGCACGACGTCATACCCCAAGTGACCCATGAGGCCGCCCTGTAATGGAGGAAGATCGGGGAAGATAGGCGCACGATAGATGCGCAACAACTCTTCCATCGCTGCGAGGATGCCTTGATCGAGAGGAACACTGGCAGGAATGTCTCCTGTGGCGGTCAACAAGCCATCACGCAAGGTCAATGTTCCACGCGGCTCACGACCGACAAATGAGTATCGACTCCATCGTTCACCGTGTTCGACAGACTCCAACAAGAAGCCATCACCGTCGCCCACCAATTTGATGTATGCAGCAACGGGAGTCTCAAGATCCGCGAGCAGTTGTGTCCACACGGGTACCACCGTGTGTTGACGTGCCAGTGCTATGAACTCGTCTCGTGATGGCGTAATCGCTGTGGTAAGCGACATTACTGATCACCAAAAGATCGATAGAAGCACGAGCGCTCACCGGTATGGCATGCACCTTTTCCTTCTTGCTCTACAACAAAGAGAAGTGTGTCCCCATCGCAGTCGTAAAACGCTTCACGAACGAACTGACGATCACCACTGGTATCGCCCTTACGCCAGAGCTCCTGACGGCTACGGCTCCAGTAGACCATGCGACCCTCTGCAAAAGTCATCGACAACGACTCAGCGTTCATCCATGCCATCATCAAGATTTGGCCAGTCTGTGAGCACTGAGCAATTGCAGGCACAAGACCATCGCTATTAAAGGTGACGGCATCCAACTGGTCGGCAGAAGGCACAATGACACGACCAACAAGTTCACTTGACATTTGATTCCGTCCTCTTCTTCTGCCAACACTGCATTGTGTATTCACAGGACAGAAGCCCTGCTGCGTTCACGCGACATATGCACGGTACCGTCTGAGCCCGTGGGAGCCGAAACCGTTTACCTAGAAACCCTTGATGGAATCAGTATTGAGTCCGATGTTGTCCGTACTGAGCAGTATCCGGCACGAGCTGTTGTGGTGATTGCCCATCCACACCCCGAATACGGCGGGGATCGCTTTAACCATGTGGTGCGAGCGCTTCAGGACGCAGCAACTGACCTCGGCTGTCATTCCATCGCGATTGATTTCCGAGGCGTCGGCAACTCCGGAGGTATTCATGACAACGGCGATGCGGAACGCCTCGACCTCGCTGCCGCATGTGAACTGGCAGACATGATCGAACCTGACTGCCCCATCATCATGGCGGGCTACTCCTTTGGCTCAGTGGTCGGCCTCAACGTCAGCAACCCGTTTATTGCCGCATGGCTCGCAGTTGCTCCGCCACTTCCCTTCATGACATCAGTACCTACCGCCGCGAACAATCACCGCCCAAAATTTCTTCTTGTCCCCGAGCACGACCAATTCACATCACCAGCACAACTACGTGACGCCGTCGACAGTTGGACAAACACCACGGTGGTCGACCTACCTGGCGTCGATCATTTCATCATGGCTGATGGCCCACGTGCGTGCCGCCAAATCCTTGAGATGGCGCTACTCGCCATCAACTAATCGTCAGCCCACAGGGCGCACACGAATACCGTGTGCAGACATCACATCTTTTGCTTCAGCGATGGTGTGATCTCCGAAGTGAAAAATAGATGCAGCCAAAACTCCTGTTGCACCACCTTCGGTGACACCTTCTGCAAGATGCTGCAGATTTCCTACACCACCACTTGCAATCACCGGAACATTCACTGCGGATGACACAGCCTTTGTCAGAGCAATATCAAAACCGTCTCGCGTTCCGTCGCGGTCCATAGACGTCAGCAAAATTTCACCGGCACCAAGCGACACTGCACGTTCTGCCCACTGCACGGCATCAAGTTCTGTCGCTGTGCGACCACCATGTAAATACACAGTCCAACGATTCTGAGACGCATCCCACTTTGCGTCAATTGCGCACACCACGCACTGGGCGCCGAACTCTGCTGCAATGTCAGATATCACTTCAGGACGCTGTACAGCCGCTGTGTTGACACTGACCTTGTCTGCACCAGCACGCAACATCTTTCGTGCGTCTGCAACTTCACGAATGCCACCACCGACTGTGAACGGGATGAAGACTTGTTCAGCAGTGCGAGACACCACATCAACCATGGTGTCACGACCATCAGATGAAGCCGTGATATCGAGGAACACAAGTTCGTCAGCACCTTGCGTGTCATAACGTGCAGCAAGTTCTACGGGGTCTCCAGCATCACGAAGATCAACGAAATTGACGCCCTTCACAACGCGACCATTGGTGACATCAAGACATGGAATCACACGCGCAACGATGTCGGAGTTCATGACAACACCTTCACAGCATCTGCCACGGTGAGCTTGCCTTCATATATCGCTTTGCCCACGATGACTCCATCGAGACCAACGACGCGAGCAAGTTCTTCGATGTGTGCCAATGTGCCGACGCCGCCACTAGCTACAACAGGAATGTTTGTTGATGCAACTGCACGCGCTAAGCCTTCGACATCAGGCCCGGTCAACATGCCGTCACGCGAGATATCAGTAATCACAAATGCCGCAGCATCAGGAAACTGGGACAACAGATCTTCAACGCGAAGCCCTGATGATTCAGTCCAACCGTGCGTTGCAGCAATTCCTTCTCTGTGGTCAAGCCCAACAGCAACCGGGATAATTTTTGCCACCACCGACACCAACGAGGGGTCTGCCACTGCCGCAGAGCCCATCACAACGCGATTCACTCCGGCCGTGGCGAGAGCTTCAGCATCAGAGACACCGCGAACACCACCACCGACCTGCAGCTGCGCCCGTCCCGCCAACGCCCGCGCCACTTTGGCGATGATGGGCCTATTCACTGGTTCTGCGCTCTTGGCGGCATCAAGGTCGACCATGTGCACCCACGTGGCGCCTTGGGCAACAAAGGACTCGGCCATAGCGACAGGATCTTCCCCATACACAGTGCTGTCGTCGTACGCGCCTTGACGTAATCGCACCACTCGTCCGCCTAAGAGGTCAATCGCTGGATACAAGTTCATGATTTCACCGAAGCCACGAAGTTGTGCAGCAGACCTAAGCCCGCCGTTGCTGATTTCTCTGGATGAAACTGAGTTGCAAACACATTTCCTTTTCGGAATGCAACATTGAGAGTGTCGCCGTATTGCACAGTGGCCGTCACACAATCAGAATCAGTCGGCACGCCGTGCAGTGAATGAACGAAGTACATCCATGGGTGCTCTCCCAAATCGCTGAACATGGGTTCATCACGACGAATGTTTAATTGGTTCCACTGCATCTGTGGACGCTGCACCGATGATGGAATCCATTTCACCTGGCCGGGGATAATCCCAAGTCCACGAGCATCAGGGTCTTCTTCGCTGCCATCGAACAACATCTGCATCCCAACACAGATGCCGAGGAAGGGGACTCCGCTCGCCACTGCATCATGCGTCACAGTTTCTAGTTGCACATCGCGCAATGCATCCATGCACGCACCAAAGGCACCAACGCCTGGCAACACGACAGCGTCAGCAGCAGAGACAACTGTGGCATCTTGCGTCAACACGGCATCCGCGCCAACACGCTCTAAAGCTTTTTGCGCTGACCGTAAATTTCCGATGCCGTAGTCGAGAACAGCGACTCGCGGCCTTGCGGTCACGAAAGAACGCCCTTGGTGGAAGGAACACCAGCCGAATCAACACGCACTGCATCACGCAAACTACGAGCAAGGCCCTTGAAGGTGGCTTCAATGATGTGGTGAACATTTCGTCCGGCTTTCAAATTGACATGCAAAGTGATCAGCGCAGAGGTTGCAAGTGAGGAGATCGCATGTTCAGCAAGCGATGGATCAAATGCAGGATTTCCTAATGGAAGGCATTCGGGCAATTCGACATTCCACGCAACGAATGGACGACCACTGAGATCAAGAGCGATTTCTACCAAGGCCTCATCAAGCGGGTACGAACCACTTGCAAAGCGACGCACGCCGGCTTTGTCACCAAGAGCTTTGTGCAGCGCCTCACCCACACAGATTGCGACATCTTCGACCGTGTGGTGAGTGTCGATGTGAAGATCACCCTTGGCCTGAATCGAAAGATCAAAACCGCCGTGACGAGCCAGCTGCTCGAGCATGTGATCGTAGAACGGGATACCAGTGCTGATATCGGCGACACCACTGCCGTCCAAGTTGATGGAGACTTCAATCGAAGTTTCCTTGGTGCTGCGAGAGATCTGGGCTGTACGTGCCATCTCTCTATTCTCGCCGCTCACACCCCCGACCTTGCGGTCAATTTGTTAATTCGGGGTCAATTAAGCCACTGCAGAGGACATCGCAGCCAAAAATGCGCTGTTCTCGTCAGGCGTACCCACGGTGACACGCAGACAGCCCTCAAGGCGGGCCCAGGAACTGCAATCTCGTACCAAGATGCCAGCAGCCAGAAGGTCGGCC
>JAJTFJ010000008.1 GCA_021298435.1 Ilumatobacteraceae bacterium
CTGAGCATGGGCCTTCCAGCCATTTTCAACAATGGTCCAGTCGGCTTCGTAGCGGTCCATCGTCACGATCATGCGACCGCCGCCCGAGCCCACGACCGCGGTGCAGCGATGGGTGGAGGCAGTCTCAGCCAGGAATGTCTCGAGATCGGCGAGATACGCCTCGGCCGTGCCGTCGATGACATCACGACCATCAAATAGGGGGTGAATCACGATCTTTTGGGCGCCTGCGGTGGCAGCAGCGGTGACCAAAGCCTTGAGATGGCGAATATGGGAGTGCACATTGCCGTCGGACAAGAGACCGACGAAATGGATCTGGTTCTGCTGGCGAGCCATGACCATTTGCCAGGTTTCGCCCCAGATATCGCCATTACGGAAGGCTTCTTCGACTTGTTTGGCGCCCTGGTCGAAGATGCGACCGGCACCCATGATGTTGTGGCCCACCTCTGAATTACCCATGTCGGCATCGGTGGGGAGGCCCACTGCTACGCCATGGGCATGAATAGGGAGCGAAACGACTGGCTGGCCATCAACCGTGCCCCCGATGGCGCCGAGAAGAAATGGTGCAGCCGCGGAGGTGACGGCATTGTCAGCGGTAGGGCCTTCGAGCCCCACGCCATCAAGGATTGCGAGAACCAATGGAGAGGAAGCGGTGTTGGATTCGGGGGAAGCCATCCCGTCAGACTAAACGCCAAACGGCCTTCCTCAAAGTTGAGTGTACTTATATCAAGTTTCTTGTCACGTTGGTTGCAACAGGGATTAGCACTCCCTTATCCTGACTGCTAACCCCCAACCTCTTCACTTGAAGGAGTCCACCATGGCAAAAGCAGTCGGTATCGACCTCGGAACAACCAACTCCGTCGTATCTGTTCTTGAAGCAGGCGAACGAGTTGTCATTCCCAACGCAGAAGGTGCTCGCACCACACCATCAATTGTCGCTTTCTCAAAGACCGGCGAGGTCTTGGTTGGCGAAGTTGCCAAGCGTCAGGCAATCACTAACCCTGATCGCACCTTCCGCAGCATCAAGCGCGAGATGGGCAAGTCCTGGATGTCAGAAGACATCGATGGCAAGAAGTATTCACCGCAGGAAATCAGCGCACGCATCCTCATGAAGTTGAAGCGCGACGCAGAGGCCTACTTGGGCACGACAGTGACCGACGCAGTCATCACTGTTCCTGCATATTTCAATGACGCAGAGCGCACCGCAACAAAAGAAGCTGGCGCAATCGCCGGCCTCAATGTGTTGCGCATCATCAACGAGCCCACCGCAGCAGCACTTGCATATGGTCTCGATAAGTCTTCACAAGACGAAACCATTTTGGTCTTCGACCTTGGCGGCGGAACATTCGACGTTTCTGTTCTTGAAATTGGCGACGGCGTTTTCGAAGTGAAGAGCACCCACGGTGACACTCACCTTGGTGGCGACGACTGGGACCAGCGCATCATCGATTGGTTAGTGCAGCAGTTCAAGGGTGCACACAATGTTGATCTCTCACAAGATCGCATGGCTTTGCAGCGTCTCAAGGAAGCAGCAGAGAAGGCAAAGATCGAGTTGAGCCAAACTCAGCAGACACAAATCAACTTGCCGTTCATCACCGCAACTGCAGAAGGCCCATTGCACCTTGACGAGCAGTTGTCACGCTCAAAGTTCCAGGAAATGACTGCAGATCTTGTTGAGCGTTGCCGCGTCTCTTTCGAGAAGGCGTTGTCCGATGCAGGCATGAAGAAAGACCAAGTGAATCACGTGATTCTTGTTGGCGGTTCGACACGTATGCCAGCTGTGCAAGACCTTGTATTCAGCCTTACCGGCAAAGAGCCAAACAAGACAGTGAACCCCGACGAAGTTGTTGCCGAAGGCGCAGCAGTGCAGGCCGGTGTTCTCAAGGGTGAAGTGAAGGACGTTCTTCTTCTTGACGTGACTCCGTTGTCACTTGGTATTGAGACCAAGGGTGGCGTGATGACCAAATTGATTGAGCGCAACACGACAATTCCTACTCGTCGTACCGAAGTGTTCACTACTGCAGATGACAATCAGCCATCAGTAGAGATCAAGGTCTTGCAAGGCGAGCGTGAAATGGCTGCGTACAACTCAGAGCTCGGAACATTCACGTTGTCCGACTTGCCAGCAGCACCACGCGGTGTACCTCAGATTGAAGTCACCTTTGACATTGATGCCAACGGCATTGTTGTTGTGTCCGCGAAAGACCGTGCCACCAACAAAGAAAACAAGATGCAAGTGCAGAACGCTTCTTCGTTGAGCAAGGACAAGATCGAAGAGATGATTCGCGATGCCGAAGCACACGCCGAAGACGATCGTCGTCGCCGTGACGAAGCAGAGATTCGCAACAACGCCGATGCGCTTGTGTACCAAACAGAAAAGACATTGCGTGAACAGGGCGAGAACGTCTCCGCAGAAGAGAAGGACGCTGTTGAAGGTCCGTTGTCAGCTTTGAAGGCAGCGATTGCCGGAAATGATCTTGAACAGATCAAGTCAGCAACGGAAACGTTGATGGGCGCAAGCCAGGCATTCAGCCAGAAGTTGTACGAAGCAGCAGCGCGTGACAGCGGTGCAGCGGGAACTTCAGCATCTGGCGCATCGGCTCCATCCGATGATGACATCGTCGATGCTGAAATCGTTGACGAGCAATAAGCCATGACGGACGAAACTGTCGAACAGCCCGAAGAGGGCGCGACCGACATTGTCGAGGAAGTCGCGGTTGAGCACGACATTGAGGCTCTGCTTGCGGAGCGCAATGAGTTCAAAGACATTGCGCTGCGTTTACAAGCTGACTTCGAGAACTACAAGAAGCGCATGACACAAACGCAATCTGATGAGATTGCGCGCGCAACTGGTCGTCTCGCTGAATCTCTTCTGCCAGTGCTTGATGCTTGTGAAGCAGCTTTTGCACACGGTGCCGAAGGTGTGGAGCCAATCTGGTCGTCGCTCATGGGTGCTTTGAAGTCTCAAGGTCTTGTGGCGATGGATTTGTTGGATCAGCCTTTCAATCCAGAACTTGCAGAAGCAGTGATGACAGAACCTGGCGATGGTGACGAACCAATCGTGAGCGAAGTGTTGCGCACTGGGTACGAGTGGAAGGGCCGCGTCTTGCGTGCGGCCATGGTGAAGGTAAAGGGATAAGCCTTGGCTGCCCAACGTGATTGGTTTGAAAAGGACTACTACGCAGTCCTTGGCGTCTCGAAAGAAGCCACCGACAAAGACATCACGAAGGCGTACCGTCGCTTAGCGCGACAGTTTCACCCTGACACCAACCCTGGCAACAGAGAAGCAGAGGAGAAGTTCAAGGACATCTCTGCTGCGTATGACGTTGTCGGTGATTCAGCAAAGCGCGCGGAGTATGACGAAGTGCGTCGAATGGGACCATCAGCGGGTTTCCCTGGCGGAGGGATGGGCTTTGATACCGGTGGTGCTGATTTTGGCGACATCCTTGGGCAGATGTTCGGCGGCCGTGGTCGTCGCGGCGGTGCCAGTGGTGTTGGACCACAACGCGGCGCTGATATCGAATCGACGTTGAATCTTTCTTTCGAAGAAGCAGCGCATGGTCTCACGACATCGTTGCACCTCACTGCTGATGCAGTGTGTTCATCGTGCACTGGTTCTGGCGCACGTCCCGGCACGTCACCAAAGATGTGCAGTGCATGTGGCGGTCGTGGATCTGTTGCAAATAACCAAGGTCCGTTCGCGATGTCTTCGCCATGTCGCTCGTGTGGCGGCAAGGGCAACATCATCGAATACCCGTGCAGTACATGTCGTGGCAATGGCATTGAACGGCGCCCACGTGAAGTCAATGTTCGTATTCCTGCCGGAGTCGACAATGGTCAACGGATTCGTTTGAAGGGTCGCGGAACGCCTGGTCGTAACGGTGGGCCACCTGGAGATTTGTTTGTTGAGTGTCGCGTTGCGCCGCATGCTGTCTTTACACGTGAAGGATTGACCTTGCTGGTGCGGGTTCCGATCTCGTATACGGAGGCAGTTCTTGGAGCAACTATTTCCGTTCCCACCTTGAGCGAAGGCGAAGTGACACTCCGTTTGAAGCCCGGCACGCAGTCGGGTTCCCGTCATCGTGTCAAAGGGAAGGGAATCGCCAATTCAAAAACTGAAGGCGACCTCATCGTCACCGTTGAGGTGTCTGTACCGACGGACCTCAATAAAGAAGAACAAGCTGCTGTTGAAGCGCTCCATGATGTCTTGCGTCCACCTCGTCAGCAGGGGAACTCGTAATGCCTCCGCAGCATCAAGCGGTGTATGTCATCTCGGTGGCAGCGGAACTCGCCGGCATGCACCCACAAACATTGCGCATCTACGAGCGCCGTGGACTGCTGACACCCGCACGAACAACCGGTGGCAATCGTCGCTACAGCGATTTCGACATCATGCGCTTGCGGCGCATTGCCGAACTTGCTTCCACCGGCATGAATCTTGAAGGCATCCGACACGTGATGTCTTTAGAAGAAGAAGTCATTCGACTTCGAACAGAAGTGGCAGAACTGCGCCAGGGACTTATCGATGCAGTGAACGCACTTGAACAGCGATCTTCGGGAGCATTGGTGCCACTTCGTCGTGCCATCACGCTCTACAACGATCGCCCCAGCATTTTTGATCCCAACCGATAACCACATAGGAGGCCACCAACATGGCAATCGATCCGAAAAAGTGGACAACGAAGACGCAAGAGGCTGTCGCTGCTGCTGGCGATATGGCACGCAGTAACGGCAACCCCGAAGTCACAGTTGACCATGTTCTCTCTGCAGTCCTGAATCAGCCCGAAACAATTGTTCCGCCATTGCTACAGAAACTTGGTGTTGCACCAGGCATGTTGCGCGCGAAAGCAGATGAAAATCTCGGACGCCTCCCTCGTGCAGAAGGCGGTGCTGAACCACGAATGAATCGCGAACTCAGCAATGTGCTGGAGAACGCAGATGCTGTTCGTAAAGATTTACGTGACGACTACTTGTCGGTGGAACACCTTGTTCTGGCGATGAACCAACGTGTTGGTATTGGCAGTGAAGAAATGCTGCAAGCGTTGCGAGATGTTCGCGGTTCACATCGCGTGACAACACCAGATCCGGAATCACAATTCGCTGCCCTTGAAAAGTACGGACAAGATCTCACCGCTCGGGCACGTGCAGGCAAGATCGACCCTGTTATTGGTCGCGACGAGGAGATTCGCCGTGTGATTCAAGTGTTGTCTCGTCGTACGAAGAACAACCCTGTGCTTATTGGTGAACCCGGAGTCGGCAAGACAGCAATTGTTGAAGGTCTTGCACGACGAATCGCAGATGGTGACGTGCCTGAAGGATTGAAGAACAAGCGACTCGTTTCGCTTGATATTGCTTCGATGTTGGCGGGAGCGAAGTATCGCGGTGAATTTGAAGAACGCTTGAAGGCGGTCTTGAAAGAGATCACTGACTCCAATGGCGAAGTGATCACGTTTGTTGATGAGATGCATACGTTGGTGGGTGCCGGCGGTGGTTCTGAAGGCGCCATTGACGCAGGCAACATGATTAAGCCCATGTTGGCCCGTGGCGAACTGCGCATGGTGGGTGCCACCACGCTTGATGAGTTCCGCAAGTATGTGGAGAAAGACCCAGCTTTAGAGCGTCGCTTTCAACAGGTGTATGTCGGTGAGCCCACCGTGCCCGACACGATTGCGATTCTTCGCGGATTGAAAGAGCGATACGAAGTTCACCACGGTGTACGTATTCAAGACTCAGCCCTCGTCAGTGCTGCTGTGTTGTCGAATCGATATCTTACGAATCGCTTTTTGCCGGATAAGGCCATCGACCTCATGGACGAAGCTGCAAGCAAGCTGCGAATTGAGATTGACTCGCTACCAACAGAGATCGACGTTGTTCAACGACGCATTCTTCAGTTGGAGATTGAAAAGGTCGCTCTTGAGAAAGAAACCGACAGCGCTTCCATTGAGCGCCTGAGCTCTTTGCAGGATGAACTTGATGATCTGCAATCGCAAGTTGACGTCATGAAGACTCATTGGGAAGCAGAACGTGAAGCGATTTCAGCGATTCGTACTTTGAAAGAAGAACTTGAAAATCTCCGCACGCATGTCGAGCGTGAGACTGACCTGGAAATAGCTGCAGAGATTCGATACGGACGCATTCCTGAACTGGAGCGTCGTATTGATGAAGCGACTCAACACTTAGACGTGCTGCAAAAAGACAATCGCATGTTGAAGGAAGAAGTCGACGCAGAAGACATTGCAGAAGTGGTGTCGAAGTGGACAGGCGTTCCTGTAAGTCGTCTTCTTGAGGGTGAGATGCAGAAGCTTGTTCACTTGGAAGCGCTTCTTCACAAGCGAGTGATTGGTCAAGATGCAGCGGTCACTGCAGTGGCAAATGCGATTCGACGCAGTCGCGCTGGCCTGTCGGATCCGAATCGACCCATCGGTTCCTTTATGTTCCTCGGACCAACAGGCGTGGGAAAGACAGAACTTGCTCGCGCACTTGCTGAGTATTTGTTTGACGACGAAAAGGCCATGGTGCGTATCGACATGGCGGAGTACATGGAGAAGTACTCCGTGAGTCGCCTCATTGGTGCACCTCCGGGCTACGTGGGGTACGACGAAGGTGGTCAGTTAACAGAACTTGTTCGTCGTCGCCCGTACAGCGTTGTTTTGCTTGATGAAGTAGAAAAGGCACACCCTGATGTGTTCAACGTGTTGTTGCAGGTACTTGACGATGGTCGCCTAACAGATGGACAAGGTCGCACTGTTGACTTCACCAATGTCGTGTTGATCATGACAAGCAATCTTCCGGGTGAACCAATCGAATACTTCCGTCCAGAGTTTGTGAATCGCATTGATGAGATTGTGCGCTTCCGTTCTCTCACTGAAGAAGACCTCGCTCATATCGTTGAGATTCAGTTGGAGCATCTCGTTGCGCGAATGGCAGAGCGACGTATTTTGTTGCAAGTCACTCCGGCTGCTCGCTTGATGTTGGGCGCAAAGGGCTTTGATTCATCCTTTGGTGCACGACCTCTGAAGCGGTTGATTCAGCGTGAAATTGCTGACAAAGCGGCAATCATCATTCTTGAAGGCGGTGTCGCTGAAGATGGAATCATTCGCGTTGATGTTGTCAATGACGAACTATCCGTGACAACGGTGACGCAGTAGTTAACTGAAGCGACGGCGAATCGCATTGCCGTGCGCAGAGAAACCTTCATGGTCTGACATCGACACGATTGTTTGCGCCATCCGACGCAATGCAGGTTCATTTGCTTTTGCAATTGCTGTGCGCTTGAGGAAAGCATCAACAGTGATGCCCGACGACACGTGAGCGAATCCACTTGTGGGCAGTGATGCAGGAGCACCGATCACAAAGTTGCCTGCACTGAATGGTGTGTTCTGCCCAATGAGAATTTCGCCGGCATTAATCAAGAGGTCGAGCAACTGTTCTTCATGTTGAGGATCAACTGCAATCTGTAAATGTTCCGGCGCGTACATGTTGGACACTTCAGCCGCTTCGGTGAGGTTCTTCACCAGAATGGCTCCACCGTTTGGCCCGAGTGATGATCGAGCTGCAGTCGCACGCACTTGCGGCAGATCATCAAGCTGAAGTGCAAGTTCTGCATCAACGGCTTCGATGACTTCTTCCGACGTGCACACCAGAACAACACTTGAATCAGTGCCGTGCTCGGCCTCGATCAACAGGTCTGCTGCCAACTTGCCGATGTGCGCTGTGTGATCAGCGATGACAAGGCTCTCGGTGGGACCGAGCAGCATCATCGTGGCCAAGCCATGGCGCTGCATCTCAACTTGGGCGATGGTGACAGCAGGACTTCCTGGCCCCATCACCTTGCGAACCTTTGGAATGGTGGCAGTGCCAAACCCCTATGCGGCAATGCCGGCGGGGCCATTCACTCGGAAAACGTTCGTGATGCCGAGGAGTCGACACACGACCAACACGGCGGGGTCGACTTCGCCCTGACCACCAGGGACTGGCGGGACAATCAAGGTGATGTTCGGTACCCCTGCAACCACTGCGGGAACACCCAATTGGTACGCCACTGATGGATAACTGGCTTTCCCGCTGGGCACAAAAAGGCCAACACTGGAAATGGGAGTGATCTTCTCGCCAGCAATCAGACCGTTCTCAATCTCCATTTGCCAGTCGCTATTGCGCTCGAGAACCTGATCATTAAAGGCTCGAAGGTGGGAAATGGCGTCGATGATGGCATTTTCGACTGCGGGGTCGATCTGTGCCGAAGCAATTTCTTCCTCAGTGACACGCAATTGGTCGGGGGTAAGGCGAATTCCGTCGAATTTCGCCAAAGCATCACAGACTGCTTCGTCGCCACGCACTCGTACATCGTCAATCAGAAGATTGATGGAGGCTCGCAAGGTGGGCTCAAAGATGTCATCAAGGCCACGACGACAGAGGTCATCGCGTTGCTGGGGGGTCATGGAAGACCACTGCTGGCGCCTAAGGACTGCACTCACACCTAGAAACCTACCCGTGAGGCACTATTCACGGGGCTTGTATTAGCAAGAACAAGTAGTGTCAATACACGTTCCGAAAGGGGAGCGTTCATGGCTGTCACCGTTGTTGTAGGTACCCAGTGGGGCGATGAAGGCAAGGCCAAGGTCATTGACCTCCTCGCCGCATCGCACAGCATCGTTGCTCGCTATCAAGGCGGACACAATGCGGGTCACACAGTTGTTATTGGCGACCAAAAATACGCTTTGCAGTTGACGCCCAGTGGTGTCTTCTATGACACCGTCACGCCAGTGATTGGCAACGGAGTTGTCGTTGACCTCCCCACACTCTTCAAAGAAATTGACTCGCTTGAATCTCGGGGCATCTCAACCGCACGTTTGAAAGTGTCGAGCCTGGCGCACCTCATCTTCCCGTGGCATCAAGCCATCGACGCTGCGTTGGAAGCTGCACGTGGTGAGGGAAAGATCGGAACAACGCTGAAGGGCATCGGACCTGCGTACGTTGACAAGGTCAAGCGTTCGGGCATTCGTGTCGGAGAAGTTCTCAACCCCGCAACGTTTGAAACAAAAGTGCGTGAGCGAGCAACTGCTGCTCGTCGTGAAGTGAGCGACATTGGTGGCGACACCTTTGATGTCGAACAAGTTGTTGCAGAGTTTGTGGCCTACGCGGCACGACTTGTTCCGTATGTTGCTGACACAGTGAACCTGTTGCACGATGCGCGTGAAAAAGGTGAACACATTCTGTTGGAAGGTGCACAAGCAACATTCCTTGACGTTGATCACGGAACATACCCGTACGTCACTTCTTCGAACCCCACGAGTGGTGGCGCTGCAGTGGGTTCTGGTCTCGGACCACGCCACATTGATCGCGTAGTCGGAATTGCAAAGGCGTACACAACACGTGTGGGAATGGGACCTTTCCCTAGCGAACTCACTGATGCACTCGGCGAAGCACTCGTTGACATCGGCCGAGAGTACGGCACTGTCACCGGTCGTCGCCGTCGCACAGGATGGCTCGACACGGTGATGCTTCGTCACGCAATGCGCCTGAATTCCTTAACTGAAATTGCACTCACCAAGTTGGATGTTCTTGACACCTTTGATGAAGTCAAGGTGTGTGTTGGTTACAAAATCAATGGCGAGATCGTGAAGAACTACCCGGACACTGTGGAGCGTCTGGCTCAAGTGGAACCAGTGTGGGAGTCGCTGCCGGGCTGGAAGAGCAGCACAGAAGGCATTACTTCTTTTGATGCATTACCCGAGAGCGCGCAACGCCTAGTTGCCATTGTTGAGCGTGAAACAGGAATTCCTGTCACGATGGTGGGCACTGGTCCTTCCCGAGATGCGATGGTGGTTCGTTCATGATTCAGCGCTACTCAACTCCTGAAACCGATGCACTGTTCTCCGAAGTGGGGAAGATGACGCGCTGGTTGGAAATTGAGTTGTGTGTTGCAGAAGCAATGGCTGATGCCGGTGTTGTGCCTGCAGATGCCGCAAAAGCATGTCGCTCTAATGCGCCGGCGATCACAGAAGCGTTCGTTGCAGAAGTTGAAGCGCGTGAAGCAATCACGAATCATGATGTTGCAGCGTTTGTTGATGTGGTGCAGGCAGCGATTGGTTCGCCCGCCGGATCATGGATTCACTACGGACTCACCAGTACCGATGTTGTGGACACCGGATTGTGCTGGGCACTGCGTGATGCATGCCAATTGATTGATGCAGCACTCACCGACCTTGTGGGTGTGGTGACAAAGATGGCAACGGCTCATCGTGGATCAGCAATGATCGGCCGTACTCACGGCATTCATGCAGAGCCAACAACCTTCGGTGCAAAGATCGCATTGTTCGGATTGCAGTTGTTGCGCGATCGTGATCGTTTGCGTCATGCTGCTACCAATATTTCGGTTTGCAAGCTGTCGGGTGCAGTCGGAACATATTCAAACATTTCGCCCGCAGTAGAAGCAGCTGTTGCCCAGCGCCTTGGGCTTGTGCCAGTGCCTGCAACACAAGTGGTCTCGCGTGATCGCCACGCTGAATTCCTGTATGCATGCGCAAGTATCGGTACAACATTGGAAACAATTGCAGTAGAACTTCGGCATCTTCAGCGCACAGAAGTGAATGAAGTACGTGAAGGTTTCAGTGCCGGACAAAAGGGTTCTAGTGCGATGCCACACAAGCGCAACCCGATTAGTGCTGAAACAATTACAGGCTTGTCACGTGTGTTGCGTGCCAATGCACAAGTGGGCTTGCAAGACGTACCGCTGTGGCACGAACGCGATATCTCACATTCGTCTGCTGAAAGAATTGTGCTTCCCGATTCCGCATCACTCGCGTTGTACATGGTGAAGCGCATGTCGCGCTTGCTGGGAAATCTTGAAGTCGACACCGATCAGATGGTCAAGAATCTCAATTCCTTACACGGCGTGGTGTTCTCGCAGTCGATTCTTCTCGCACTGGTGGAATCAGGAATGACTCGTGATGATGCGTATCGCATTGTTCAGAGTGCGGCGCGGACAGCTATTGAAACGTCGACGCCATTGCGCGATGTTTTGATTGCCGACAAGGCAGTCACACTTGATGCATCACAAATTGATGCTGCGTTTGACCTCGATCGTGTCTTGCAACATGCAGGCAGGGCAGTTGACGCCCTGATTGCGGCTCAGTAGTTAATCGCGCTCGATACCAGCGCGCTTGAGCACTGCTGGCGTCACGCCAAACTCACGCCATGCGTCGTAGGTGATCTCGTTACGCACACTGAATGAACGTGCCACTTTGATGAAACGAGCTTCTGCGGTACCGACTTCAGTCTTTGTCTTCATGCCGGCGAGTTCTGTCCGCAAGTTGAGGCGCTCTTGAATGAGGCGCACTTTGGTGACAGGGTCAGCCGTTTTCAGTTCGGTTGCAATAACGGCCAGGCGCTTCGTAATTGATTCGGGAGTGCGACGACGTCCGCGTTTTGGTTTGATGGCTTCCACAATCTCGAGATACTCGCGAATGACACGTCCCTCGGTGCGCCCGTTAGCAAGAGCGTTCTTGTGAGAAGCGCTCATTGTGGATGTTTTTGGGGAACTTTTTTTGGTGGCCATATCAACTCTTTGCTCCACAGTAACTAGTTACTCACGAAGATTCATAGTCGTAAGTTTTATTGTGCAACTTTATGGTTTCTATTGGTTGCAAGCATCAAATAGTTTGTATCGCAACTAGTGTCGCATGTGATGACGAATTTGTATCCGCACACACCGACTGGCCTTCGTGAACTATCTCCCACACTGGCGAAATTGCGCGATCACGTATTTCAGTACTCCGTGAAACCTGGTGACTTCACCTTGAAATCCGGGCGCAAGAGCACATGGTTTCTCGACACAAAACAAACAATGTGTCGACCCGACGGAATGTTGTTGGTTGCACAGGCCGCTCTAGATGTAATTCCTAGTGACGTCACTGCCATTGGTGGGCTGACAATGGGTGCTGATCCGGTGGCGTACGGCATCGCGGCCATAGCTGCAACACAGGGAAGAAATCTCCGAAGCTTCAGTGTGCGCAAAGAAGCAAAAGACCATGGTGTCACTGGCCGCATTGCTGGGGCATTACAGGTGGGCGACAAAGTTGTCATCACCGAAGACACCGTGACTCGTGGAACCAGTCCACTCGAGGCCGTCGAAGTTGTTCGAGCATTCGGTGCTGACCCGGTTCTCATCACAGTGATTGTGGACAGAGGCGGCACATGCGGAGCCATGGCGAAAGAAGCGGGACTTACATTTGTCCCACTTCTCACAGCAGAAGATTTGGGCTTCGATTTCGGTTCATAGTCACAGCAGAGACTTTCTGTGCGTTTGAACAGTTCTGAAAGAATGGACAGATGAAGAAGATTGCTTTTGCTGCTCTCGCAGTATTCGCGTTGTCATCCTGTGGTGATGCAACCACAACTGACTCAACGTCAGTAGCGCCAACAACCGTCGCTACAAATTCATCTGATGAGTCGAACACGGAGACTTTTACGTTGACCGTCGGTGAGAACTCTGGCGCCAAGAACATCGTCTCGTTTACAAAAGGTTCCAATGTTGAACTAACCATCGTGAACCCCAATGCAGACGATGAAGTGCATCTTCATGGGTATGACCTCACAACCGGAGATTTACCAAAAGGTGAAAAGGGAGTTATCAGCTTTATTGCTGATGAAGCCGGTGATTTTGAGATCGAGAGCCACATCACCGAAGAGGTTCTCTCCATCATTCGAATTTCTGAATAATGGGTATTGCACAACTGTTTGAACTCACGGACCATGGCACGGATGTCATGGTGGGCGAAGGATTCGCATATCCCTGGGGCGGCTTGTATGGCGGCCACATCGTTGCGCAATCGTTGCGTGCTGCATCGCACACTGTTGAAGAAGGTTTTCTTCCGCACTCTGTTCGTGCGTACTTCATTCGACGCGGTGACAACACCGAAACAGTGCGTTACGAAGTTGATCGAATTCGCAATGGCCGTAGTTTCTCCACACGTCGTGTTGTCGCTCGTCAATCAAATGGCGCCATCTTGAACTTGGAAGCCAGCTATCAACTGCCAGAACCATCGGCAGAAGTGACAGTGGTGTCAATGCCATCGGATATTCCTCGTCCTGATGATCTCGCACCGACAGATACGTGGTCGCCACACATTGAGCAGCGTGAAATTCCTATCGACTTCGTTTCGAAAGATGCTCGTGATGGTTCGGGACGACTGATGAGTTGGTATCGCACAAAGGAGGACTTTGGCGACGATCAACTCATGCACCGGTGTGCATTGGCGTATTTGTCCGACGACTTGCCAACGGGTGCCGTCATTCGAGGCGTTCCGGAATTGCGCAAGAAGTGGAACGTAGAGAACGCGTTCTTCTCAGCAAGCCTTGATCACACGATCTGGTTCCATCGTGATATCGATTCCAGCAAGTGGCATTTGTACGAAATGAACTGTCATTCGTATCGCAACAGCCGCGGTTTGGCTTTCGGGTACGTGTTCGCTGAAGACGGAACACACGTAGCGACGGTGGCGCAAGAAACACTGGTTCGTCTCAGCGACTCCAAGTAAACAAAAACGACGACCCGAAGGTCGTCGTAGATGGTGGTCGAGACCGGCGTCGATCCGGTGACCCCACGCTTTTCAGGCGTGTGCTCTGCCAACTGAGCTACTCGACCGTGCAGACCGCCGGATTGCTCCGGCTGATCAACAAGACAATGACGATCCGCCATTGATGGCGGTCCCGACGGGACTCGAACCCGCGACCTCCGGCTTGACAGGCCGGCGTGAACTCCAACTTCACCACGGGACCTAGTGGAAACCACTTGGTCACTTTGCACCCCCAACGGGATTCGAACCCGTGCCGCCACCTTGAAAGGGTGGTGTCCTAGGCCACTAGACGATGGGGGCTAGAACGACTCCGGTTGAGAGCAATAAAACACTATCGGCAGGAGTGCGCTAATGCGCCCCTTGAATCTAGGGACTTTCAGCCGTTAGACAACGTGTCAACTGTCCATTCCAGTAACCAGCCCAAATATCCATACAGCTGAGCCTGACCAAAAGTGGGGTCGTCGTCTTCAATATCGTCAGTGTCTTCGTCCTCAGAAACTCCCAAGAGCGTGCCCAGCACCAATCTCAGGCTGTTGAGCACCATCATGAACGCATACAGCTGGGACTCAGAAATTGGCTCCTGAGTACCAAGGACCTCTCGCACGGTCGCGATCGATGAGGCTCGCGATGCGCTGAGTTCGTCGCGCATGTAGCCCTGATACTCAGCATCAAGGTCGGGGTTCTCGTGATACGCGGTGGGAAAGAGACGGCGCAGGCGCGGGTCGGTGTGCTCAGCAGTCAGAACTTCTTCCAACTGATCGACAAAAGCGAGCATCGTTTCGCGTTCGGAGTCGGTCAGGTTGATGCGAAAGACACCATCGCCTAGTGCCTCAACAGGCCCGGTTTTCTTGCGCTTTCTCATGAATCCTTCTGCGAGTCTTTTTGCATGGTTGCCCACAAACCGTGCTCATGCAGACGAAAGACATCAATTTCAGCGTGCTCACGTGTGCCACTAGAGACAACAGCTCGACCCTTCTCATGAACATCGAGCATCAACAGATCAGCTTTTTCCTTGGAATAACCAAAGAGTTTCTGAAAAACAAAAGAGACATACGACATCAGATTGATGGGGTCATTCCAGACCAAAACAATCCAAGGAAGATCGGTATCCGTCGTCTCTTGAATGTCGGGTTCGGCCACCTGGGTGTCAGAAGCACGGGTGTCCCCTGGCCTGAGGAGGGGGTCTGTGGTGAATGGCACTGAAACATTGTGCTGCCGATTGGTCGTCTTTGCTTACCAGCCATACGATGAATGACTGTGCCCCTCAATGTTCGTCCCGTCGTCCCCTCGCGCCTGACTAGCCGCGGACACAACTCTGGTCGTGCTCCCCGGTCCGTTGTTGGTGGCTACATTGCTCTCACAAAGCCCCGAATCATTGAGTTGTTGCTCATCACCACGGTTCCAACAATGGTGGTGGCAGAGGGCGGTTGGCCTGCACTCAGCCTTATTTTGATCACGTTGCTTGGTGGCTCATTGGCAGCTGGCGGAGCGAACGCAATCAACATGTACATCGATAGGGACATTGATGCCCTCATGGAACGCACCAAGACCCGTCCCCTGGTGACTGGCTTGATCGCCCCAAGAAATGCCCTGATTTTCGCTATTTCTCTGGAAGTACTGGCTTTTGCCGTTTTGTGGGCTGGCGCCAACTTCTTGTCGGCGTGTTTGGCACTGTCGGCCACTTTCTTCTACGTGTTCGTCTATTCCTTGTGGCTGAAGCGCACGAGTAAGCAGAACATCGTTATTGGCGGCGCCGCTGGGGCTGTTCCCGTCCTTGTGGGCTGGGCTGCGGTCACCAATTCGTTGTCCTGGACCCCTTGGCTTCTGTTTTTGCTCATCTTCTTGTGGACCCCTCCACACTTCTGGGCATTGGCCATTAAGCACCGCGAGGACTACACCGCAGCCGGAGTTCCCATGCTTCCCGTGGTGGAGAGCCACGAAAAGGTCATCCGGTCGATGATTCTGTACACAATCGCACTAACTATTTCCAGTTTGGTGATTATCCCGGTGGGAGACATGGGTTGGGTTTACGGCATCTCGGCCGCAGTGCTTGGCCTGGGATTCTTGTGGGGCACAATCGCACTAGGTCGATCCGATAGTCCAGCGGCATCTATGAAGCTGTTTTCGTTCTCCATTTCGTACATCACGGTCCTCTTCGTCGCCCTGACCGTCGATGTCTTTGTTCGTTAATAATGCGCAATTGCACTAACTAAAAGCCTTCCAAGGATTTACCCACCGAGTGGGGGCGGTGGTTAGTGTTAGAGCGTTACATCTAGGCGAAATCACCCCGGAAGTTCGCAAGGGCCATGGGGTGTCACCAGGAGACCATCCGAAAATGACCACCAACGACACTCATGTCGGCGCATCGACCAAGAGCTCTGGCTCGTCCGTTGTCGCCTCAGTTGGCCAATGGATGACCAGTAGCGATCATAAAAAGATCGGAAGACTGTTCATCGGTTGGTCTCTTGTTCATGCAATAGAGGTTGCCGTCATCGGCATCATCTTTGGCTTGGAGAGAATGAGCCCATCCAGCATGCAGATCTTTGATGGTGATGCTGCGCTTCAGCTTTCATGGTTGTTCCGTCACGTCCTGGTACTCGGATTACTGGCACCACTCTTTATTGGCATTGCAATTGCAGTTGTTCCCATGCAGGTCGGTTCAAAAGCAATCGCGTTCCCTCGCCTGGCGCAATACGGATTCTGGGCATGGTTCTTCGGATCCGGTCTTGTCCTAATTTCACTCATCGCTAACGGCGGTCCTAATGGTGGTAACGCCGACATGGGTGACCTCTTCCTGATGGGTGTCGGACTTCTTCTTGTGGGCCTTTTGTCAGCAAGCCTTTCTGTGGCAACCACAATTCTCACGTCACGTGCTCCTGGCATGTCACTCGACATGATTCCTGCGTTCTCGTGGTCTGCCCTCATCGCATCAATCGCAACATTGCTCACTGTGCCAGTCGCAATGAGCAACATCATCTATCTCTATGTAGACCACACCTACGCACAGAACGCATTCGGTGGCGGCAAGGGCATGGAGACATGGCTTGGTTGGATCTACTCAGCCCCTCATACCTTCGTGTTCGTCATCATGGCACTCGGAGTTCTTGCGGAAGTTGCTCCTGTGGCAGCACGTGTTCGCCAGCCATTGCGCCCCGTCTTGCTCGGCGGCATTGCATTGATTTCCACTGCGACCATCGGCGCAGTCACACAGACCAATCATGTTCTTGATCTCTCCGGCACAAACGGCGACAAGTTGTCCAGCACTGTGCTGTTCCTTCTGACAAACGGTTTGCCGCTTCTCGGAATGCTCGTTGCTCTTGCAGTCGCAATGCTTTCCTTCAAGGAAGGCAAGCCAACAGTGAATGCAGCTTTTGCGTTCTCCATTCTTGGAGTGCTCATGATTCTTGCTGGCGCTACTGGTTCATTCCTCGCGAACATCAAGGACGCAGGGTTGCAGGGAACATCATTCTCTGAAGGCGTCACGCTGTATCTCGCGTACGGCGGCGTGTTGGTTGCACTTGGTGCATTGACGCACTGGGCACCAAAGTTGTGGGGCGTTGTTCTTGACGACAAAAAAGTTCTTGGCCTTGCCGGTCTTGGCTTGATCGGAACAGTTCTTTCATCGCTTCCGCTGTACATCGCCGGCTTTGCTGATCAGCCAGCCAACATTGTCACCGGTTTTGATTACGACGGTCCCGTTGCACTGTGGAACGTTCTTGCCGCAGCAGGCTCTGCGCTGATTGCTCTTGTCGTCCTCGCGTACGTTGGTCTTCTGGTCGCAGCAGTGAGCGCAGGTGCCGGAGCAAAAGACGACCCATGGGACGCACACACACTTGAGTGGTCGATTCCTTCACCAGCACCAGCAAACAACTTCGCTTCACTCGCAACGGTTTCTTCAAGCGAACCACTTCTCGACGCGAAGCCTTCTCAGGAGGTACCGGCATGACATTGGCATTGCCTTCCGCACCCTCACAGACATCACGTCGTCAGGTTCTTGTCGGCACAGCGTTAGTCGCTGCTGCAGCAGGAATGTTGATTGCCGGCATGCTCGCAATGTGGATGAAGTTCCGCGCTGGTGCGCCGACTCGTGAATCTGCTGATGGTCTGAAGATCATCAAGGACTGGATGTCGAAGGACATCATCGTTCCTGAAGTAGCTGCTAACACAATGTTTGCAACATTCCCATTTGCAGCGTTGATGGCTCAGTGGGCTGTGTATGCCGCAAAGCGTCGCGATGGTCAGCACCGCTCACTTGCGCTTGTGATTTTGTTTGGCATTGGTATCGCAATTGTGAATGCCCAAGTTGCCATCTACGCCCAGATGGAAGTTGTTGTGGCAGAAGGCGCATTTGGTGCCATGTTCTACGCAATCACCGGCACCATGTTGGCGTTGATTGTGAGCGGCATGGCCTTCACTGCAGTTGCTTTCTTCCGTTCCGTCGGCGGACGCGATGATGACCTGCAGGTCATTTCAGCGAATGCGTTGTATTGGTACTTCCTCACCGCGGCATTCACCGCAGTGTGGTTCTTCGTGTACGTGCAGAAGTAGGTCGAGATGATTACTCCAGGCTCAAAATATTTCCTCGGCCTCACAGGCCTTGGTCTTGTGTCCGCAGTCTTGTACTGCTTCCTCGTTAATCCTTCAGACCTTGGTGCATATGCGTTATTTGGTTTGTTTATCAGCGCTGCACTCATCGCTGGTTTTTCGATCTTCACTTCCGACGGCGACACAGACTCTGTTGCTGAAGCAGTAGAGGCAAACACGGAAACAACGGCTCCTTCTTTCTGGCCAATCGTTTTTGCACTTGGTGGTGCGTTGACACTTTTGGGAATTGCAACAAACGAGATTGTTTTTGTTCTCGGTCTTGCTGTCCTTGTCGGTGGCGCCGTGGAATGGGTCATTGACGACTGGGCTGAAAAGGCATCTGCTGATACCGAGTTCAACTCATTTATTCGTCATCGCGCAATTGGTGCACTTGATTACCCAGGCATTGCTGCTGTGGTGCTCGGTGTTGTTGCGTTCTTGTTCTCACGAATCATGCTCACTGTCTCGAAGGACGAAGCATCAATCATCTTCATCATTGTGTCCGCCCTGATTTTCGTAACAGGATTTCTTCTTGCAGCGAAACCAGCTTTGCGTGGCAAGTCCACAGCCATCATCTCGGTGGTAGGAGCGCTCGTTCTTGCAGTCGCTGGAGTCACCAGCGCTCTCAATGGAGAGCGCAAGGAACTTGTGAAGTACGCGAAGGAAGATCCGTACTCGATTTCTCATCGTGAGTGTGGCAAAGAAGCGGGCGAGCATTACGACCACGAAGCCAATGGCTCCGTGTCATTGCGCTCTGGCGTCATTGCAACAATTTTCGTTGAAGGCGGCAAGATTCGTGCTCAAGAAGTCGGACTGAAGCGTGACGTTCAGGCCATCACTATTCCGCGCTCGAACTCCACAACGATTTTGTTCCGCAATCTTGATTCCGAGGAATATCGCTTAGTAGCCAATTTGGGCGAAGCCAAGGTGGGAACCACCGACGTAATGGAAAAGGTCGGAACCTGTACTCAGCTCACCGGTAAAAACGAAGAGCAAGCTTTGACCGTCACTATTCCTAAGCCTTCGAACCCTGAGGCTCCGTACACGTTGACGGTGCCAGGGGCAACAGGCGAGATCAAGGTGGTGGTGCCGTGAGCCACACCAATAAGCCCAAGACAACGGAGAAGGCAATGGATACCGTGAGCCCCGTGAAAAGTTTGACTCGTCGAATTTCGACCACCGTCGCAGGCGTCGCTGGCGCTGTCGTGTTGGCAGGTTGTGCTCAGAACGCACCGCAAGACACCTGGAAGCCAAAGGGCGATAACGCCCAGATGATTTACTCACTCGACAAACTGGTGTTCCCCATCGCCGGCATCGTCGGTGTTCTTGTCTCGGCACTCGCTGGGTACATCTTCGTGAAGTTCCGCGACAAGGGTCAGGCAATTCCTGCTCAGTCGCATGGAAAGCCCATTGTCGAAATCGTTCTTACGATTGTTCCTGCTTTGATCTTGACCGTTGTCGGTGTTTTCACTTTCCGCACAATCATGGATCTTGCAGAAACGCAAGACACCGAAATGATTATCAACGTCACTGGTCAGCAGTGGTGGTGGGAATATGACTATCCCGCACAAGCAGATCAGGGCATCACGCAGCCGATTATCACGTCGGGTCAGTTGGTCATTCCTGAAGACACCAATGTTTTGTTGCGCGAGACAAGCCGCGACGTTATTCACTCATTCTGGATTCCAGCACTGAACGGCAAGAAGGATGCAGTTCCTGGTCGTATTCACCTGCTTCGTATGCAGGCTGATCAGCCAGGCATTTATGCCGGCCAGTGCACTGAGTTCTGTGGTCTCTCCCACGCAAACATGCGCATGGAAGCCATTGCGTTGTCGAAGGAAGACTTTGCAAAGTGGGTGGCGAACCAGCAGAAGCCATACACGGCTCCTGCAGAAGGAACATTGGCGAAGGAAGGCGAAGGCGTCTTCATTAATCAGTGCGCACGTTGTCACCAAGTCAATGGCATTAAAGATGCCAATGGCAAAGCAATCATCTCTGCTCCTGACGAGAACGTCTATTCCGGTGCTGCACCGAACTTGACGACACTCATGACTCGCAACACATTTGCTGGTGCCATGTTCGACATGGTGAATCAGAAGTGCCGTGCAGATGTGTGGGATGCAAAGTCAGAAGACTTTGGCGCGAAGTATCTCGCCGGCGTTACTGAAGATTGCCTGAATGAGAAGAACTTGCGTGCGTGGTTGCGCAATGCACCGGCTATGAAGCCGATGTATGCCGACCCAGCAAAACTTGAAAAAACCAATGGTTTGTACCGCGGTATGCCAAATCTCGGCCTCACCGAAGACGACATTGACAAGCTCGTTGCCTATCTATTGACGCTGAAGTAATCGGAGAACGACATGGCGATCATCGAACGACCCGGAACAAGCACTACTCCAGTAGTGGTGACTCCACAACAGACTCTTGGTGCTGTGAAGCGCCCGGTTGCGACAAAGGGCTGGCGCGAGTGGCTCTTCACCGTTGACCATAAGAAGATCGGCATCATGTACGGCGTTGTCGCCATGGTGTTCTTCATTATTGGTGGTGTGGAAGCTCTGCTCATTCGTTTGCAGCTTGCGATGCCAGACGGCCAGATTCTTAGTGCCGACAAGTACAACCAAATGTTCACCATGCACGCCACCACCATGGTGTTCTTGTTCGCCATGCCAATGGCCGGTGCGTTTGCGAACTACTTCTTGCCATTGCAGATTGGTGCGCGCGACGTTGCGTTCCCACGAATCAACGCATTGTCATTGTGGCTTCTCATCATCGGTGGTCTTGTTCTCAACGCTTCGTGGTTCCTTGGCGGAGCTGCTGATGGTGGTTGGTTCATGTATGCACCAAACTCCGGTCCGATCTTCTCGCCATCACATGGTGTCGACTTCTGGGTCATCGGTTTGCAGATTGCTGGTGTGGCGTCATTGCTTGGCTCCATCAACCTGATCGTCACAGTTCTCAACATGCGCGCTCCAGGTATGAGCCTTATGAAGATGCCAGTGTTCACGTGGATGATCCTCGTGGTGCAGTTCCTCTTGGTCTTCTCACTTCCCGTGATCACCGTGGCACTCGTTCTTCTGATGCTGCAACGATCGTATGGAGCAACGTTCTTCGATGTTTCCCAAGGCGCTGACCCGCTGTTGTGGCAGCACTTGTTCTGGATCTTCGGACACCCAGAGGTGTACGTGTTGATTCTGCCGGCCTTCGGCATCATCTCTGAAGTACTCCCAACGTTTGCTCGTAAGCCTCTCTTTGGATACCCATTCGTGGTGTTCTCCGGTGCTTCGATCGGACTCGTCGGATTTGGCGTGTGGGCTCACCACATGTTTGCCTCAGGTCTCGGGCCTGTATCAGTGGCGGTGTTCTCCGTTGCAACAATGGCGATTGCGATTCCAACCGGCGTCAAGATCTTCAACTGGTTGCTCACAATGTGGGGCGGCAAGATTTGGTACACCACCGCAATGAACTTTGCGATTGGCCTCGTGGTGTTGTTCACCATTGGTGGCTTGTCAGGTGTTACTCACTCTGTTGCACCATCTGACACACAGCAGACAGATACGTACTACATCGTTGCTCACTTCCACTACGTGTTGTTCGGTGGCATGGTGTTCGGTCTCTTCTCCGGTTTCTACTACTGGTGGCCAAAAGTGTTCGGCAAGATGCTGAACGAAAAACTTGGTGCGTGGAACTTCTGGTTCATGGTCATTGGTATGAACATGACATTTGGACCGATGCACATTCTTGGTCTTCAGGGCCAGCCACGTCGTATGTACGTGTGGACAGAAGCTCGTGCAGGTGAAGGTTTCTTCAACCTCGGTTTCTGGAACCTTGTTGCTTCGATTGGTTCATTCATCCTCGCGGTGGGCGTTCTGTTCTTCCTCATCAACGTGGTGATTACAGCTCGCAGCAAGCAGCAAGCGCCGCTTGACCCATGGGACGCTCGTACCCTTGAATGGTTGACCACCAGCCCGCCAAAGGCTCACAACTTCGATCGCATTCCTGTTGTTCATCACTTGGATGAGTTCTTCCACCGTAAGTACGAGGAAGACACAGCAACACACACAATGAAGAAGGTTGCCGAAGGCGAAGATTTGGTTCGCGCAGAGGGTGATGCAGCGGATGCACACATCCACTTGCCATCGCCGTCGTACTGGCCAATTCTTCTCTCGATTGGCGTTGGTCTTCTCGGCTTGGGAGTCGTGTACGGCATTCCAATGATGGTCATTGGTTTCGCCATCACTTTGTTCTCTGCATACGGTTGGGTCCTCGAGCCATCCGTTGCTGAAGAGATTGATTTTGAGCCATCAGACAATGATGGCAACACGAAGGAGATTGCTCCCCTTGGCTGAGACAGCAACACACACAGCTGACCACGCGTCAGAACACGGTCACGAAACGTCCACCGGCCTCACCAACAACAAGTTGGCGATGTGGCTGTTCTTGGGCTCAGAATGCCTTCTCTTTGGTGGCCTCATCTCCACCTACATGTTGTATCGAGGTCGTGTCTCCGACGGACCACATCCGATGGCGATCTTCGACATTCCTTTCACATCGGTCAGCAGCTTTGTGTTGCTGATGTCCTCTCTCACAATGGTGTTGGCCGTGTCGTCAGCACAGCGTGGCGATGACAGCCGTACAAACTTGTGGCTCACCATCACCGCAGTGTTGGGTGCGACCTTTGTTGGCGGCCAGGTCTACGAATTCACCGCTTTCATTCGTGAAGGCCTCGGATTCTCCACCAGCCTCTTTGGCTCGAGCTTCTACACATTGACTGGCTTCCACGGAATTCACGTGTCGGTTGGCGTGCTCATGTTGCTTTCCACCGTGGGCATTATTCGCAAGAACAAGATCACCGGCAATAAGGCTGAGGTTGTTGAACTTGTAGGTCTTTACTGGCACTTCGTTGACGTGGTGTGGATCATTATCTTCACTCTCGTTTACCTGATTCCATCCTGATAGCGAGGGACGTCATGAGTACATCTACTGAACAGCACGAACACGGCATGACAGATGCCGGTTACATCAAGATTGCAATCATCTTGGCGGCGATTACGGCGCTTGAAGTCTCTACGTATTACGTCGACTTCGGGCCGCTCTTCATGCCCTCATTGATGATCATGATGGTGGTCAAGTTTGTGATGGTCGTGTCGTACTTCATGCACTTGAAGTTCGATAGCAAGATTTTCACTTTCTTGTTTTATACAGGCTTGGGCCTTGCGTTGTTTGTGTACATCACTGCACTCGCAACGTTTAAGTTCTTCATCTCCTAGTAGAGAGTTGGGTCGACGGTGTTCTTCGCCGCTATAGAACCCACGACAAACCCGGACCCCTGGCGGTACCAGTTCCACCCAGAAGTCTGGGTACTGATCATCGGGCTTATTGCTGCCTTTGTGTACACCGTGCGCGTTCTGGGGCCAAAGGTCGCCCCTGAAGGCAAGGTCATTAGTCGCCGGCAAAAGACCACATTCATTGTGATGATTGCGTTGTTGTGGTTGGCGAGTGACTGGCCCATGCACGACTTGGCGGAAGAGTATCTGTACTCCATGCACATGGTGCAGCACATGATTCTTACGTACATCATTCCGCCGTTGGCCTTGTTGGCAACACCGGAATGGCTTTTCCGTTTGCTCATTGGCAAGGGGCTCACGTACAAGGTGGTCAGAGTTCTTACGCGTCCGGTGGTCGGAGTCGTTGTGTACAACTGCACACTCATGATTACGCATATTCCCCAGATTGTGAATCGAAGTGCCGACGGTGGCCCGTTGCATTACTCGTTGCACGTTCTAGTGGTCTTTACGTCGTTGATGTTCTGGACTCCGGTGTGTGGACCAATTCGCGAATGGCGAATGTCTGATGGTGCGAAGATGATTTATCTCTTCGGCACCTCTTTAATTCCAACGATTCCTGCAGGGTGGCTGACCTTTGCCGAAGGCGCTGTGTACAAGCACTACGACACGATTGTGCGCGTCGGTGGCATCAGCGTTCTGAGTGACCAACAAGCTGCTGGTGGAATCATGAAGCTTGGTGGATCATCCCTCATGTGGGGAATCATCATCTACATCTTCTTCAAACGCTTTATGGGTTCGTTCTTTCAAGAACAGTCGTATGACCATGCTGATCAGATACCTGATGCAGAAGTCGTCGGTACAGAACCGCCACTGATGTATTCAGAAGTGGAAGCAGCGTTTGATCGCACTCGTCCAGCGAGTGAGCCGACGAACTAACTCCAGCGGAAACGTTTCGCGGCAAGTGCAGGGGCCAATGTGCCCCACACCGCAAGCACGATGAATGGTTGCAAGAGCGGACCACTGCCATTCAGAGTGGAACGTAAGAGGTCGGCCAGTCCGGTTGATGGCAACACTGATGCTGCAGAGCTGAGGAATCCGGGAAGTGAATCGCGTGGGATGATCATTCCACCGAGCAAAAGAAGCAGCAAATACAGACCGTTTTGAGCTGCCAGATTGATCTCAGCGCGTAGTCGACCTGCGAGGATGAGCCCGACTCCAGCAAATGATGCTGTACCGAGGAAGACCGCTGCGATTGCGAGTGGCCATGTGTTGCCTGCAGGATTCCATCCGAGGAGAAGACCAATCGGCAAGAGAACAGCTGCTTGTAAAAGTTCAACAACGAACACCGAGAGAATTTTTGCAATAACCAATTGCGATTTCGACAGTGGCGTGGCGCCGAGGCGTTTGAGAACGAGATATGACCGCTCAAAGCCAGTGGCGATTCCGAGGCTCACCATTGAGGTACTCATGATGGCGACAGCGAGAACGCCGGGCACAAGGAAGTTCAATGGTTCTGTGTCACCACTGGGCAACACATCAACGGATCCAAAGAACGCCAGCAGGATGACGGGGATGATCAGCGTGAGAAGGAGTTGTTCACCATTTCGGGCGAGCAACATCAGTTCGGCGCGCAGTTGCAACATAATGCGCTTCATCGGCGACCGCCTGTCATCCGTCGGTATGCATCTTCCAAAGACTCTTGACCCATATCAACACTGAGGAGGGGGAGGCCTTGTTCTGCAAGCCACTGCGTGACGCGACCGACAAGACGTGGTGATGACTCTGCTGCAATCTCATAGACACCATCACCCATGTGGTGTGCGGGGCTGCCGGCTGCGCCTGCAAGCTCAGTGGTGTCGATAGTGGCAACCGATGTAAATCGGAAACGCTTGCGAACTCCGGTGAGATCGGCGATGGCACCTTGGGCAATCACGCGACCTTCCTGGAAAAGAACTGCATGGCTGGCAACGCGTTCGGCCTCTGCCATGTCGTGAGAGGCGAGGACAACAGTGGTTCCTCGTTGTGCAAGATCCGCAATGATGTCGCGGATGGTGTCGCGTCCATCAATGTCGACGCCCGAAGTGGGCTCGTCGAGGAAGACAACCTGGGGGTCTCCAGCGAGGGCAAGGGCGAGCGACACCCGCTGCTGTTCGCCCCCAGAGAGGCGTCTCCAGGTGCTCTTCACTCGGCTCGTGAGCCCCACTTGTTCGATGAGGGCAGTGGCATCAACCTTCTTGCCGTACAGGGCACAGAAGTGGCGGATCACATCTCCGACACGAGCGCTGGGGTACACGCCCCCGCCCTGCAGCATGACCCCCATGAGGTGGGTGAGTTGTGGGTGTTGAGTACGCGGGTCTAATCCGAGCACCCGAATGGTTCCCTGCGCCGGCTCACGAAAGCCTTCACACACCTCAATGGTGCTGGTCTTTCCTGCGCCATTAGGCCCGAGAACCACAGTGACGGCCCCTGTGGGGGCTTCAAACGAGACATTGTCAACGGCCGTGAGACTGCCGTAGCGGACAGTGAGATTTTCAACGACAACGGACACCCCTCCACATTACGCCTGATGTATTCACCCCGACCCCGTAAAGGGCGGGCAGGTAGCCTCATTTCTGTGATTGATGTTCGCCTACTGCGCACCAACGTTGATGTTGTGAGAGAAGCCTTGGCTCGTCGCGGCAAGCCCGAGCTGCTTGCCCAGGTAGATGAGGCTGTTGCCCTTGATTCCCGAGTTCGTGAGATCACAGTCGAGCGCGATGCCATCCGTGCCGAGGTCAATGGCCTGTCTAAGCAAGTGGGCATGCTGCGCAGGGACAAGAAGAACGATGAAGCCGAAGAACTGATGGAGCGCAGCCGTGCATTGGGCGAGCGTGAGCGGGTTTTGCAGGGTGAGACCGAAGGTCTGCAAGACACATTGCATCAAGTGATGCTGCGGATACCGAACCTGCCACACCCAGATGCACCTGATGGCTCGAGTGATGAGGACAACCCCATCATCAAGGGCCCCATCAACATGCCTGCAACTTTTGCAGACCATCAGCGTGTTGCTCATTGGGACACCGCCCGTGAACTGGGCATTCTCGATAACGAACGGGCGACGAAGATTTCGGGTGCGATGTTCACCATGCAGCGTGGGCTTGGTGCAACGTTGTCGCGAGCACTGTGCCAGTACGCGCTGGACATGAACGCCGATGCATTCGAAGAGATTCGTCCGCCTTCATTGGTAACGACTGCAACATTGACTGCAACAGGTCAATTGCCAAAGTTTGCTGATGATGCATACGCCATCGAGCGCGATGACTTGTGGGCGATTCCGACTGCTGAAGTGCCGTTGACATCGTTGTATGCAGGTGAAGTTGTTGACGAAGCAGATTTGCCTGCACGTTTTATGGCGTACAGCAGTTGCTACCGCCGTGAAGCAGGTTCTGCGGGTCGTGATACTCGCGGCATGTTGCGTGCACATGAGTTCGACAAAGTTGAAATTCTTGCCCTCGCAACACCCGAGCAATCGCCCGAGTTACTCATTGAACTACGTGATCGTGCAGAGCGTTTGATTGCTGGTCTTGGTTTGCCGTACCGCATCATTGAAATTTGCACAGGCGACATGGGCGGCAGCCATCACCGTAGTTTTGACATCGAGGTGTATGCACCTGGTTGCGATAACTGGCTTGAAGTCAGCAGTGTCTCGTGGTTCTCTGATTATCAAGCACGTCGCGGTGATATTCGTTTCAAGCGCACAGGACAAAAGGGCACAGAAGTGGCGAACACACTCAATGGTTCTGCTCTTGCAGTTCCTCGTGTGTGGGCTGCCATCTGTGAGAACTTCCGTCAAGCTGACGGCAGCGTGAAGATTCCCGATGTGTTATTGCCATATATGCGCGGCGCAACACACATCACGCCAAAGGCGTAATCAATGGGTCTTGCTGATCGTCGCATTCAATATGAGACCGCTGGTCTTGAGATTGATGATCTATTGGCCAACCCCATTGACCAGCTGAATCTTTGGTATCACCAAGCTGAAGAAGCAGGTGCTGCTGAGCCCAATGCGATGGTGGTGTCCACCATCGCTGCTGATGGTTTTCCCGATGCCCGTGTGGTGTTGGCTCGCACCATCAACACCGATGGCATCACGTTCTTCACGAATCGCCAAAGCACGAAGGGTGTCCAGATTGCTGAGCATCCAGAAGCTTCCGCGACATTTGCATGGCTGCAGTTGCATCGTTCAGCTCGCATTCGCGGGTCTATTTCGTTAGCGACAGAACAAGCAAGTGATGCATATTTCGCGTCACGGCCTCGTTCATCACAGATTGGCGCATGGGCGTCACCGCAATCTGAAGTCATTGGCAATCGTGATCAACTCAATGACTTAGTCGAAGAGTTCACCGAGAAGTTCGACGGCATGGATGTGCCACGGCCACCACATTGGGGTGGGTATGTGTTGTCAATCGACAGTGCAGAGTTCTGGCAGGGTCGCCCCAGCCGTTTACATGATCGTTTTCGCTACACGCGTCACGGAGTTGTCTGGCGCGTCGAGCGCCTTGCGCCTTAAGGAGAAATATGTCGTATCTCGTACCAGCAGAAGAAGTTGTGAAGGCGTACGTTGAATTGCGTGAACGCATGATTGCATTGCTGCGCGAACTTCCAGAAGATGCTGCGCAGATCATTGTTCCGCATTGCCCGGAATGGACAGTGCAAGAAACGGTGTCACACATGATGGGTGTTCCCGAGGCGATCATGTTGGGTGACATGGAAGGCGTCGCCGGTGAAGAGTGGACGCAGCGCCAGGTAGAACGTCACCGCGGTGATTCACTGAAAGATCTTGCAGATGCGTGGGAAGCTCAATTCCCACAGTTCCTGCAGATTCTGCCCAACATTCCTCAGCCGACGTTGTCCCAGTTTGTGTTTGATGTGACGTCACATGAACATGACGTGCGACATGCTGTTGGCCAGCCTGGTGCACGCGACAGTGGTGCTGTGACGGTGGGGCTTGGCTTTATCAAGACAGTTATTGATTCACGTGACGGCATTGATATTGCAGTGGTGAATCAGTCGACCGTTTCTACCTTTGACTTATTTCGCTCTTTAGGCGGACGTCGTTCACTTGAACAGATTGCAGCGATTGGCCTGGATGTGGAATACGTCAAGAAGGCCATTGACCCATTGCCGTACAGCATCCCCGCAATTCCTATTCCGGAATAGTTAGTCCTGAAGGTCGGGCCAGGTGGTGGCGCAGTCCACCAGTGCATCAATCAGTGATTCTGTGTGAGGCGTGAGGCCTGGGCCTTCCCAGTCCCACCACAACGGGCTAGAACCACGCACGCGAGGTGGAAGCTCTAGCTGCACCCCCGCATGTTCAACAGAGTTGACAGGATTGTCTTGGTGAAGGCCACGCAGGTTCTGCGGAATGTCGTCGAGTTCATCAACAATGCGATACGCCGGAAGATGATGCTGCAACGATGTCGATAAGTGCGCAGCAAGCCGACGATTGCGACCACCCAACAGGAGCGACGTGAAGAACCCTGCGCGTCCGAAACCATGCACCGTAATCACGATGTTCACGTGGCTCAAGAACTCGCCGAGGGCAGGGGATTGATCTGCGGTGACCTTGTGCGAAGGAATATGCCATTCGAGATTGTTGGGCAATTGAATGCCGTAATACGAAGCGCCGGCGCGTTCTGCTGCTCGCGACGCAACGATGTCGGTCATCTCTTCAAGGGCACCACCGTGGAAGGCCATGAAACCAAATGTGGAACGAAGCGTGGAGTGTTCTGACACGCCATCCATCGTGAGGAGATCTGATAACTCCACTTACATCTCCCGTTGTGGAGATCGACGGCTAACGATGACTGCGGTTGCGATGATTGCGATGAACACAATTGCGAGCACATAAGCACCAGTGTTCTGGAGAAAAACTGCAACATCGGTTTGCAGTCTCTCCACTCGACCAATCACTCCGTCAGAGCCACGGTTTGTGATGGCGCCGAACCAGTACCAGGTGAGATATAGGCCGGTAAGAGCGACGGCGATTGCAGACACCTTGTCAAAGATGGGGAAACTCTTTTTGAGATTGCTCACGAATCCGAATCGTGCAAAAGCGAGAGCAACGGTGAGTGATGTGACGAGGAGCCCCATGCCTAATCCGTAGAGAGCAATGCTGATCACACCTGATACGAAACCATGTCGCCCGACTGATCCGAGAATGACGGATACAAGAAGACCGATGGTGCAGCCAATGGAGGCAACTGCATAGACAATTCCGAAGAGAAACATGTTGCGCCATGTGCGTTGCTTCTGCATTGCCACGTTGGGTTGTGAGATAGGTAGTTTCCAACCACGAAACATCGCAATGCCCATTGCGACAAGTGCAACACCAATCACCAGTGCCGCATATTTAGCGTTGTCACGTATGACTGTGGTGAATGCTCTTGAGATGATCCCGACAACAATGAAAAGACCAACAAAACCACTAGAGACTGCAACGCCCACGGTGAGACCTCGGCGCACAGTTGTTGCGGGTGATTCCTTCTCGCGATGTAGTTCGGTGCCGAGGTAATAGAGCAAATACGTGGGGAGAAGAATGAATCCGCAGGGGTTCACTGCTGCCAACACTCCGAGAATGAAGCTGTAGGCAAAGTCGCCCTCTAGTGCAATCACTCGGTAACTCCGAGATCGTTCTTCAGAATTGATTCGATGTCTTCTGGCTTCAGTTCGCCCGATTGCATCTTGACGATGACACCGTCAGCATTAAGGAAATACGTGGTGGGGAAGGTTGCAACTTCGACTGCTGATAGTTGATCGCCGTCATCGATGTAGCTAGCGAAGTTGACACCGAGATTCTTCAAGAAGGCTTGGGCGACGTCGCGAGAATCATTGGGGTTGACGCCGATGAATTGAACTTTGTCGCCGTATTTCTCTGCGGAATCAGAGAGAGCGGGCAATTCTCGGATACATGGTGCACACGTTGAGTACCAGAAGTTGACCACCATGGGTTTGCCGGTCGGAACGATGGTGACATCTGCTCCGCTGGCAATGTCTTGCATCTCTACAAAGAGAAACTTTTTGCCCTTGATGTTTGCGTTGGTGCCGATTCCCGGGGTCAGGTTGACCCCGGGATCGGTGCGATTGGCGCCAGTGTCGTCGGAGGACGAACTACTTGAACATCCTGCGATGACACTGGCAAACAGCACAATGAGTGAAGTCGTCACAACGACCTTTTTTCGACTCCACCGCATGTACTCAGGCTACGAGATGCCGTGGGATCGGTACCTCTTGAACGGCTGTGACAGGTCTTGCCTTGACGGGTGGGCGGCCTCTTGGCCGACGCACTCCGACAATTCTTCCCATGTCAAGTTCTTCTCCACCCCAGACGCCCCAAGGCTCTTCGCGCTCAAGTGCGCCCGAGAGGCATTCCGATTGGTTAGAGCACTTTGAACAGATCGCCTTGGCGCGCTGAATGTCGACCCATTCTTCAGAGAAGAAGAGGTAGCTCAAGGTTCCGTTGCCGTCGGAGCAACGCTTTGCAGAAAGCACGAGTGGCTGTTCGACGAGGGCAACGCCCCCCATGTCTGTATTGATCTTGGTGTACATGTTCTTTCTCTTTTCCTTTCGGGTGTTTTTGGAGATCTGTGGTTGTGGGCGGACAAAACAAAAAGGCCGCTCGGGGTGGAAACCCGGCGGCCTGTGGAGTGATTGGACTGAACTAGCTAGTTCAGAATCCCACGGGGCTGCCGGGAGCGACGCTTATTTGCGTGCTGTACGACCGGGGTAGACCACATGGAGACTGCGTGATCGACCACTGTCGCGGCATAGGCAAACGCCACGGCTGTCGCCGTGGTGCCCATAAACGCGGTGGTAAACGAGGTACGCATATCGGTGCCCATGAAACCACCTTCTGAGCGCCATTTCAACTGAATTAATGAAAGTCAATACCCATAAGGGTTTGAGACCTCCCGATAGGGTCGCGGTATGGCCTTTCGTGACGCTGCTTTGTCTTTTGAGATGGTGTCTCGAACCTCGGTGGGCCGAGAGTTCACCGCCCGCCGTCGAGTTCGCCTGGGGGATGCCACCCCGAACGGTCGATTACGCCTGGACGCCTTAGCTCGGTACCTACAAGACGTGTCGAATGATGACACTCGCGTCTCTGAGTGGAGCGACCCCCACTGGTGGGTGGTGCGCAGAACAGTTGTTGACGTGCATGAGTTTCCGAAATACATGGAAGAGATTGATCTTGTGACGTGGTGCGGTGGACTTGGCTCGCATTGGGCGGAACGACGCACACAACTGTTGGCTCTTGATGGACGAGTGCTTGTTGATGCTGCAGCGTTGTGGGTACACATTGATCAAGACACGATGCAACCAAGTCGTGTTCCGGATGATGTTGTTGAAACGCTGACGGAATCTTCAGGTGGCCGAGTTGTTGGCGCGCGTTTGTTGTTGCGCGACAAATTGTTTGATGCAACACACGCGACGAGTTCTCCATGGCCTCTTCGTTTCAGTGACTACGACGCAGTCGGTCACATGAACAACGCTGCGTATTGGGAGATCGTGGAAGAGCATCTTGCGGAACATCGTGATCTTCGTGCACCATTACGCGCAGTAGTGGAACATGTAGTGCAGGTGGATCCGGGACAGAACCCTGTTCGCCAATCAGTGATTGTTGATAACGAGTTGGATCTCCAACTCACAGAGAACGACACAATGCATTCAGCAATGTGGTGTGGAGTTTTGTCCTAGTCGTGTAACACGTATTCGAACACGCCGTTGTTTTCGTGTCGATCAAAGTCACCAAGAAGTCGTAAGTGTTCAAGGTGCGCATATGCCTCACTGTCAGCCATGGAACCTTGTGCACGTGGCGAGAAGAGATGAGTGGAAAACTCCATCACGCTGGCGGGACGGCTGAGGTCATTGCTGACATCACGAAGTTTCTGCAGGCGCTCTTGGTGATGGTCTTTGATTTGTTGCACGCGTTCACCCACGTTGTGGAATGGAGTTCCATGTGCGGGAAGCGTGATGGACACTTCGTTTGCAAAGCGCCCAATCTTGTCGAGCGATTCAAAGAACAGCGTGAGTGGATCACCATGTGCGGTGAGGCCGCTGATGTGAGGAGTGATGCTCGGAAGAACATGGTCACCACTTAATAAAGTGCCTGTTTCTGGGTCGAAAAGGCACAAATGGTCATGTGTATGACCCGGTGTGTGGACTGCCATCCATTCGCGTTTCGCGAACTTCATGCGGTCTGTTTCGGCAAGCCGAATCGATGGTTGAGGCACGCGCATGAGTTTGGGAAAAGTACGGCCAATGCGTAGACGCACGCGACGCTGCCAAGGAACATCCATTGCTGGTCCACCCCAAGGTGGTGCATCGAAAGGGCTGCGCATCATGAGTGCCAATTCTTCAGCATCGACATCAGGTGGGTCTGTTGGGTCGTAGAAAGTGCGGAAGAGCCGATGCGTGATGATGTCAGCACCAGACTCCGAACGAATGCGTTCTGCGCCGCCGTAATGATCGGGATGACTATGCGTGACAATCACCGAGTGAACGCGACGAAGTGGCACACCGATACGAGAGAGCCGCTCTTGCACTGCAAGCCACGATTCTTTGGTTGGTAGACCTGGGTCAACAACGGCAACACCACGTTCGTCTTCCAATACGTACATGTTGACGTGACCAAGACCAGTGATGTTGGCAGGAAGTTGCGTGCGCAAAACTCCAGGCGCTACTTCAACAATTTCATCAGTCGCCTGCATCTGCTCCGACTTCACGGGACGAGGCGACTGTTCGTTCACTTCTTCTTTGTCTCTTCTGCTGTGCGAAACACTTTGTCACGATAGAACTTCAACTCGGCCACACTGTCGCGAATGTCATCCATCGCGCGGTGTGTAATGCCTTCACTCTTGGGACGAGCGTGTTCGAGGCCAGGGTTCCAACGCTTCACGAGTTCCTTGATGGTGGACACATCAACACAGCGGTAGTGCAACCAGTTTTCAATCTCTGGCATGTACTTCGCGAGGAACGTGCGGTCAGTGCGAATGGAGTTGCCACACAGCGGAATCTTGTTCGGCTCTGGGCTGTGTTCCTTGATGAAGTCAAGAGTCTGCTGCATCGCATCTGCTTCAGAAATTGTTGAGGTCTTGATCTTTTCGAGAAGCCCAGAAACAGTGTGCATGTTGGTGACGAAGTCGTCCATCTCAGCCATCACCTCATCGGGCTGGTGAATGACGAGATTCGGGCCCTCGGCGATGATGTTCAGGTCATCATCGGTGACCAAGGTGGCGATCTCCACGATGACGTGGCGGGACTCGTCGAGGCCGGTCATTTCTAGATCCATCCAGATCAACATGGCTGCCCCCTCATTGGGTCAAATCTAGTGTTGAGGGCACGAATGAGAGGCACTAAAGGCCGCATGGCAGGCTGTACAGAGTTCTACAAGGGGGAAATGATGGCTGAATTGAACACGGGGCAGACCGATCTCATTGGGTGCATTGAAGGCAATGTTGCGATTCTCTCGTTCAATCGCCCAGAGGTGAGAAATGCGTTGTCGGAGGGTGTGTACGCAGGTTTTGAAGCTGCGTTGCCACAGATTGCAGCGAACCCCAATGTGCATGTCGTGATGGTGACTGGTGAAGGCGGAGCCTTTTGTGCTGGCGGCGATGTGAAGCAGATGAATGCCTCACATGTTGGCGGCGGTTCAGTTGTTGCTGGCTCCAGTATTGAAGACCGAGTGCAAGGTATTCGTCAACGACAGAACTCCGTGAGTGCAGCATTGCGTAAATTGCCGCAGCCAGTTGTTGCAGCATTGCCTGGCGCAGCGGCGGGTGCAGGTTTGTCGATTGCTCTTGCGGCTGACCTTCGTATTGCGGCAGAGCGCGCTGTTCTTGTCACCGCATTTTCCAACATTGGTGCAAGCGGCGACTTTGGGTCGTCGTGGTTCTTGCCGCGCTTGGTGGGAGAAGCAAAAGCGAAAGAACTCATGTTCATGTCGCCACGTCTCTCTGCAGAAGAAGCCTTTGAAATGGGGTTACTGAATGCAGTGTTACCTGATGACAACTTTGCAAGAGGTGCGCTCATGTGGTGTCAGGAATTGGCAGCACGTGCGCCGATTGCTCTTCGCTATATGAAGGAAAACATCAACCGCGCAGGTGATGTGCAATTGCAAGCAGCTCTCGATGCAGAAGGAACTGCGATGATTCGTACGATGTCAACTGCTGATCATCGCGAAGCTGCTGCCGCATTCGTGGAGAAGCGCGCTCCTCGCTTCACTGGTCAATGACCTCTTCGTCAGCAGCACGCCCACTTGAGGGCATTCGAGTCTTGGACTTCACTCGTGTTTTGTCGGGGCCTCATTGCACGCGCATGTTGTCAGATCTTGGGGCTGATGTCATCAAAGTAGAACCACCTGAAGGCGACCTCACCCGGTTTGCGTTTCCACGCGTGGGGTCGATGTCGACATACTTCGCACAACAGAACATCGGCAAGAAGAACATCTCGATGGACTTGAAGAAGCCTGAAGCAGTCGAACTCATTAAGAAATTGGTGGCCGAGTGCGATGTTCTCGTCGAGAACTATCGCGGTGGTGTGATGGACAAACTGGGTCTTGGGTACTCGGTGCTGTCAGAAGTCAATCCACGGCTCATTTATGCAGCAATTAGTGGGTATGGGAACACGGGCCCGTGGAGTCATCGTCGTGCATACGCCACTGTGGTGAATGCAGAGACAGGTATGACGGGGTTGCAAGCACGTGCTCGTGGTGGACAAGCCACAAATGATCCGCATAGCCATGCCGATGTGTACACCGGCATGGAGACCGCAGCAGCAGTATTGGCTGCGCTGTTTCAACGTGAGAAAACGAATGTTGGTCAATACATCGATGTCTCGATGGCGCAAACGATGTTGTACGTGAATGAACACGTGCAGAACGAATTGTTTGAACATGATGTTCCTGCGGATCAGATTCGTTCTTTCCAGCCGGGTGATTACCCTATTTTGCAAACCGGTGATGGAACGTATGTTGTTGTTAGTGGGCACCCGGCAGAGCGTGGAACGTTTGATCTCTTTGTGAATGCGATGCAGCGGCCGGCCATGTTGGAAGACCCACGATTCACAGATGTGGCAACACGACTACAGAATCTTGATGCGCTGGCACATGAGTTACGTGATTGGGCGCGTTCTATACCGACTGCACAAGAAATTGAAGATGTGATGGCAGAAGCAGGACTCGCAATGGGTGTTGTTCGCACAATGAGTGAACTTGCTGACACGGAGTGGGCAGAAGATCGCAATGTGATTATTGATGCAGATGACAGATACGGCTCCACTTTCCGTGTTCCGAATGCACCGTGGGTGTTTTCAGGTTCCGATGTCAGCACGCGCGGGATTCCAAAGTTCCGTGGTGAAGACAATGCTGAAGTGTTGCAACAACTTGCAGGTGTATCACCAGAAGAAGTGGAACAACTCACTGCTGTGGGTGTGTTGTCGATTCGGTTACCAAAGAAGTAGTAACCGCAGGTCGCTAACGACCTGAATGGCCAAAGCCACCACCACGATTGTTTTCATCAAGTGAGTCAACTTCAGTCCAGGTGACTTCCTCGACACGCTGAATCACCAGTTGTGCAATGCGGTCACCGCGATGGACGTGATACGGACGTGATGCATCGGTGTTGATCAACACCACTTTCAACTCTCCGCGGTAATGCGAATCGATGAGGCCAGGGGCGTTCACAACGCTGATGCCGTTGTTGAGTGCGAGACCACTGCGAGGGAGTACAAAGCCCGCAAAACCAAGGGGAATCGCAATGGCGATACCGGTGGGCATGAGGGCACGTCCGCCGCTCGGTGCAAGGACAACATCTTCACGTGCATACAAATCCACACCAGCGTCGCCCTCGTGGGCTTGGCGTGGCAAAGGGAGATCTGTGTCTAAACGTTGAACTGAAATCTCAGGCACAACAACACCTTAGGTGTGGCGATGGGCGCGAGACAATTGAGCGAGTCCTAGAGCAGGAGGTCTGCGTAGAGTTCGAGAGTGTGGACTGGACCGCCGACAAGGAATGACGTGATGCAGGTATCACGCCACTTCGCAGCTTCTTCTTTGATCTTTGCAGGAGGGCCGACGAGGGCAACGTCTTCCACCATTGCAAGTGGAATTGCTGCAGCAGCCTCCGCCTTCTTTCCTGCGAGGTAGAGATCTTGCACTTTGAGTGCAACATCTTCGTAGCCCATACGTGCAAACACTTCGAAGTGGAAGTTGACATCGCGTGCACCCATACCGCCGGCGTAGAGCGCCAAGAATGGTCGCACCATGTCAGCGCATTTCTCGATGTCGTCACCAGGAACAACGGTGAGAACAGCAGCAACTTCAAATCGATCTGCTTTGTTTGCTTCGCCGCTCTTTTCAAAACCTTTTGCAAGACACTCGCGATAGTACGCATCTTCTTTTGGACTAAAGAAGAGAGGAAGCCATCCATCGCAAATCTCTGCTGAGAGCGCAACGTTCTTTGGCCCTTCAGCGCCGAGGTAAATCGGAATCTCTGTGCGACGCGGATGAATTGTGCTCTTGAGTGGTTTACCAAGTCCGGTGCCACCTTGATACGGCATGTTGTAGAACTCGCCTTGGAAATCAATGGGCGCCTCACGCTTAATGATCTGACGCACAATGTCGACGTACTCGCGTGTACGTGCCAGTGGCTTCGGATACGGCTGGCCGTACCAGCCCTCCACTACTTGTGGCCCCGATGCACCGAGACCAAGAATGAATCGACCGTTGCTGAGATGATCCATTGTCATCGCAGCCATGGCAGTAGCTGCTGGCGTACGTGCACTCATTTGCACAATGGATGTTCCTAAGCGAACGTTTTCTGTATGTGCACCCCACCATGCAAGTGGTGTGAGCGAATCACTTCCGTAAGCCTCTGCAGTCCAGACACTGTCGTATCCGAGACGGTCAGCTTCCTTGATTGCTTCCAGTGCACCTTGAGGAGGGCCGCTGCCCCAGTAGCCAGTGTTGTATCCGAGTGTGACGTGACCGTTTGCCATCCCTTGAACCTAATTCACGGGTCCATAGATTTAATTCATTGCGGGGAATCAGTAGCTGAAAACCTGATTACTATTCCTTCACGTCCACGATTGAGAACGAGCGCTCAAACCCATTTCTTGAGGGCAATCTGGCCCCGTGTGCGCAAGCAATCACAGAAGACCCCATCGCAGTCGTTCATGTTCCGGTGCGAATCCCTAATGGATTCCACGGCAACTGGATTGCGGACTAAGAACTACGCCGAATAGAGCGGCGAGGAGTTCTTCAACAGCCTCGTCATCATTGTGAGACTCGCAATGGGTGCACTGTCTGGCTCACCTGCAACGCGCGCTTCCGTGGTGTACCACAGCACTTCTGTCTTGGGTGTGTCCGATACATCCAAGACACGACCGGTCACGGTGTATTCAGTGTCCAGCATCAAAGGGCCGTTGTGGTGGCGAATTTCAATTGCACCGTAGAGACCGACAAACTCACCGCATTCCTTCTCGATGGCTTCAGTCATTCCTGCCACGAGAACACGACACGATGTGAGTGGAGAACAGATAGGCCCGCCCCATGGCGAATCGCTGACATACCAATCAAGTGGTGATGTCATGACTCCGCGCGAGTGACGAAGAATCTGATCATTGCCGGGTGCGTGTCGTGTGATGGTTTCCAAGGGACGGCCAGGATTCGCATGACGCAACATCTTGAGAGTGGATGCATCAACGGAGCGTCGGTCGCGTGAATACAAAGCTGTTGGCTGCGACGTGTTGCCCACACTCGCAGTTCCTTCTGCAACCGTGATTCCTTCGGGTGTGTGCATACGCGCAGCAATCTGAGCGTTGTGCAATGGAGTCTGTGACTCGCCAATGTCGAGTGTTGCCTCCACAGGTTCAGCATCTGCAGTTGCATGCATGAAATACATGCTGAGAGAACCGGTCTCGCACCATTGCTGACCAAATGCAGAGTTCAAGATTCCCCCGAACTGTTCAAGGTGAATATCACCCGCAACTGTTCCAGCACGGAAACCCAACTCAGTTGCTGTCGCATCATCGTGGATACTGCCTTTGGAGTTGATGGAAAGATTGCGTGGATTGCACACGCCGCTTGTAATCAGTGTCATGTCAGTTCTTTGGAATGTCTTTGAAAGGAGTCTTGGGATCGGTCTGAGCGTCTTTCGGCAAGCCGAGAGTTTTCTCACCAATGATGTTGCGTTGCACTTCGTCGCTGCCACCAGCGATGGATGCTGATGGCATGGAGAGAAAGAAATGTTGCACTTTGCCTTCAACGGGCAAGTCGTCGCCCGTGAGCATTCCATCGGCACCCAGAAGTTCCATTCCGAGGTCTCGTGAAATGCGCAAGCCATTCGTCCAGTGCAGCTTCATCGTGGAAGCCTCTGCGCCAGGGGATTGACCTTTCTTCATGGTGGAAGCAATACGTTCACGAGTCATCTCGGCAATGCGCTCGTTTATAGACAGATCAATCATCTTTTGCCGTTGTGTGGCGTTCAGTCCGTGAGGAAGATCAATCTTCTGCAGGGTGGAGAGAAGTCCACCGTATTCATCGGGGTGAGAACGCTTGGCTTTGACATATTCAAGAAGTTCTCCGACGGCGCGGTCGAGATAGCCAGCTTGTTTTCCTGCAGGCACACGGACTCCACCACCAGCACCTTCCGATAAACCACTTCGTTCGAATCCCAATGTCGCTGCAGTGATGGCCCAGCCATTGTTGATGTCGGACACACGGTCGGCATCACTCACACGTGCATCATTGAAAAAGACTTCGTTGAAATGCGCAGCACCATTCATTTGCTTGATGGGCCTGATCTCGACACCTGGCTGTTCAAGGTCAATGATGAAATATGTCAGGCCCTTGTGCTTTGGCTGATCAAAATCATTGCGAGCGACCAACATGCCGCGAGTTGAATGAAGTGCTCCCGATGTCCAGACCTTCTGACCATTGATAACCCATTCATCGCCATCACGTTCTGCTCGACACGACACGCTTGCCAAGTCGGACCCGGCACCAGGTTCGCTGAACAACTGGCACCACCCCTCGGTTCCATTTGCAAGGGAGGGAAGCCAGCGCTGCTTTTGTTCTTCGGTACCAAATGTCATTGTGACGGGTGCACCCATGAGCACGCCAAGTCCTGTGGGTGCACCGATGATTGCTCTCTTGGCGAAAGCGCGTGCAATGTCGTTTTGTTCCGCCTCGGTACAGTCGCGACCAAACCATGCACTCGGCCATCGCGGAAACGACAGGCGTGCATCGTTCATCATCTGCCACCACTGGCGCAGTGTTAAGGAGTCATCCCAGTTCTCCTCAATCCAGTCGAGAGTGAACTGATACATCAGCTGAGAGAAACGCCTAAATGGCGCAATGCCATTGCCGAATACACCGCAGTGCCACGTCGCATGTAGTCCTCTGCGTAAATCGCACGGTTGCTGTGGTTGGGTGCAGCCTTCATGATGTCCATTCCTTCAGGCATGAGACCAAGGAACATCATGGAGCCTTGCACGCGATTGAGAACGTAACTGAAGTCTTCAGCACCCATTACAGGATTGTCCATGATTCGCACGTTGCGATCACCCGACACTGCAGTTGCAACATCTGCTGCGAAACCTGCGAAGTCATGGTCGTTCACGGTGACATCATATCCGTACTGCAAATCAATGTCTGCATCCATGCCATGGGCGGCAACAATGCCTTCTGCAACACGGCGAATGCCATCGTGAATCAACGTACGTGTGCGCTCGCTGACTGCGCGCATGGTGCCGTTAATCATTGCGGTTTCAGGAATTACGTTGCTGGTGGTGCCGGTATGAATCTGCGTCACGGTGATCACGCCTGGGTCGAACACGTCAATGCGGCGCGTCACCAGTGTCTGCAACGCCTGGACAATTTCACACGCAACAGGAACAGGGTCAAGAGTGAAGTGTGGTGCACTGCCGTGTCCGCCTTTGCCCTTGATAGTGATCATGAAGTTGTCGCTCGATGCCATCATCGTGCCACCCTTCAATCCGAGGAAGCCACCGGGGATGTTTGATGCTGCGTGGATTGCGAATGCACCAGTGACAGGTGATTCAGTGCCAACATCGAGAAGGCCTTCGTTCAACATTTCCGAAGCGCCGTTGTAACCCTCTTCACCGGGCTGGAACATGAAGAGCACGCGACCTGCAATGTCGGCCTTGCGTGCGCTGAGAATTTTGGCAGCGCCCATGAGCATTGATGTATGAGTGTCATGCCCACATGCATGCATCACATTCTCGACACGAGACTTGAATGCAACGTCGGTGTCTTCGGGCATGGGCAGCGCATCCATGTCGGCACGAAGAAGAACAGTGGGGCCTGGCTTGTCACCAGTGAGCATCGCTGCAATGCCACTTGTTGTTTGATGCAGTGTGATGTCGAGTGGTAATCCTTCGAGCGACTGCAACACGCGATCACGCGTGCGTGGAAGATGGTTCGAGATTTCTGGCCATTCGTGCAAGTCGTGCCGCATCGCCACCATGTCGTCGAAAACGTCATTGGCCTGCTCAAGCAGGCCTGCCGGGTTGCCGTGCTGCTCGCGTGCATCGTCGGTGGTGAGAGTGTTTTTGGCCATGCCTAATGGTAGGCAGATGGCAATGGTCACACCTACGGCGGCGCACCCGGAGAACTCACCCGATGAGTTAGTAGAAGAGGTGGATTCGTTGGGCACCGTGCTGCGACTGGTGACGCGACGCCAGATGCGCGCCGAGGCTTTGTGGCACCGAGCGGTGTTTATTGCGGTGCGATCCTCAACGGGACAGTTGCTTATTCATCAACGAGCGATGACAAAGGATGTATGGCCTGGCTGGTGGGATGTTGCCGTTGGCGGGGTGGTGTCTCCGGGGGAATCGTGGGAGCAAGCCGCAGAACGCGAACTGGCCGAAGAATTGGGGGTCTCGGGGGTGGAGCTACGGCCATTGGGCGCCGGCGCGTATCGGGACGATGAAGTGAAGCTGGTGGCGGCCTGCTTTGAGGCTGTTTGTGATGGCCCCTTCACCTATTCGGACGGGGAAATCACTACGACGCAATGGGTCTCGGCAGGTGACCTTCGGGTGCGAATTGGCCAGAATTCCTTCCTTCCTGACAGCATTGCGCTGATTTTGCCCCGAATCGGGCTGTAGCGCCCTGAAATCAGTCCCTTAGGCTTCTAGACGTGATCAAGGTCGAATTCACGATTGAGCCATTTGAAATGGGCGAGGCACCCGAGCGGGTCACTCGCGCCGTGGCGGCAGTCGAGGCCTTGGGCATCCCGGTCGAGATTGGGGTTTTTGGCTCGTCCTTCACCGCTGACGAATCGCAAGTGGGATCAGCCGTAACGGCCCTGCTCGATACCGCCTATTCATTGGGCGCCACTCATGTCACGATCGATACCCAGGTCGTTAGCTAGTGGCATTTGTTCAGCACCCGTTGTTGACCGCTGTGAAGCCCATTCTTGATGCAGTGGGTGCACAACTGATTTCGGTGGACGACGCACGCATTAGTGACATGGCTTTGGAATGGGATGGCGAAATTATCGCCGCTGTTCGTTTGCCTCGTTTGCATGGTGCTCTTGAACGTTTGATTGAGCAAGTGGAAAAAGAACTCGGTGCACGTTTGCCGGATCTTTCGCGCAACGACAAGCAGTTAGCTGTGAAGTTGTTGGATCAGCGTGGTGCATTCACATTGCGTCGTGCAGTGGAAGATGTTGCGGACGCGATGGGTGTCTCACGCATCACCGTGTACAACTACCTCAACGCGCTGCACCGCTAAACACAATTTTGCGTGGCGTGTTGGGAAGTTTGCTTACTAACCCTATAAATGTAAGTGTGATGACAAAGGAAATTTTTATGTCCCTCAGGAATTGACCGTAAAGAGCGGTCTCTTTCACAGGAGACATAATGAAAAATCATTTCCCCGAGGGCTACTGCCCTCAACGTGAGAAAGTCCTTGACCTATCTCGCTCGGTATTGACGGGTAATCACCGTTTCGCGCGTCATCGCCGCAACCACGGTCGCTACATGGCAAAGGTCGAACGTCAAATCTCGCGCGATCAATTACGTAGAGCTGCTTCTTGGATGTGCATCTGTGGTGGCGACGCCACTATTGATTGCCCTCGCTGCTACAACGATGACATGCCCACCATCCGCGAGACTTGCGCTGGTATTCGGGCATTAAAGGTGATGGGTGTATGGGACTTATACGAGGGTCATGCGGATCACCTTGGTCAGATGTTCCGCTGGTTCCTCTGGCGCACAGAGGGCATGGATCATTACGAAGCGGAGGCGTACTTACGTGCGATGTTCTTGTGTTCGCCTTTTGGTCATTCGGTCAAGACCCGTCATGCGTTCGATCACTTATTTGACGAAATCGCCGCCTACCGTGTTAACAACTACGACCCGCCGCCGAGATTCCGCACCACCGTGGTTGAGAACTTGTGCCGTGTCAGCGAGGAAGGTTCGGTGGCGGCATAAGCCGTGACCGACGTAGTGAAGGTGCGAGAATCAGCGCAGATACCGCCAACAACTGTTGGAGAAATTGAAGCCTAAAGGCGGCGAAGGTTTACTTTTGTAACGCGGTGATCCGCGCCCTTCTTCACCAACAACGATGCACGTGACTTTGTGGGCTCGATGTTTTCCACCAAGTTCTTCCCGTTGATCTCGCGCCAGATGGTGCGAGCCATATCAACAGCCTCAGCGTCTGTGAGATGTGCATAGTGCTGGAAGAAACTGTCCGGGTCACGGAACACTGTTTCACGCAATGCCTGGAAACGATCGATGTACCACTGTTCAATGTCCGCTTCTTCGGCATCTATATAAATGGAGAAATCGAAGTAGTCAGAGACGAATTCGTTTGATTCCGAACCCACTTGCAACACATTCAAACCTTCAAGAATCAGAATGTCTGGCTGATTGATCGTGACGCGTTCGTCATCAACAATGTCGTACACAACGTGGCTATACACCGGTGCAGTGACTTCAGCTGATCCGCCCTTCACATCGCGGAGGAAAGAGAGCAACGCTTTTGTGTCGTAGCTTTCAGGAAAGCCCTTGCGATTCATGATGCCGCGATCTTCCAACACTTGGTTTGGAAAGAGGAAGCCATCAGTCGTGATGAGATCCACACGTGGGTGATCTGGCCAACGCGTGAGAAGTTCCTGCAAAATACGAGCAAACGTGCTCTTGCCTACTGCGACCGAACCAGCAATACCAATGACATAGGGAACCTTTGGCGCCATTGCACCAAGGAATGTTGCAGAGACTTTGTGCAGGTTTTGCGTTGCACTCACATACAGATTGATGAGACGTGTCAGCGGCAGATAAATCGCAGCGACTTCATCGAGGTCAATCTTTTCGTTAATACCGCGAAGCTCTTCAAGGTCACGCTCACGAATGGTGAGTGGAGTAGCTGCACGCAGGTCAGCCCATTCATCTCGGTCAAACGCCAAGTATCGAGACGAGTTGGGAGAATTAATCACGGTGGAACGCTACGAGCAAAAGGTCAGCGTTTCCACGGTGCACATGGCGATACTGCGCCATTTCCGCCCGTGAGAATCTCATATCCATCAGCAGTCACCACCAAAGTGTGCTCAAACTGGGCTGTTCGGCTGCCATCAGCGGTCACTGCGGTCCAGTCGTCATCCCACATCTTGTGGCGTGTTTCGCCACTTGCGGTGATCATTGGCTCAATCGTGAAGGTCATTCCTTCGCGCAAGATCATCGTGTTGCGTGGGTCGTAGTAGTGCAACACCTGAATATCGGTATGGAAGTTCTCGCCGATGCCATGACCGATGAATGCGCGAACCACGCCGTACTTGTGCTTCTTTGCATGCACTTCAATCGCACGACCAATTTCGTTAAGAGCAACACCGGGCTTCACAGCTTCGATACCAAGCCACATGCATTCTTCAGTGACCTTGATGAGGTTCTTATCTTCTTCAGAAATTGTGCCGACAGCAAACGATGCATTTGTGTCGCCGTGAACGCCATTGAGATAGATAGTGACGTCGATGTCGATGATGTCGCCATCAAGTAACACGCGATTGTCAGGAATACCGTGACAGATCACTTCGTTCACACTTGTGCACACGCTCTTTGGGTAGCCGTGATAATTCAATGGGCTCGGGTAACCACCCATTTCAAGTGTGAGGTCGTGCACGAAGATGTCAATCTCATCGGTGGTGATACCAGGGCGCACCATCTCGCCGGCACGACGAAGAATTTCTGCAGCAGCTACACCAGCAACACGCATGCGCTCGATGATCTCTGGTGACTTCACACGCGACTCTTCGTTGCGCGGCGGAACACCGGTTGCTGCATATGGCGGCTTGCCGATTGTGTCGGGCACGTAGCGCATGGGGCTGACAATGCCGGGCTGAATACGGCCCTCGGTGCCCTTGCAGCAACGCTTGTATTTACGGCTGCTTCCACACCAACACGGATCATTCGAAGCGGGGAGCGTCTCAGGTACCTGACTCATAGAGATAAGGCTACGGGGTGACTTGACAGGTTTTGGGCGACTGGCATTAGTCATCTGCCTTCCGTACGTTCCTCGCCCACACATAAGTGGATAGGTGTGAATCGAAAGGGAGTTACTCATGCCAGATATCCCAGTAGGTCCAGGTCCGTCATCGGGCAATGACCGCTTGCAGGCTCTTCGTCAGAATTCTCAGGGCCTTGCGGGTTTGTCAACCCCGCGGAGGATTCGCATCGATCTTCTTCTCGGTGTCATTGGAGTTCTTCTTGTTATTGCTTTCTTGTTTGTTGCCATTGGTTCGCCTTCGCCAGAGATGACCACCACAACGTCGATAGTCGCGCAGAAAGAAGAGAACGGGGGGCTGATGAAAATCGGCGATGCCTTGATTGCAATCTCCGTTGAAGAAGGGGCTTTTCCGCCCGATGTTTCTGTAGGTGATCAGGTTCGGATCATTGTCACCTCCAACACTGATGGAACCGATATTGCTCGAGGCTTGGATGCTGAGACCATTGTTCAGTCGATACGTGAAACATCAGCTGTTGGTGGGCGATTCGTTGTCACTGTTAGCGGAATTGAATCTGTTGCGGAGGAAGTTGCGGCCTCTGGTCCGGTGCATCTTGCAGTCATCAGGAAGGTTCAGCAGTGAGTACTACATCATTGTCAGTCACTGAGATCGCGCGTGAGATTGCGAGCGCTTTGGCAGATGACAGAGTTCGACGCCATAACCAAGACCTTCCCGTCCCGTCGCTTGATGAAGAGCGGCAACTCGCAAGGTTCACAGCAACGAATCATCTCGCACAAGTACGAAGTATTGATTCGTGGGGCTTTGGAGCTATTCCAGACGTTGACGACCGATCTCTTGTGGAAGAGGCAATCGCACAAGTACTTGGCTTAGGACGTCTCGAGCCGCTTCTTGAAGATGACGACATCTCAGATATTCACATCAGAGGCAATCGACCAGTGTGGATCAAGAAACGAAATGGAGAACGTGTTCAGCTCGCACCAATTGTCAACTCGGATGGTGAACTAATTGATCTGATTCGCCGAATTGCATCTCGTATGGGTCACCGCGAGCAGAGATTTGATCCATCTCATCCAGAGTTAAACCTTCAACTGCCTGATGGTTCACGTCTGTTCGCCGCTATGGAAGTGACTTCTCATCCGACACTCATCATTCGTCGACACCGTTTTGAAATATCACATCTAGGCCAATTGGTTGAGCGAAATCTGATGAGCCGAGAGGTGGCTCAGTTTCTGGCAGCAGTTGTGCGTAGTCGGCGCAACATCGTGATTGCTGGTGGAACAGGATCAGGGAAAACAACCTTGTTGCGCGCACTCATGAATGAAGTTCCACGCCATGAACGAATCGTCACTATTGAGGATGCCTTTGAATTGGGAATTGAGCACTTTGAAGATGCACATCCTGACCATGATGCTTTGCAATCCCGCACAGCAAATATGGAAGGAAACGGGGAGATCACGATGGTTGATCTCACTCGCATGGCCCTTCGCATGGATCCCGACAGAGTCGTGGTGGGTGAAGTCCGAGGTGCAGAGGCCTTCCCGATGTTGTTGGCGATGAGTCAAGGCAATAACGGCTCGATGTGTACTTTGCACGCGGACAGTGCCCGCACCGTCTTCCCGAAACTTCTTGCCTACGTAGCTATGTCGGGTTCCGGCTTACCGAGCGACACGGTGAATTTGTTGATTGGTAGCGCAATACATTTTGTGATTCATGTGGGGATAGAAGAGAACACGCGTCGGGTGCTGTCAATCCACGAAGTGGTTGATAGTGATGGCATCTCAATTGTTTCCAATGAGATTTTCTCGTACCAGAAGTCCGGCAATCAGTTTCTGTCCCTACGAGGGGGGACGTCGGATCTTCTTTCTGCACACGGATTCAGTTCTGCACGAGAACTGAGTTGGGTCTGACATGAAATTCAAGACTGACTCCAAACCGGCTGAAGATCAGAGAGTCTTGGTGGAAGCGATTGCGTCATGGACTGAAAGCTTGCGAGACACCATTTCTGCTGCTGCTGGTCTCGAGCAGGCAATCATCGCAACCGAGAATCATTGCCCACGGGCCATTAATGAGCCGGTACAACGACTCGTTGCTTCATTGCGTTACGGGACACTGGAGGATGCACTCCGCCGTTTTGCGGATGACATCGCACATCCAACGTGCGATTTCGTAGTTGCTGCACTTATTACAGCTTCTACGCATCACTCAAGAGATCTGACACAGCTATTGACCCACCTTGCTGAATGTTCACGTTCTGAGTGTGAGTTGTATTTACGAATCTGGGTGTCGCGAGCAAGAACAAGGACGTCTGTGCGAATCATCTCTGGAACCATATTTTGCTTTGGGCTCGGGCTTCTCCTTTTCAACATGAGCTACTTACGTCCATTCCTTTCTCAAGAAGGGGTTTTTGTTCTTCTGGCTATTGCAGTGTCCTTTGGTTGTTCTCTTTATTGGATGTCGCAGATTGCACGAGTGGAAGTTCCTGGTCGACTTCTTGCTCATCGTGTGGGGTCCAAATCATGAGAGACACGAATTTCGTTCTTTCTCCGCAACATGTACATGTTCTTGGAATCAGTCCAGACCTCTTGAGTAGACGGTGTGCAACTCGTGCTGTGGTGGCCTGCGGAAGCGTGTTCTTGCTCGTTCTATTCCTACGAACACAAGGAATCAGCCTTTCTTTCTCTTTCGTTGTTGTCTTCATTGTCGGAGCACCTCTTGCCGCATGGACAATGACCATCTCCCAACTACGAAAGATGGCGACGAAACTTCAGCGAGACATGGATCTAGCAGTTGCAGTTTTTCTCGATCTCATCAATGTGCTGCTTGCAGGTGGAGCAGGAGTTGAGACAGCGATGATTGCGGCAGCCGGAGCTGGTGATGGTTGGGGTTTTGAACAACTTCGAACTGCAATGGCACGCGCGCAAAGTTCGCGCCGTTCTTATTGGGAAGCCCTTCGAGAGACGGGTGAGGCATTCGGTATTGAATCTCTCGAGGAAGTTGCAAACAGTGTGCAACTTGCGGGAGAACATGGCGCCCGAATTCGTCAATCTCTTGCTGCTAAGGCTGCAAGTTTGCGCATCAGAAATCTTGCACGAATCGAACATGAGGCTGAGCAGCGCACTGAGCGCATGGGTATTCCGGTCGTGCTGTTGTTTATTGGATTCATCCTTCTCGTTGGTTATCCGGCTTTTGCTGGAACCGTTGCAGCTCTCTAAATAGAAAGGCAAATATGTCAACAATCAAGCAAATGTTTGAGTATTACGGGGTGCGATTCACAGCATCTCGTGAACGAGATAGGGATCGAGGTGAAGTGAGTGCCACAACAATCGTGATGGCGGCTGCACTCGTCGCGCTTGCTATCTCAGTTGGTGCTGTTATCAGTTCACGAGTTCGCGATAAGGCCAACTCCCTGAATCTCGGATGAAGGCTGCCACCTTTCCGAGCAATGATCGGGGCGAGACCAGCATTCAAGTGGTGCTTCTCGTCCCGATCATCCTCTCGGTGTTCTTTACCTGCGTTCACGCTGCTGCCTTGGCTCATGGGGGACAAGTTGCCTCTCTTGCGGCGATGAGAGGTGCGCAAATCTCAGCTGCCAGTAATGGGTCATCTGATTCCAATGCTCTGATGAGGTTGGAGATACAGAGATCTGTTCAAGAAATGGGGAACAGACTTGAATCGGAACCTCAACTTTCAGTGTTTCAAGGAAATGTTCAAGTGACGGTGCGAGTTCTGGTTCCCGGAGTTGTGCCCTTTCTTCCAACATCTGTTCGTCGGTCAGCGACGGTTCCTGCGGAGCGGTTTATTGAGGAACAGGATCGCCAATGAGAGGAGAACGTGGCTCTATCGCAGTGGAGACGGTCATTCTTGCTCCGGTGTTCGTTCTCTTTATGGTCTTCGTGGCATATGCCGGGCGGATTGTTGCGGTGCAGTATGACCTCCACAGTGCAGCTGACGTTGCCGCGCGCACAGCATCTCAATCTCGCTCAGGGTCGATGGTGACGAGAGGAGTTCAATCGGCTCAGCAAGCGATGAATCTGAATCAAGCCCCGTGTAGTGATTTCAGTGCTCGTGTTGTGAAACGAACTACTGGTGGCGTATCTGAAGTTGAGGTAGTAACCCAGTGTCGTGTGAATGTCGTTGGCTTATCACTACTTGGCATTCGGTCACCAGTCCTCTCGGGGCAATCCCGAGAGGTGATTGATGTGTATCGCCGACCATGAGTAATCAACGTGGATCTGTATCGGCACTAACAGTGTGCATTGTGATGTCTGCATTGACTTTGGTGGGTCTTGTTTTCGACGCGGGAACCTCCGTGAATGAGTACACGCGACTTTCGGATGTTGCTGAAAATGCAGCAAGAGCTGGTGCGCAGGAAGTCACGGGATTGCGAGCAGGCGACCTACGCATTGACAGTCGCAGTGCAGTGACAACGAGTCAGGCCTACTTGCATTCTCATGGAGTCAGCGGTCGTGTTGAGGTGCATCAAGATTCTGTATCGGTGGAAGTTATTGGGTTACGTCGATATCAGATACTTGGAATTATTGGACTCAGAAGCCAACGTTTGCACATCGTGCGCACAGCGCACATTGTCTCCGGTTGATTCATATGAGGCGACGTATTTTCTCCGGAGTTTTTGTTCTTGCTCCTGTTTTCAGTGCAGTGCATCTTGTGCGGGAGCGGTACGTCTTTCAACGTCGTAATCTCCTCGACCGAGATGTCACGTCAGTGGAATTGATAGCTGGGTGTCATCTATTGATTTGCGTGATCTCCTTGTGGGTGGTGTGTGAGGCCCTCATCGGATTAAAGAACGCGAGGGTGATCTCTCATGTTCCTGAGTCGTCTCATCATCGCCGGTTCTCTGCCCTGCTCTTGGGGGGACTTGCGATCATCGGACACAGCCAATCCGCAGAAGTGCATCGGGTAGACGTCGCCGAGGAAGCAGGGCTCCCAGCTGAACTGATGTTGACTCCGTCAATGGCGGCACTATTGATCCGGGACATCCTTCAACGCAGGAGAAATCAGATTCGGCGAGGAGTGATGCCGGATGTCCTGTGTGATGAGGAAATTGTGCTTTTGTCGCAGGTACAACGCAAGGCAAAGGAAGCCTTGCCCGCCATGGTTGTGGGTGAACTTGATGTTTCACTTCCTGTTGTCAAAGTCTTGACAGATGTAGTGGAGCGAAAGGAGAAGACACGCCTTTGTAAGAGTGAAAGACCGTTGTTCATTGTGCGTCTGTATGGGTATCCAGAGGTCAAGAGCAGGCAAGGTGCGAGAGCATTCTTTCGTAAGAAGCGAGCTTTGGAACTACTTGTCTGGCTTTCGCTCAATCGCGATCGGCCTCGAAGGTCTGCGGCAAGAACAGCACTGTGGCATATCGATGTGAGCGATGCGACATTCTCCACGGTTGTCTCCGATATGAGGCGCGGCCTCTCGGAATTAGATTCCTCTTTGAATCGTGCAGAGTTTCTACCGACGACCTATTCGGACGAGCTATTACTGAGTCACCGCATTACAACTGACTACGAGTTATTGCGTGAAGCTTTGGATGCTTTTCGTACTGATTGTCTGAATCATCAGACACTTGCTGATCAGCTATCTGAGATTCGTGATGTTCCCTTTTCTGGAACTTCTTACGAGTGGGCTGACTTGGACGGCACAACGACACGACTCATCATCACAGCGATGCAGGCATCACAAGAACTTGCTGAGTTTGCAAGGTCAAAGGGTGATGTCGAGTTAATGATGACCGCTGTCGCTGCTGGGCTCAGAGTGATGCCAGGCTGCGAAGAGTTGTTGCAGATTCAAGAAGAGTTCCTTGCAATGAAGACAACCTCTCGGTCTTTGGTTTGAGGCTATTCGTCGTCGTTGTCGATGACAGCGTTTGACTCTGCTTCAGTGAGTTCCGGAATTCCTTGGTTCTTGCGGAGCTTTTCGATGTCACGCACAGGAACATTCATCTTCTTGAAACGAGTGCCTTCGCTGCCGATGGATTCAATCTCGCCCTGAAGTTTTGTGAATGTCGCTTGCACTTGGTCAACAGCCTTGGCGTAATTGACCCACTCCTTCGAGAACTTATTGATCTGCTGCATGATGGTTGCTGCAGTTTGTTCTGTGTGGAAGCTGTCTGTTGCTTGACGAATAACCACTAAGAACGCATACAACGTAAGTGGTGAACACAGCACCACTTTCTTTGACAATGCATAGTCAATGAGTGTGGGGTCTGCTTCGTGTACGAAACCGCTGATGCTCTCGTTCGGAACGAACATGAGAACATAGTCAAGAGCTTCTTCTTTGGAGTTCATGACATAGTCGCGTTTCGCGAGTGCATCAACATGGCCTTTGACAGCCTTGACGAATTCAGTCTTTGACGATGCACGTAATGCATCAGTCTCAGCATTGAAGTGTGCGGAGTACTGATCGAGTGGGAACTTCACGTCCATATACAGAACGCGATTCGGCGGCATGTTGAACTTGAAGTCGGGTTTACCACCAGCAGCGTTGATGTCTTGTTTCGTGTAGTTCACACCATCGACAAAACCGGCAGCACGCAACATATCTTCTGCAAGACGCTCGCCCCATTGACCGCGCTTCTGTGAGTTAGAGAGAACTTCATTCAGATTCTCTGTACGGCGAGAAAGTGTGTCGACAGCTTTTCCAACATTGTCAAACTGTGAACGGTTGTTTT
>JAJTFJ010000022.1 GCA_021298435.1 Ilumatobacteraceae bacterium
CAGTTCTCGCTCTCCAAAAGGCACTCGTAACGGCAGGACTTCAGGTCCGGGGCGGCGTTGATGGCATCTTTGGTTCCGGAACAACACAAACTCTTGCTGCGTTCCAGTCGACAAAGGGTCTCCCTGCCACAGGTCTTCTTGACGCAAACACAGCAGCAGCACTTGGCCTCATTGCGCCCACCACCACCGTTGCACCAGCACCAACCGCTGCACCAGCTGTACAGGCCGCATCCGTCACCGTGACGACCTTGCCTTCACGCGGCGCGCGAAGCAATGACGTTGTGATCATTCAGAATGCACTCATCACTGCAGGAATTGCAGTGAAGGGTGGAGCTGACGGTGTCTTTGGTGGTGCAACCACCGTTGCAATTCAGAAGTTTCAGGCAGCAAATGGTTTGCCTTCAACTGGAAAGCTCGACACACGGACAGCAATCAAGCTTGGCGTCATGGCTGCACCTGCAATTCAGCTTGATGTGTTCCCCATGCAAGGTCCTTGTTCATTCACGAACACATGGCATGCTCCTCGTGGTGGCGGTCGTCTTCATGTTGGCGTCGACATCATTGCCAAAGAAGGAAACCTTTTGTACGCAGTTGCTGACGGAACAATCACCAAGATCTATAACGCAGCGAATGACAAGCTTGCAGGAAACGGAATTCGTCTGACAAAGGCTGATGGAACGTACTTCTTCTATGGCCACATGCTTCGTCTTGCAGATGGCATCACCATCGGCACCCAGGTCAAAGCAGGTCAAGTCGTTGGATACAACGGCAAGACCGGCGGAACCAACACCCCACACCTCCACTTTGAAATTCACCCATTCGGCGGCGCTGCAATTGATCCAACTGCAGCAGTTGACGCAGTGAATGCATGTGGAGTGACCACACCACTTCCAGTACCTGCCGCATAAACCAGATACAGCCCTCAAAAAAGGGTTGGCAAAAAAATCTCTTTCGGCCGCCACACGATCCAGTGGCGGCCGAAAGTTGTTTATGGACGAACTTCGTAAAAAGCGTTCACCGAGTGTTCAATAGGCAATTTCTCGAATGAAGTGAATCCTGCATCTCTTGCCATGTGTTGGGCCTTCGAGGAAGATAATCCTAATGTGCCGAGTCCTTCACCGTCCGGCGATGACATTGCAGACGACATGCAACTGAGAACACTCACGCCATAGAGCAATGATGCCATGGGATTCTTTGTGACATTCAGTTCCAGTGAATCGTGAGCCTTGATGTCGACGAGCAGCCAGGTTCCATCATCTTTCAGAGACTGACTAATTGTTCGCATCATCTCTGTTGGATGAGTCATGTCGTGAATGCAATCAAAAGTACAAATCAGATCGAACTTTTCGCCCGAGGTGATTGCCTCTTCGCGAGGATCAACAAATCGCACATTGGAAAGATCATCATTCTTCAGTCGTTCGTTAGCTCGCTCCAGGGCATGAACCGAAATGTCGTAGCCAACAAATTGGCTATGCGGGAAAGTACGACCAAGAAGGAGAGATAGACCGCCGGCGCCGCAGCCGATATCAGCAACACGTGCACCCGCCTCCAACCTTTCCTGGACACCCGACAGCGCAGGGACTACGTACGGGATGAGAAAGTTCTGGTTCCACGGTTCAAAACTCTTCTCAATACCCACGGCACCTTCAGGGCCGTGAGAGTCATAGTCGTGTCCGAGCCCTGTGCGGAAAGACTCCGGCATGTGGTTGAGTGCTGCCATCGTCTGCGGCAAGCGGTGAAACATTCCCATTCCGTACGCCGGATGATCTGGTGTTGCGAGCACACACACGGCCTCGGGAGTGAGATAAAAGACAGGATCAACCGCAGACAAGTCGTGACACGACACGATTCGGGCGGCCACTTGATTGTGAAGCCACTCGCGAACCCACCGCTCATGCAGTCCAAGGTGTCCAGCCAATGAAGCAGAAGTATCACCGTCCGGACGGGTGGCCATTGACTCATATAGACCCAATCGATCGCCCAGGTGGATCATCCCCGACGTAACAGCGCCCTCGAGTTTGCTGAAAACACCAAACGAGAACATCTTCAGAACATCAGGATCAATTGATTCATTAGCCATGAGTTGACTCTAGAACCAATGACAATCGAGATCTGAGTTGGTCAGTATGTTCTCATGCCGGGTTCTAGGTGGTGATTCCCAGACAGTTGTGTGAGTCCGAAAGTAATTCCATCGGCAAGTTTCAGCGTCGAAATGCGGTTGATCGTGGCGTGCCCGATAACGAGACGTTCCCATTCCCATGGAGTAACAGGGAAACCCAGCATGTGACACAACGACACACTTCCCGTACCGGCATGGCAGATCAGTGCAATCTTTCTCTTGTCATCAAACTGGTCGTTCGTTTCCCACACCGGAAGATCAGAGCTAGCCCGAACAATTCCTCGGGATGCAAGAAATCCGCCGATGCCTTCGTTGATTCTCGCCACAAAATCTGAAACTGCTTCCCCACCTTCAACACCCGACCAACGTTCGTGTGAAGCTTTTGACTTTTCTGCACTCCATGCCGCTTCCGCCTTCTCCTGAGGCGTCCCATGCCAAATCGGGTTACGTATCTCCTCCAACCAAGGCTCTATCACCAATGGCTTACCCAACACATCGAGAATGGGTGTTGCTGTTTGGCGCGTGCGAAGAAGAGGCGAAACAAGCACCTCGTCAAAATGCTCATTAGCGATTTCCTTTGCCACGGCATCGGCCTGACGGAAGCCAAGGTCTGTCAGAGGAGGGTTATCAACAGAAAGACCGTCCTTTACCCATTCGGGCTGAGCATGACGAATGATGACTAATTCCACGACGCCAACTTAGTTCTGACGAACATCTAAACCGAATTAGTTAGTTGGCACCGTGAAATCAATAGAGCACTGATCAAAGGCTCGCTGGAATTGGCCTTGGTACTGCGCCAGATTTGCATTGCTTGAACTGACATCGACAACACCTTGCAAAGCGGTTCCCAAACAACTGGTCTGTGCGGGAGAAATTGTGAGGCCGAAGAGAGCGGCAACAGTTGCTCCAAGGGCATCATCTTGAGAAACTTCGTTAATGGTGTTTGTTGGAGGTTCGGTTTGCAATGGACTCGGAATCGAAGGACCTGGCAATGTTTCAGAAGTTTGATCAGAATTGGCAATGGTTGAGGGCAAGCCACACTCACCAATCAACAGAGACTCCACTGTGTTGGCTTGAGTTAAAGATTGTGCAGAACCCAACTGCAGCGCAGAGTCGACCGCAACAGAGTCGGCAATCGCCACAGACACATCCCAGTCAAGTTTTTCCATAGAACTGATGAAGGAGTTGATCTTGACCACCAAGTCGGCAGCTTCCTTGCTCTCAGGATGAACAACGGCAACGTGATTCACGCTTGTACGCGCACTAAAAGTCTCATTACGCAAAGTTGCATACTGGTTCTCGGAAAAATTATCGAGTCCTTGGGAAAACTGCATGGTGAAGCCCGCTACAGAACTGAGATCAGAGCAAATGGACGATTCGGCGGAGCAAGAGACCAGGCTGAATCCCGCCAATACTGCAACCATCGACAAACGAAGTTGATGACGGACACCGAAGGACATGATTCATTCTTACATTCGATCGAAGCCCTGCAGCGCCATAGATGGTCTAGGTCCGTGGCACTGTGCCATGTGACTGCAGTACTGCGCCCCACCGAGAAGTCCCCCATCTCCTAGCCTGTCGGTGTGAATCGTTTAGCCCGGATCGTCCTAACAGTTGTTTGTACAGGCATCTTTGCCATGTGGGTGTACGCATTTGGCTTCGCATCTCGCGAAAGTTTCAATCGAATTGAAGATGACGCATGGAAAGCACGTTCGGAAGCTCGTTGCCTGATTGCCGAGAACGAACGCTTTGCGTTGCAGGACCTTGGGAAGATGAATGCCAACGACACGGCCGCGCTTAAGAAGAAGGCCGACATCGTTGCTACTGCTACCGATTCTCTGGAACGCGCCATCGATGACATTGCGAAGGACAAGCCTGTAGGTCCTAAAGGTCAGGAACTTGTTCCACAGTGGATCAGCGACTATCGCATTTACATTCAGAATCGTCGACAGTTTGTTGACAAACTTCGTACCGCTTCGACGAGGCCATTCTTTTCTGAAACAGAAGTCGAAGGCGTGCCGATCAGCGAACGAATCGGAAAATTTGCTCGAGAAAATGACATGCGTACATGTCAGCCTCCGTTAGACCTGTCGGTCTAGTCAACCTCAACCCAAGAGCCGTTGATATAGCGCTTGATTACTCGAGCAGGCACTCCAACAGCGACTGAGTAACTCGGAACATCTCGCGTCACCACGGAGTTGGCTCCAATAACGCAATGCTCACCAATCGTGACGCCCGGAAGAACGACTGATCCATAGCCCAGCCAACTTCCACTACCAATCTTGACTGCCCGTTCTGGCTGTGATTGCTTTGAAATGGGCAACGAGACGTCTTCGTATCCATGATTCTGGTCAGTGATGTACACGTTGTGTCCAGTCCACACGTCGTCGCCGATATCGATGCTGAAATGACCAACTATTCCGCTGCCTCGACCGATTAAGCACCGGTCACCAATAGTTACGACAGGATTGGTAATGCACTCTTGCCCTGGAACCATTCCAGCCGACAAGGAGATATCGGGACCAATCAAAGTGTTTTCACCGATGTGGATGTATTGCTCGTTGAAGATCGTCGTGGGCTTCCACATGATGAGGCTTCCCCCTCCAAACCGGCCGAAACGTTTTCCCCGGGAATTACTTGGGGAGATCGATGCAGCCAATTGAATCCATGAATGGAAACGGACATACAGGTTTCCTATCAGAGAACTGAACACGTCAACACGCTAGTGAACCCACTCGTCTCTCTGTGTACGGTGGGCAGATGAGCACGACCGCAGCGACAACAACTCCATCAGGAAGATTCAATGGAACCCTGTTAGACAACGGCCAATCCGTTTATCGGGGCATCAAGTTCGCCACAGCGCAACGATGGCAACATCCTGTTGACATTGAGTCCTACGCCTCCCCTGTCGACGCCTCCGAGCCTGGCTTCATCAGCCCGCAAGTTCCTGGTTTTCTCGAACAAATGCTCGGGACTGACGCTTCTTCAATGTCGGAAGATTGTTTACATCTCAATATCTATTGCCCTCAGGGAGCATCGGTGGACAGCAATCTGCCAGTTCTCTTTTGGATTCACGGCGGTGCGTACACGAATGGAGCAGGGTCCATCGCGTGGTACGACGGCTCACGTTTGGCATCAAAGGGAACAGTGGTCGTCTCCATCAATTACCGACTCGGACCACTGGGCTTTGCTGGAAGCGAGAACTATGGAGTTCTCGACATGCTGTCGGGCCTTCGTTGGGTCAACCGAAACATTGCGTCATTTGGCGGCAATCCAAACAACGTCACCATCTTTGGCGAATCCGCCGGAGGATCTGCGGTGGTGTCCTTGATGGCAACCGACGCTGCGAATCGACACTTTCACAAAGCGTGGTCGATGAGCCCCTCAATTGGTCAATTGCGTGATCTGCCGCGAGCCAATGAACTTCTCGATGAGTTTCTCGGTTTCCTTGATGAAGACAGCCTTGCTGCTGCTGCACACAAAACAGTTGATGAAGTACTAGAAGCAGGCACTAAAGCTGCTACGTCTCCATCAAAGGGCTTCGACATCTTTGCCCCTACTGCTGGGGGCACCGCAGTGAAGGCTGACCTATTGGCAACTGCAGCACGATGCCCAATTCCGTTTGTTGTTGGCACCAACAAGGATGAGAACAAGTTGTGGTCAGCCTTTGATCAAGATGCGGCATCAGCAGGACAGAGTGAATGGGAAAAGTTCACGCAACAACAGTTCGGGGATACAGCAGATACAGCCCGTGCCGTATACGAGCGCTATCGGCCAAACGAAGCCGCTCGAGAACTGATTTCCGCTGTTAACACCGACATTTCATTTAGGCAACGAGCACAAGAATTGTCCGAGCAGCGATGCGTCGAAAACACTCCCACTTGGATGTATTGGTTCACATGGGAGACGCCTGCATTCGGAGGAATCCTTGGTAGCTGTCACGCCATCGATATTCCTTTTGCTTTTGACAATCTGGATGCCCCCGGAGCAACGATGCTTCTGGGAGAAGGCGCTGAACGACAGGCCATTTCCGACCGATTCGCGAGTGAGATTGTTCATTTCGCCACTCATGGACACCCCACATGGCAACAGTTCAATGTGGAGACGCGCCCCACACTGGAGATCGGTGAAAACACCGAGCTCATCAATGACCCAGAAGCCGAGATTCGCCAACTTTTCGGTCGCAAATAGTTACTGAGGTCACTCCCAAACACGGCAGATGTTGGAGGGTGGAGTCCCACTTCCACCCCTAGCCTTGGAATCTCGCAAAGGGGTGCCATATGGCTACGGACGCACAGCGCAAAAAATTCACAGTGCCTCAACTGGCACTTGTAAAAAACTCATCTCGTCGCCTTGCGATGGTGACGGCCTATGACGCAACTTTTGCATCCATCATCGACGCTGCCGATGTTGATCTACTTTTAGTCGGCGACTCTGTCGCCACAGTGATGCAGGGTCAAAAGAACACTCTTGGCGTTTCGATGGAACAAATGGAGTATCACGTCCAGATGGTGTCTTCTGCAAAGCCTTTTGCATTGATTGTCGGGGATCTGCCTTTTGGTTCCTACCAAGCATCCGTTACAGACGCCGTTCAGAATTCCATCCGTCTCGTCAAAGCGGGCGCCGAATTAGTGAAACTAGAAGGCGGCGTTCATGTTGCAGACCAGATTGCTGCAATCACTAATGCGGACATTCCAGTCATGGGACATATCGGGTTGACACCTCAGAGCTATCACCGAATGGGTGGCAACAAAATTCAAGGACGTGCTGAAGGCGACATTGCCGGAAGCAAGGACCGTCTCATGAAAGATGCACTCGCCGTGCAAGATGCAGGTGCTTGTGCAGTTGTCATTGAAGGTGTCCCATCAGATGTAGCAGCGAGCATCACAAAGTCGCTCAGCATTCCCACGATCGGTATTGGCGCCGGAGTCGGCTGTGATGGGCAGGTTCTCGTTATGCACGACCTGCTCGGACTTTCTCCTCGCACATTCACCTTTGCTAAGCCGTATGCACAGTTGCGCACTCAAGCCATCGCAGCAGTTGCTCAATATGTGCAAGAGGTGCAGTCGGGGGCTTGGCCCGACAGCGATCACAGTTTCTCTTAAATGATTGTCATCACCGCGCCCGAGCAGATGCACGAATGGCTTCATTCGTATAGGGGCGGAAAATCAATCGGCTTCGTCCCCACTATGGGGGCGCTTCACGCTGGCCACGAGGTTCTCCTGCAACAAGCGCAACATGAGAACGACATCACGGTGTTGTCAATCTTTGTCAACCCCACTCAGTTCAATGTTCAATCGGACTTTGAGGCGTATCCCCGCACAACTGAACGTGATCTGAGAATTGCTGAGCATCATGACGTTGATGTTGTCTACATGCCAGAGACAGACCGTATGTACCCAGAAGGTTGGCGAATATTCATTGAACCAGGGACAGCGGCGGACCCCCTCGAGGGATTAGGGCGTCCGGGACACTTTCGCGGCGTTGCAACAATTGTCACGAAATTATTCAACACAGTGCAACCAACCCGTGCCTACTTTGGCAAAAAGGATTATCAGCAATTGGCAGTTATTCGACAGATGGTGTCTGAACTTAACTTCGATATTTCTGTTGTCGGTGTAGACACGGTTCGTCATGACGACGGGCTTGCAATGTCGAGCCGAAATATCAGATTGTCCGACGTACAAAGGTCAACAGCTCCAGTTATTCACCAAGCCCTTGTATCTGCGAAGAACCTCGTCGATGCGGGGGAAACATCGCCAGACGTCGTCATCAACACGATGACGACAAGGCTTGCGGCGGCAGATGGTTGCAGAATTGAATACATCGAAATTGTTCGACAGACAGACCTTCAGATAATCTCAGCAATCAACTGTGCATCAGTTATTTGTATTGCAGCCTGGTTTGACGAAGTACGCCTCATTGACAACATCGAGATTCAGCCACCTCAGCGATGAAGCGATGAGTCTTCTTGTCGTACCTGAAGACGCACAGTGAAAGCTGAATCTCCCGACAGAACTCCTCCACGGGCAAAAAGACGCCCTGACTGCCAGTTGCTCAGACCAAGTTCAGGCCTCAGTAAAGCGAATTGCCCATCAACCCAGCGAGTGAAGCCATCGCCAACAAATGGCGCATTTGCGTTTCTCCATACAAACTCTCGCTCTGCTGTTGCCTCAGAAATCACTGAAACAACAAACTGAGGACTGTATTCATTGAACAAATCAACTGCCTCTTCAATGTTCTGTACGAGAACAACATAGAACTCAGGGTTCTCTTCCCACTCAAACTCGTGGGACAGCGCATCAACAGAAGCAAACGTGATCTGTTGCTCCTGATGAACTCCATCGGCGCGTTTCACATCAATCAATGCAGATTGTGGCAAGTGCCTTTCCGCACCGTTCACGACGTGGACTCGACAATGAACGCCACGCGTGGATGCAGCTTGCTCGGCAGCACGGTAAACAACGGGAACCAATTCGTCGGCCCTACTAGCGGGCACACAACACACGTTCAATGTGTTGCAGACCTTTCGATCTAGAGAATGTTCGACAACGGTCTCCAGTCGGGATACATCTGCCTCGTCCCCCACGATCATCCAGGCGCCTCCAGTGCCGTGCAGACTTGCGGGTACTCCCGACTGTTGTGCGATGGAACCAAGCTCACTAACCGCCTGTCCAGAGCCGCGCGCAACGGCTAATGAAAGACGATTGTCAGAGAACAACGCCCAACCGGCCGCATGCTCAACCGAATCCAGTAGAACAACACAATCGGGCGGCAGACCACTCTCAGACAAAGCCGGCTGAATCACGGTGTCCATGATTGCTGCAGCGGTTCCCAAGGCATCGCTGCCGATACGGAACACAACGGTATTGCCACCTTTCAGCACTCCCGTTGCATCTGCGAATACATTCGGTCGTCCTTCAAAGACAAAACCAATAACTCCAAGAGGAGCCTTCCACTGCTGCACCTCCCAACCTGAATGCAACACGGTGCTTTCGAGTGAAGTGAACGACATGTCAACTGATTCCCACATTCTGAAGGCAGCAATCATCTCTGTGCGCATCTTCTCTGTCAGCATGAGACGAGTTGTCGAACGCCCTTTCGCGATAGCGGCAGCGATATCAGATTCGTTAGCGACAGCAATCGAAGAGAAAAGAGCGTCGTTCGCTAACCGTTCAGCGGCCAAAGCAAAGAAACGATTGACTTGCCCAGTCGTGGTTGCCTGTAACTGGGAGAAAGCCGACAGGGCCGCTCCGACTCTTTCCGAAGCAAGAACGCTGACGACTTTCGGTATGCGGCGGAGAGCGCCAGATGACGCAATACCCAAAACGACATCACCCTCTTCGAGAGACGCTGCAAAGTCATCGTCAATAGTGACCAAAGTGGTCCCCACCAGAACTCGATCGCCGGATTGAAGTGCAGGCCTACTCATCATTGTCCTATTCTGCACTGTGTGAGCGAAACACAGAGCAATCCTTTCTACTTCCGACAGTTACTGAGTGGTCAGGACTACGCATCAGGCGACATGATGGCCACACAGATGGTCAATTTCTCGTATCTCCTGGGCGATCGAGACACTGGAGAGTGCGTCATTGTTGACCCCGCATATGCCGTGCAACAGTTGGTCGACATTGCAGAGAACGACGGCATGAGGATTACTGGTGTCATGGCCAGCCATTATCACGCTGATCATGTTGGTGGTTCGATGATGGGTCACACGATTGAGGGCATCACCACATTGCTCAAGAACTACGACGTGCCGATTCATGTCAACAAACACGAAGTGCCGTGGGTCTTGAAGACAACAGGCGTGTCAGAGGACAGTTTGGTCGCCCATGACTCTGGCGACGTAGTGAAGGTCGGAAATCTATCCATCGAATGCCTTCACACTCCTGGCCACACTCCTGGGAGTCAATGCTTTCTCACCAACGGATGTCTTGTTTCTGGAGACACGCTGTTCCTCGACGGATGCGGAAGAACAGATCTTCCTGGTTCAAACGTCGCTGATATGTACGACAGCCTGACGAGGTTGGCAAGCCTTCCTGACTCCACCATTGTTCTCCCAGGACACCGATATTCGGAGCCCCCCGCTGCACGAATGTCAGATGTTCGAGATCTCAACTATGTGTTCAAGCCCAAGACCAAAGAGGCTTGGATGATGATGTTTGGACACGATTAACAGAACCTATTGGGTAACAGCCGAAATCAAGACGCTCGCACCGGACAGAAGCATCAGACCAACAACAAGTCGAGTGAATGCCTCTTCATTGACTCTCTTTCTCATTGCATATCCGATGCGCAATGTGAGTGCCAACGCAGGCAATGCAAAAGCGGCTCCGACAAGATTCTCCTCACTCATCTTTCCGGAACCCAGAAAGAGAATCAGAGCTCCAATGTTTGCGATGGAGAACACTGTGTTGAGGGTTGCTCGAAAAGACGCGGCATCCATCGAGCGGGATTTCAGGAGAAACACAAGTGGAGGGCCATTTGTTGACGTTGAAGTGTTGAGAACACCTGAGACAAAACCAAGGACCCAGTCGTAACGCCGCGCGTTGTCAGGAATCTGAAAATTCCGCACAATCAAAACCGTGGCCACAATGACAACAGCACCGAGCCCAAATCGAAGGTTTCTCTCTGAGACGACATTGAACACGAAGAGGCCAAAGGGCATGCCGGCATAAGACATCAACGAAAGTCTGCGAACCGTCTTCCACTCCGTGAAACGTCGATCAGCAACTGCCTGGGTTGTCGTCGACACCGAGGCCACCAAAACCGAGACCACAACCGCATCCCGAGGCGAAAGGAACAAAACCATCATGGGGACCGAGAGCAGACTGAAGCCAAATCCGGCGAGGGACTGGGCGAAAGCCGCAATTGCGACACACACGACGATCCACAAGATTTGTTGAAGTTCCAAGGGGTGACCAATCGCTGCGAGGACGTGACGAAGTTAGCCCAGAACGCCATAATCCCCGATGATTCAGCACTTTGAGCTTTACATTTCGTACACTTTGAGTCGTGGCGGGTCTCACAACATCTCTCGACGTCCGGGTCAATGGCAGTCGTCTACTGCAACGACTGTTCGACCTTGCTGAGATCGGCGCTATTGATGGTGGCGGTTGCGCCCGTCTAGCCCTCACAGATGCCGACAAACTCGGCCGTGACCTCGTCATTGAATGGATGAAGGATCTCGACCTCGATATCACCGTCGACATTGTCGGAAATGTTGTCGGAATCTGGGACGTCGGTACAGGACGTCCGGTGATGACCGGCTCCCACATCGACACAGTGCGCACTGGCGGGAAGTACGACGGCAATTACGGAGTTCTTGCTGGACTTGAAGTGATTCAGACTTGCCAAGAGATGGGAATTACTCCCCTTCATCCTTTAGCTGTTGCCTTCTTCACCAACGAAGAGGGAGCGCGTTTTGCCCCGGACATGTTCGGTTCGCTTGTCTATGTCGGAGGACTCGGTGTTGAAGAAGCTTTAGACACCGTCGGAATCGACGGCACTCGAGTGCGAGATGAACTGGAGCGCATCGGATACAACGGTGCAACACCGTGCCCGGGCCTATCCCCCCACGCTTTCGTTGAACTTCATATTGAACAAGGACCAGTGCTGGAGCAGACCGGAATCACAATTGGCGCAGTGACTGGCGTTCAAGGAATCAGCTGGCAGGAAGTCACGATTGAAGGTCAAAGTAATCACGCCGGCACCACGCCGATGTCGATGCGTCGTGATCCCGCCTATGTTGCTTCAAATATCGCAGTGTTCCTGCGTGACCTCGCAACACGATATGGCGGCCACCAAGTGTGCACCGTCGGAAAGATTGATCTTCATCCGAATCTCGTCAATGTCGTGCCTCAACGTGCTGTTCTGACTCTTGATGTTCGAAACACAGATGAACAGAAACTGCAAGACGCAGAAAGAGAGATTCAGGCACACTTGGATCATCTAGCAATTGAAGAAGGCGTCACCATAACGACACGCTCCTTGGCACGATTTGAACCAGTCGTTTTTGATGAACATGTCACGCAACTCATTGAGTCCATTGCTTCGCAACAGGGCAACTCAGTGTCTCGCCTCCCAAGTGGAGCTGGCCACGATGCCCAGATGTTGGCGAGAGTGTGTCCAGCGTCCATGATTTTCGTTCCGAGTGTTGACGGGATTAGCCATAATCCCGCTGAGTTCACTTCTGCGGAAGAACTTGAAGCGGGTGCCAACGTGCTGCTTCACACGATGATCTCACTTGCCAATACGGAGGACTTCTCATGAGTCGCATTGTTACTGTCGGCGCTGCGCAGATGGGTCCCATCCAAAAGGATCACACGCGTAAAGAAGTTGTTGAGCGACTCATCACACTCCTGCGCCAAGGGCATCAAGCAGGCTGTGATCTCGTGGTCTTTCCCGAATTGGCTCTCACTACTTTCTTCCCACGCTGGTTCATCGACGACATCACTCAGGCTGATCACTGGTATGAGACTGAAATGCCATCTCCCGTTACACAACCTCTCTTTGACGAGGCAAAGAAACTGAAGATTGGTTTCTGTCTCGGCTACGCGGAACTCACCACTGACGGTCATCGATTCAACACTCAAGTTCTTGTTGAACGAGATGGTTCGATTGTCGCGAAGTATCGCAAAGTTCATATTCCTGGGCACGAACACAATGAACCAGATCGCCCGTTCCAGCATGCGGAGCGCTATTACTTCGAGCCGTCGATGGAAGGTTTCGGCGTTTGGAAAGCCTTCGGCGGCCGCCTGGGAATGATGATCTGTAACGATCGGCGTTGGCCTGAGTCCTACCGCGTCATGGGACTTCAGGGAGTTGAAATGATTCTCTGTGGATACAACACCCCGATTCACTATGTTCCGGATCCAAGTCAAGACATTCTTCAGGGCTTTCATAACTCCCTTGTGATGCAATCAGGTGCCTATCAGAACGGCAGTTGGGTCATCGGAGTCGCTAAAGGCGGAGTCGAGGAAGGGGTTGACTCACTTGGCCAAAGCATGATTGTTGCTCCATCTGGACAAATCGTTGCTCAAGCCTTTACGACCGGTGATGAACTTATTTCTGCGCGTTGTGATCTTGATTGGTGTGCGAAATACACCGGAACATTGTTTGACTTCGAGCGGTACCGCAGGCCCGAGGTGTACGGCCGCATTACTTCACAACGTGGAGTCGTGATCGACTGATATGACATTCACCACGAATGGTCTTGTGTGTGGTCACCACCACCTCTACTCCTCGCTTGCTCGAGGCATGCCTGCCCCACCACAAACACCCAATTCGTTTATCTCTGTCCTAGAGAATGTGTGGTGGAGACTCGACGCAGCTCTTGACCTCGACATTATTTATTGGTCCGCTGCATTGGGTGCTGCTGAGGCCCTGCTGAATGGCACAACCGCGATCATTGACCACCATGAGTCTCCGTTTGCCATAGAGGGAAGTCTTGATGCGATCCAATCTGCATGCGACATGGTCGGAGTGAGCAGCAATCTCTGTTACGGAGTGACGGACCGTTGGGTCGGACAATCGATGCAATCGCATGTTGCACCGTCATCAAAGATGTCTGATGAAGCAAGGCGAGGTCTCGCAGAGAATGATCGATTCTTGAAGGCTGGCGGGAGAGGCATGGTCGGCGTTCACGCATCTTTCACGTGCAGCGATGAAACACTTGAAACTGCAGCCGACCTAGCAAAGCAACACAACGTCGGTGTACACATTCATGTCGCTGAAGGGCCTGACGACATTGACGCAGGTATCCGCTTACAGAACCTGGCCGAGGACAACTGGCTCATCGTTCATGCAGTTCATCTCGACCAGCAAATTAAAGGGACGCTTGCACATAACCCTCGTTCCAATATGAATAACTCTGTTGGCTATGCGCGCCCATCTCGTTGGGCCCACGATGTCATTCTTGGTACAGACGGAATTGGCGCAGACATGCTGGAAGAGATGCGTTTGGCCTATGTTCGCCACCGGGAGGACGACATCACCGCATCACCCGATTCTGCCTGGTCATGGCTGCAGAACGGCGAAAAGTTCTTCCCTGAAGTCAAACGAGATGTCGTGACATGGTCCTACGACAATGCAGATAGCCCGTGGCATGTCGCATTCACCCCAGGAATTCGTTGTCTCTCTGTTGTCCGCGATGACACAGTCCTTGTTGAAGACGGTGTGCCAACACAGTTTGATTTGAACGAAATTCGTACGAAGGCAGCAGAAGCTGCACGGACACTCCATGAAAGGCTTGCATAAACATGCCAGTTCTTATCGCGCACACAATCAGCGAAGCCACGGAGATTCTCGCGGAGAATCCGGACG
>JAJTFJ010000052.1 GCA_021298435.1 Ilumatobacteraceae bacterium
CTTCAGCAACAAGTTTCACGTGAACGCGCGCCGTTGGGTTTGCGTTCTTCAAGTCGTGAATCAATTGCTTGAGGTCTTCAATGGAATAGATGTCGTGGTGTGGCGGCGGGCTGATGAGTCCAACACCTGGAGTTGAGTGACGTGTCTTTGCCACCCATGGGTACACCTTGTGGCCAGGAAGCTGTCCGCCCTCGCCAGGCTTTGCGCCCTGAGCCATCTTGATCTGAATGTCGTCGGCGTTGACCAGGTATTCGCTGGTGACACCAAAGCGACCTGACGCGACTTGCTTGATTGCAGAACGCTTCGAGTCACCGTTTGCCATCGGAGTGAAACGCTCGGGGTCTTCGCCACCTTCGCCAGTGTTGCTCTTTGCACCCAAACGGTTCATTGCAATAGCCAATGTTTCGTGCGCCTCTGCAGAGATGGAGCCGTAGCTCATCGCGCCTGTTGAGAATCGCTTCACGATTTCAGAAACAGGCTCGACCTCATCAATGGAGATTGCTTGGCGTACGTTGGTACGCAACTCAAAGAGACCACGCAATGTTGCGAGACGCTTTGACTGGTCATCAACATCTGCGGTGTACTGCTTGAAAATGTCGTACCGACCAGAACGCGTGGAGTGCTGCAAGCGATACACGGTGTCGGGGTTGAAGAGGTGATACTCCCCTTCACGACGCCACTGGTATTCGCCACCCACTTCTAACTTGCGGTGCGCACGTAAATCAGGACGCTTCGGATGAGCTGTTGCATGACGTGTTGCTACTTCAGCTGCAATCTCATCAAGGCCGATACCGCCAAGGCGAGACACAGTGCCCGTAAAGAACTCTTCAACGAGGTCTGTTGCCAAACCGATTGACTCGAAGATCTGTGCACCTGTGTATGACGCAACAGTGGAAACGCCCATCTTCGACATGACCTTCAAGACACCCTTACCGGAAGCCTTGATGTAGTTCTTTACAGCCTTGTGTGGATCCATGCCACCCAAGCCATACATGCCAGTGTCGTTATCAGCCGCGATCATTGCTTCGATTGTTTCGAAGGCAAGGTATGGGTTCACTGCTCCAGCACCAAAGCCAATGAGCAATGCCATGTGATGCACTTCGCGCGCATCGCCACATTCAACAACAAGACCGACTTGCGTACGAGTCTTCTCGCGGATGAGGTGATGATGCACGGCACTCGTCATCAACAACGAAGGAATGGGTGCGAACACTTCATCTGAGTTGCGGTCGGACAACACAATGATGCGTGCGCCATTTGTGATTGCAGCACTGACATCTGCACGCAGTTTGTCGAGAGCCGTACGAAGACCTGCGCCACCATCAGCCACGCGATACAAACCACTGATGACGACTGCAGCCAGCTGTGGCTGTGTTGCATCGTCATTGATGTGGATGATCTTGGCAAGGTCATCGTTGTCAATAATCGGGAATGGCAATGACAGTTGACGACAGCTGTTGGGTCCAGGCGACAAGAGGTTCGCCTCGGGTCCAACGCTTGTTCCCACTGCAGTCACGACTTCTTCACGAATCGCGTCGAGCGGCGGGTTGGTGACCTGAGCAAACAACTGCTGGAAGTAGTCGAACAACAAACGTGAACGTGCCGACAACACAGCAATGGGCGTGTCAGTACCCATGGAACCGAGTGGCTCCATGGCGTTCTTAGCGGTGGGCGCAAGGATGATCTTGAGTTCTTCTTCGGTATAGCCGAACATTTGTTGCCGGCGAGCGACGCTGTCACGACTGTGAACAATGTGCTCACGTGCAGGCAACTCATCAAGATGTGTCACGCCCTGCTCAAGCCATTCTTCGTATGGGTGCTCGGACGCAAGTTCCATCTTCACTTCATCGTCATCAATGAGACGACCCTGTGCTGTGTCAATAAGGAACATGCGGCCGGGCTGCAAACGACCCTTGCGGATGATTCGTGATTGATCAATGTTCAACACGCCTGCTTCAGACGCAAGGACGACGAGGTCGTCCTTGGTGATCCAGTAACGGCCGGGGCGAAGACCATTGCGGTCAAGTACCGCGCCAATCAGTGTTCCGTCGGTAAAGCACACGTCAGCGGGGCCATCCCATGGCTCCATCAACGAAGAATGGAATTGGTAGAACGCACGCTTCTTTGCATCCATGCGGTCGTTGTTCTCCCATGCTTCAGGAATCATCATGAGCAATGCATGCGGAAGTGAACGGCCGGCGAGGTGCAGAAGTTCCAACACTTCGTCGAAGCTTGCAGAGTCCGACATGCCAGGTGTGCAAATGGGGAACGCGCGCTCAAGACCTGGAATCAAGTTGCTGGCAAGCAATGCTTCACGTGTTCGCATCCAGTTACGGTTGCCCTGCACCGTGTTGATTTCACCGTTGTGCGCAATAAAGCGGTACGGGTGAGCCAGTGGCCACGATGGAAAAGTGTTCGTTGAGAAACGGCTATGCACCATTGCAATCGCTGATTCCATGCGCTCATCAGAGAGATCAGGAAAGAACTGCTCAAGCTCTGGTGTTGTGAGCATTCCCTTGTAGACGATTGTGCGGGCAGACAACGACGAGAAGTACGTGCGCATCGTGCCTGTGAGTTCATGTTCAATGCGCTTGCGAGCAATGAAGATCTTGCGGTCAAGTTCAATGCCTGCAGCACCTGCGGGGTCATCGAGGAAGAACTGACGCACGGTGGGCATCACGGCACGAGCCGATGCGCCAAGACAATCAGGGTTCACGGGTACATCGCGCCATCCGAGCGGACGAAGTCCTTCTTCGGTGACGATCTTTTCAACAGTTGCAACTGCAGTCGCAACATCTGCAGCAGCCTGCGGAAGGAAGGCAATACCCACTGCATACGAACCTGCAACGGGAAGATCGAAACCAGCAACAGCGCGCAAGAACGCATCAGGAATCTGAATGAGAATGCCAGCGCCGTCACCAGTGTCTGGCTCTGCTCCTGTTGCACCGCGGTGCTCCATGTTTGTGAGAGCTGTGAGACCAAGCGTCACGATCTCACGGCTGCGAACACCTTTGATGTTGGCAACAAAAGACACGCCACATGCGTCGTGTTCAAACCGAGGGTCGTAGAGACCGTGGGCAGCGGGGAGATCTGGGTTCATGAGCGTCGAGTCCTTCAGGAACCGTGCAGAGCACGGCGGAGAATGAGATTGTTCTCCCGGGGCGACGCTGACCCGAGCAATGCAAGGCTACCCATGCCTGCCCTGGCTTACAAAGGAATTAAAGAGGTGTGACCTCTATTCAGGCCCTACTTGGGGTCGATGTACGCCGGTGCGCGCTTCTCGAAGTCGCTCATCACGGCTTCGCGCTGGTTATGGCCACCAACGAGGCTGCCGATAATGCGCGAAGTCCATGGTCAAACGGTTCAAGAGTTCCTTGGCTCCGCGCACGGCATCGGGGCTGCGCTTGCAGATTTCCTCTGCATAGGCAAAAGCATCCTCACGAGGAGTCTCCGACAACCGGGTCACGATGCCAATCTCGGCAGCCTCGCGGCCATCAAAGATGCGGGCAGACAACACGATGTCTTTCATGATGTCGGGGCGAACGAGGCCCTGCATGAGCACAGTTCCGGCCATGTCGGGTACAAGACCCCAATAGGTCTCACGCACAGAGAACTTGGTGTCGGGGTGAGCGATACGAATATCGGCGCCCAATGCGATCTGGCATCCGCCACCCAATGCATGACCATGAACAGCTGCGATCACGGGCACGGGCACTTCTTGCCATACCCAAGCAGATTGCTGACCAAGGTGAGTGATGCGGTCGCCCGACATGTCGGATGCTGACGGCTGGCGCTCTCCACCCGAGTTGTTGCCACCACCGGCCATTGCCCCCATGGAGGCAAGGTCGAGACCCGCACAGAAAGATGCGCCCTCACCCGAGACCACGACGGCGCGAATCTTCTTGTTCGTCTTCAGCGACTCACCCGCATCAACGATGGCTTGGAATTGCTCGCCGTCAAGGGCGTTGCGCTTGTCAGCACGGTTGAAACGAACGTCGGCAATGCCGTCGGAAATGGAGATAGTGACTCTGTCGCTCATCTCGTCATCTTGCCACGCCCCCAAGTGACTGAGGGAAGCGGACCCGTGGCAGACTGCTTTCATGCATTTGAACCTTTCAGCAGACGAAGTCCTCAAGACAACCCGCAGCGTGCGTAAGCGCCTCGATTTCGACAAGCCAGTCGAGCGCGAGATCGTCGAGGAGTGCCTCGAAATCGCACTGCAAGCACCCACAGGCTCGAACAGCCAAGGCTGGCACTGGATCATCATCGAAGATGCCGCAAAGAAGAAGGCACTTGCCGACATCTACCGCAAGAACTGGGCACTGTACGCAAACATGCCTGGCCGCGAATACGGCAGCGGCGACACACGTGGCGAGCGCATGGGTCTTGTTCGTGACTCCGCTGGCTACCTCGCCGACAACTTCGAGAAGGCACCACTTCTCATGATTCCGTGCATCGACGGACGCCTTGACAACTTGCCATCGTTCGCCACTGCCGGCGCATGGGGCTCATTGCTTCCCGCAGTGTGGAGCTTCATGCTCGCATTGCGTGAGCGTGCCATGGGTTCTGCATGGACCACTATCCACCTCATGAACGATGGCGAGAAGGAAGCAGCCGAGTTACTCGGCATTCCATACGAGAAGGTCACACAAGGCGGACTCTTCCCTATCGCATACACAATCGGCACCGACTTCAAGCCCGCCAAGCGCGAGCCACTCAGCAAGGTTCTTCACTGGGACAAGTGGTAGTCCGATGACTTCCCCCGTCACATATGCGTTGACCGACGGCATTGCTGTCATCACGATGGATGATGGCAAAGCCAATGCAGTGTCACTCACATTGCAAGCAGGCATCAACGAAGCACTTGATCAAGCAGAGAAAGACGGCGTGCCCGTCATCCTCACTGGACGTCCCGGCATCTTGTCTGCTGGTTTTGATCTCAAGACACTTGCTGCCAGTGGCCAACCAGCAGTTGACATGCTGAACGGCGGACTTGAGTTAGCGATTCGTTTGCTGACGTTTCCCACACCCGTGATTGCGGCGTGCTCAGGGCACGCAATCGCCATGGGAGTTTTCTTGTTGGAAAGTTGCGACTATCGGATCGGCATCAAGGGCAACTATCGCTATTCAGCAAACGAAGTGGCGATTGGCATGACAATGCCGTTCTCTACGATTGAAATTCTTCGCCATCGCGTGACACCTGCTGCACTCAGTCGTTCGGTATTGCTCGCCGAAGCCTTCACGCCAGAAAATGCCGTGGAGACTGGGTTCCTCGATCTAGTTGTTGATGAAGCTGCATTAATGG
>JAJTFJ010000023.1 GCA_021298435.1 Ilumatobacteraceae bacterium
GCAATTGGAATCGTGGGTGTCATTGCCGGCGCTATTGATGCCGCAGATGGCGCTGGTGGAATCACAGTCAACTTGCTGCGAGTTCTCGTGGGCACTTTGTTCCTCGGTGCAGTGAGCGATGCAATGTTGTTAGGTCACTGGTACTTGGTGCAGCCAGGCTTGCCTCGTTCCATTCTGAGTGAACTTGTCACAGCGTTGCGCTGGATCACTCCGTTTGAGATTCTCGTGATGTTGTTGCCCACAGGAATGTTCAGTGTCTTTGCCGGCTCTGTTGATGATGGTTGGGGTGGCATGTTGGGGTGGTTCTGGATCGCATGTGCGATTTCCACCGTGGTGCTTACTGAAGTCACGCGTGCAGCGTTGAAAGAGAAGTTTTACTCAGCAGTGATGGCAGCAACGGGGTTGCTGTACTTGGCAATTCTCACTGCTTTCGGTACGGACCTTGTGGCCCGTGCAGTTCTCGCTTAGAACTTCGAGTAGTCGACAGAGAACCAACGCTCAGGTCGTGTGGACACGCGCACTGAATTGGAGTCTGACCCTCTGTCGGCGTACTTATTGCCTTCTTTGATACCGAGATAGCGCTGAGCCATGGGGCGGCTATGAAGTTCTTTATCGGCTTCAGAGATTGTGGCTGTTCCTTCGATGGTGACGTACTTGTAGGGAAGTGATTCCGACTGGGCACACAAGCTGAACCGCATTGATTTCTTTAGGAGACGGCCTTTGAGCGAGTCGGGCTCTGTGAGGAACCACAATTCACCGCCGGGCTCGTACATGTACCAAATGGGCACGGTGAGCGGCGGGCCATCCTCGCGCTCGATTGAGAGAATTCCCACATGGAAGTCGGCGAGGAATTGCTCCCTCTCTGTTGTTGACATGGAAAGTGCGCTCATGCGCTTCACTGTAATCGCCTGCGAACGCCTAGCGTACGGAGCATGGATTTCTTCGAGCGCACCGTATACAACGCTGATCACGAACAGTTTCGTGCCGTCTTTCGCCAATGGCTAGACAATGAAGTAGTGCCGAACCACGAGCAGTGGGAAGCGGACGGAATTGCTCCACGTGAGATCTGGCTTGAAGCAGGCAAGCATGGCTTCCTCGGCTATCACGTGCCAGAGCAGTACGGCGGTGGTGGCACCGACGACTATCACTTCGGTGCAGTGATGCAAGAAGAAGTATCTGATGCAGGTGTCATTGGTAGTGCCAATGGCATGACACTGCATAACGACATTGTGTTGCCGTACTACTTGTCTCTCGCAACAGATGAACAGAAGTCTCGTTGGTTGCCCAAGATGGTGACGGGTGAATACATCACTGCTATTGGCATTACTGAACCAAATGCAGGCAGTGACATGGCAGGAGTGAAGACCTCAGCCGTGAAGCACGGAGACACATATGTGGTGAATGGTGCAAAGACGTTCATCACCAATGGAATTAATGCCGATTTGGTCTTGACCGTTTGTCGCACAGATCCTGATGCTGGTCATCGTGGCATCTCGCTTGTTGTCCTTGAACGTGGCATGAAGGGATTCGAGCGAGGACGCAATCTCAACAAGTTGGGTATGCATGCACAAGACACTGCTGAATTGTTTTTTGACAATGTCGAAGTACCTGCAGAAAACATTTTGGGTGAGCCTGGCATGGGCTTTACATATCTCATGACCAATCTTGCGCAAGAGCGTTTCGGAATGGCGTTGGGTGCAGTTGCTGTTGCAAGAGCTGCAATACGTTGGACGCTTGAGTACACCAAGGAGCGCAAAGCATTTGGTCAGTCCATTGCTAGTTTCCAGAACTCAAAGTTTCTTCTCGCAGAACTTCATACGGAAACACAAATGGCGCAGGCCTATGTTGACCGCTGTTTGGAACTGCACTGTGAAGGCAAGTTGACAGCAGAACAAGCTGCGGCTGCGAAGTACATCACTACAGAGTTGCAAAACAAAGTGGTCGATCGCTGTCTACAACTGCATGGTGGGTATGGCTACATGTTGGAGTACCCAATTGCTCGGGCATGGGCCGACAGCCGTATCCAAACGATTTATGGCGGTACGACTGAGATCATGAAAGAGATCGTCGGTCGCGCACTCTCGAAGTAGTTACTTCACAATTCCTTGCTCGCGCAAAGTTGAGGCATCGAAACCAAGCGCTGTCACGATCTCATCCGTATCTGCGCCCATCAGGGGGGCATGATTTCCGGGCTCAATCGGAGTTGCACTGAAGCGGGGAGCAGGGCGTGCTTCGCGAATGGTGCCAGCAACAGGATGATCGCGAAGAACGAACGTTTTGTTGTGAATGACTTGAGGCTCTTCCGTCACTGTTTTCAGATCATTGAGTCCACCAGCAGGAACTTCGTATTTCACAGAGGCTTCCAGGAACTCTGCGACCGTCATCTTGGATGTCAGTTCTCGAATGATTTCGCGATACTCAACGTCATTCTTGCCCCGCAATTGCACTGTGGCGAAACGTGGGTCATCGGCAAGTTCAGGTTTGCCAAGAGCCGCGCAGTATCCACGAAACTCTGATTCGGAGAGGACAGTCGCCACGGCGTAACCATCGCTGAACTCGATTGCCTTGTAGCTAGACGCAATGGTGGGGAGACGAACAACATCGTCATCTAGCAGTGCTTCATCCATCGCACAGTCGGGCCACGTGAATGCAATTGCGGCATCAAGCATTGACAAGGTGATGTGTTGTCCGCTGCCACCACGTTCGCGAGCAAAAAGAGCAGCTGTGATGGCTTGACTGGCGGTGTATGCCGTGACTTTGTCGCAGATGAGAGTGCGATAGATCGATGGCTTGCCAGTTGATTTGTCGGTTTGCACGCTTGCGAGCCCAGAGGTTGCTTGAATCACATTGTCGTAGACGCGCCGCCCGCTGTTTGGTCCGTCTTCACCAAAACCAGCGATGGAGACATAGACCAGCCGAGGATTCAGGGCAGCAACTTCTTCGTAACCAAACCCCAAACGTTCCATTGCACCTGGTCGAAAGTTCTGAATCAGAACATCTGATTCCTTGATCAATGTGCGCAGAACTTCTTTGCCTGTCTCATGCTTGAGGTCGACAACAAGTGACTTCTTACCGCGATTGTGCAATGCATAGATACCAGTCATGCCATTTTTCTGGGTACCGATGTGGCGCATCATGTCGCCCATGCCGGGTGATTCAACTTTGATGACTTCAGCGCCTTGATCAGCAAGCATCATCCCGGCAAGTGGGCCGGAAATCATGGTCGACAGATCGATGACCTTGATGCCGGCAAGTGGACCTGTACTCATCGCAGACCTGCGCTCACAGTGGAGACCCAGTGGCAACCAATGGCCAGGGGCGTTCACGCTCTAAGCGATGTGCAAGTTCTAACAAGATGGGCTCAGAGAAGTGAGGCCCGATGATCTGCAGTCCCACGGGCAATCCATCAACAAAACCGCCGGGAACTGAGATGCCTGGGTTGCCATAGAGATTGCAGGGGAATGTGAGTTGACCATTGTTGCCGGCTCCTGCCTTGATGCCACCGAACTCACTGGGCAATGGACCTTCAGCGTTAAAGGCAATGTCGGGGTTTGTTGCCGTGATGATGAGATCAACATCTTGAAAAATCTGTGCCATGCGTGTGTTCAACGCAGCACGACGTTCCTCAATACGTGATCGTGCTTCGGCGTTGTACTTGCCTGCTGTGTATTCGAGACCCAAGCGCATCTCGGGTGTGAGTTGATCTGCACATGCTGGCCAGTGATCTTTCAGTGCGTGAGCAATCTCAATCATTCCGCTGATGGACCATGCAGCACCCATACGAGGCAACGAGGTGTCGAGATTGTCAACACGCTTCAATCCGGCATTTGCCACGAGAAAGTCAGCTGTCTCCAACAGGACATTCCACATGGCGGGGGAGACAACAGCGCCACCCCAATCGCTCACGATGGCAACGCGCAAACCTTTCACGTTCACGGTGCCAAGACCTGCTTCCCACCCATCAACACGAGGAAGACTGAGGGGGTCGTGAGCATCGTGACCGTTACATACGTCAAACCAACGAGCCGTGTCGCGAACACTGCGCGATACGCAGCCAACCGTGACGGTGAGGTTGCTGAACTCTGCACCAGGTCCGCGAGGAATACGACCATAGGTTGCCTTCAAACCAACAAGACCAGTGAAGCCAGCAGGGATACGAATGGATCCGCCGCCATCGCCAGCAGTCGCCAGTGTGTACAAGCCACCTGCAACACCTGCTGCACTGCCACCGGATGAACCACCGGGTGTGCGCGATGTGTTCCACGGGTTTCGTGTTGCGCCGTTGAGAACTGTGCGTGTCACATTGACGCCACCAAACTCGCTTGCAGTGGTGAGGCCGAATGCAACAGTGCCACCGCGTTCAGTAATGCGGTTGACATGAATACTTGTCTTGGTTGCAATGCGATCAGCGAATGGCATCGACGCTTCAGTGTCAGGCCAACCCTTCACAGGGTCAAGTTCTTTGATGCCGAGTGGCACTCCACCAAACGGAAGAGAGATGTCTGCCGCAGCTGCCCGTTCGAGGGCACCGTCTGTATCGATAAACGACTCGGAGTTGAGCCCGCTGGCCTTCACGGCGTTCAGCGTTGCCTGCATCTCTTCTTTGGGGTGTCTGCGGCCTGCGCGGTATTCCTCGACGAGTGAACAAGCATCGCCCTGCCATGGTGAATCAGTCATGGAGGCAAGTTAGCCCACCAAGGCCCATCTCAATCCGTTGGGAAAACCCTTGTGGGACTAGGGTCAAAGGGTCATGGATAGTCGTACCTTCCTGGGTCTCCAACAGACCCACAACCCCTTCCGCTGGTACCTACCTGTCGAGATGAAACTCTGCACCGGAGGCAATTTCCTCTACGGAGGCAGTGCCTTGGGCGCAGCAATCTCGGCTCTCGAAGGCGCCACCGGCCGCAATGTCATCTGGGTCACCGCCCAGTACCTCAGCTATGCCCGCCCCGGCGAGGTGATGGATATCGATGTCATCGTGCCCGTGACGGGTAACGCCATTACGCAGGCGCGCGTCATTGCGCGTGTGGGTGAGCGCGAGATCATCACTGTGAATGCCGCGCTCGGCGATCGAGACTTCGAGTACTCCGGCCAGTTCGAAACAATGCCAGACGTCGGCAGTCCTGATGACTACCCCGATTGGAAGCATCGTTTCCTTGTAAAGGGTTCTATTCATGACTTCATGGATGAGCGAGTCGTGAAGGTGCGCGCAGAAGAAGATCTTGATGGGTCTTTGGGTGACGGACAAACAATCATGTGGGCTCGTTTGCCTGAAGTGATTGATGGGGTTGATGCAGCAACGCTTGGCGTGTTGGGTGACTTTGTCCCGCGCGGCGTCGGACAAGCATTGGGCATTCGTGGTGGCGGCAACTCGCTCGATAACACGTTGCGTGTGATGAATCTTGTGCCCACCACATGGGTGCTACTGGACATTCGCGTGCATGGTGTTGCGCGTGGGTTCGGTCACGGACTCGTCAACATGTTTGCTGAGGACGGAACTCTGATGGCGACAGCCAGTCAGAGTTGTATCGCAAGAATTCACAAGGGCTAACGCTCGCATTACAAGATCACAATTCAGGGGGAAAATATGAACGCATACGGAGCGAAAGCACAACAAGGAATGCCAGTGCGGCCAGGAATGACAGTTCCTCTGCCGGGCCATCTCAATACGCATCGTGATCGCCTCATTGAACTGGCTGATATGGGATACACCGACATTTGGTCGGCAGAAGCTGACGGTGCCGATGCATTCACGCCGCTTGCACTTGCATCAGCGTGGGAGCCTCGCCTTCGGTTGGGTACGGCAATTGTTCCTGCATACACACGTAGTCCGGCCTGTTTTGCACAGTCAGTGGCAACGCTGGCTGATGCTGCACCAGGGCGCTTTGCAATCGGTATCGGCTCTTCGAGCAATGTCATCGTGCAGAAGTGGAATGGCATCCCGTTTGATGAGCCATACAAAAAAGTTCGTGACGTCGTTCGATTCCTTAATGATGCGTTGTCAGGTGAGAAGGTCACGAAGCAATACGACACATTCAATATTGATGGTTTCCGCTTAGGAATTCGTCCTGAAGTGAAGCCGCAGATTCTTGTTGCAGCATTGCGTGAAGGAATGCTTCGCCTGGCTGCGCGAGAAGCAGATGGCGCCATTATCAACTGGTTAAGTGCTGAAGACGTCACACGTGTCGCTGAAGTTGTTCACGGCGCAGCAGAGGGCACGCCCAAGGAGATTGTTGCGCGCATCTTCATCTGTCCATCAGAGAACACAGAAGTGGTGCGTGCTGCTGCTCGTTTCGCTATTGCGGCGTATCTCAACGTGCCGGTGTATGCACAGTTCCACGCTTGGCTTGGTCGTGGCGATGAACTCAAGGGCATGTGGGATATGTGGAAGGCAGGGGATCGCAAGGCAGCTCTTGCAGCGATTCCGGACGAGGTTGTTGACCAACTCATCGTGCACGGATCGCCAGAGTATTGCCGTGATCGCATTCGTCAATACTTCGATAATGGTGTCACAACATCGTCGCTCGCCATCATGCCGTTCGACCCAGAGTTGAACTACTGGGAGGCCGTGAAGTCACTGTCGCCCGCAGCGCACAAGTAACTCATGACAAACGAAGCCAAGGGGGTCACGAGGGAAGGCTGGCGACTGCTATTCGCCACGTTGAAACTCCAACAACGTGCTCTCATTATGGGTGCGTGCGTAGGGCTTGCGTGGACACTTGGCAAAGTTGCTGTTCCTCAACTCACCAAGTTGGCGATTGATCGAGGGATTGAGAAGAACGGCTCATTGCTGCTCTGGACAATGTTGATTTTGGCGGCTGCGGTGATCGCCGGTGTCTTCGCTGGATGGCGTCGTTACATCGCATTTCGTGAAAGTCGCCTGACAGAAACCATGTTGCGCGAGCGAATCTTCGCTCAGATTCAAGGTCTGCATGTCGGCTATCACGACAAAGCACAGACTGGGCAGTTGATGAGTCGTTCCTCGAGTGACTTGCAGCAAGTGCAGGGCTTTGTTGTCAACATTCCCATCTTTGTCTCTCAGATCACAATGGTGATTGGCGTTGTCGTCATCTTGTTCTTCTCTGATCCGATCCTTGCCGCGGTGTCGTTGTTCCCATTGCCGTTCATCAATATCTCCGCGCGTTCCTTCTCGCACAAGATTCACCCTGCGGTGATGGCTGTGCAGCAAGAGCAAGCGCAATTGGCAAACATCGTGGAAGAGTCAGTCTCTGGCATCCGTGTTGTTAAAGGGTTTGGTGCCGAGGCAGTACAGCAAGGCAAACTCAACATTGAGGCTGATGACATTCGGCGCGAATCAATGCGTGCGGCGCGTATTCGCAGTCGTTTCCTGCCCGCTATTGACCTTCTGCCTTCGCTCGGTCTCGTTGCAGTTCTTGGTCTTGGTGGTCACCGTGTCATCAACGGTGATATGTCGTTGGGTGGACTAGTCGCGTTCAACACGTACCTCACCATGTTGATCTGGCCAATGCGCAACATTGGTATGACAGTCGCCTTTGCCCAGCGTGCGGCGTCTGCACTTTTGCGAGTGAATGAAATTCTCTCTGAAGTGCCGGCAATTGCAGACGCTGTTGAACCACGCAAATTGCCTCAAGCAGGGCTGGCACAACCAGTGGGGGCTGTGAGTTTTGACAATGTGGTGTTTGGGTACGACATTGGTCATGCCGATATCACGGTGTTGAATGGTCTGTCCCTCACGATTGCCCCAGGAGAGTCAGTGGCAATTGTGGGCGCAACGGGTTCTGGTAAGTCCACCATCACTCGGTTGCTGCTGCGCTTTTACGATCCGCAATCGGGCAGTATCACACTGGATGGTGTTGATCTTCGTGATCTGACGCTCTCAGACCTTCGTCGTGCCGTCGGAGTTGTATTCGAAGACACACTGTTGTTCAACGACACAGTCTCGGCGAACATTGCATTTGCAAAGCCTGAGATAAATCAAGAGATAGTGATTCGGGCCGCAAAACTTGCCGGTGCACATGAGTTCATCATGCAGTTGCCGCAGCAGTACGACACGGTGCTGGGCGAACGCGGGTTTTCACTGTCGGGTGGACAGCGCCAACGCATTGCGATTGCACGCGCCATCGTTGCGGATTCACGAGTGCTTGTCCTTGACGATGCAACCTCGGCAGTTGACCCCACGAAGGAACATGAGATTCGCGACGCGTTGGCGACGGTGATGCGTGGGAGAACAACTCTTGTGATTGCACATCGCCCCGCCACGATTGAGTTGGCGGATCGTGCTGTTCTTCTCGACAATGGTGTGATTGCAGCGGTTGGTACGCATCATGAGTTGCTAGCGACCAATGAAAAGTATCGAGAAGTTCTCGCAGCATGGTCTTCCCCGCAGGTGGTGGAGTAATCATGTGGTCTGGTGGCGGCCGCGGCGGTGGGAGAAGTGTTGTTGACGAAGATGAGAAACTTGATCGTTCACAAACACGTGTCGTACTGATTCGCAGCATCAAAATGGCAGGGGAGTTCCGCCGTACGGCTGCACTGGCAATGTTCTATGTCGTCATCACGGTGTTGTGCGCACTGGCTGGTCCTGTCCTCGTACGGCACGGTATTGACTCGGGCATTAATGCCAAGGACGCCAGAGTTCTCAATATGACCGTCATCGCATATCTCGTTGTAGTTGCAGTTGCGTATGTCATTGGGCGCTTGCAATATGTGGCGTTGAACTCCGCAGGTGAGGGCTTCCTTCGTCTCTTGCGCATACGAGTTTTCACACAGATGCAACGTCAGTCAATGGCGTTCTTTGACCGGGAAAAAGCCGGAGTTCTAGTGGCGCGCATGACGGCCGATGTGGAGTCCATGTCAGAACTCGTTCAGTGGGGACTGATGCAGTTCCTTTCTTCGTTCCTTTTGCTCTTCTTTGCTTTCTTTCTTCTGTTGAGCATGTCGTGGCAATTGACCCTCATCAGCCTCATTGTCTTCCCATTCCTTATTGCGGCGTCAGTGAAGTTCCAGCGGGACTCAAGTCGGGCATACCTCGAAGTGCGCGAAAAGGTGGGGGCGAATCTCTCGGCATTGCAAGAAGGAATCACGGGAGTACGCGTCATTCAGGCATACGCCCGTGAAGACGAGCAAATTCGTCGATTCAAAGAGTCAAATCGTGAGCTCTTCCGCAGTCATCTCTACAGCGTCAAGGTGAGCACCTGGTACTTCGGTCTCATTGAGTTTGCGGGTATTGCTTCGTCCGCTCTCATTGTTGGACTCGGTGGATTCCTTGTGCACAGAGGGTCCGTTTCGCTAGGAACTGTGGTGGCGTTTGTTCTTTTGCTAGCAACGTTGTTTGACCCTGTGCAGCAACTGTCTCAGCTGTACAACACCTTGCAGTCGGCAGCTGCATCACTGCACAAATTGTTCGCCATCATTGACGCAGAACCCGATGTTGAGGAATCGACGCATCCCACACCACTTCCATCGACAGGGAATCTTGTTGTTGAGAACATCACGTTTGCGTATGCAGGTTCTGCGAAGCCAGCACTTGACAATGTGAGCGTCACGTTGACAGCCGGTACGCGTCTTGCACTTGTTGGTCCCACGGGCGCAGGTAAGTCAACGCTGGCAAAACTGATGGCTCGCCTGTATGACCCACAAGAAGGCTCGGTCTCCTTTGGTGGTATCAACCTTCGTGATGCATCCATGGAAGATCTTCGTGGTCGCATTGTTGTGATTCCACAAGAGGGCTTCCTGTTCGATGGCTCTGTTCGTGACAACTTGTTGATTGCAAAGCCCGATGCCACGGAAGCCGAACTATTGGCTGCTCTGGATCGCTTGGGATTACGAGAGCGCTTCGAAGCACTCCCTGAGGGCCTAAACACTGAGGTTCGCGAACGCGGGTCTCGTTTGTCGGCAGGTGAACGACAGCTAGTGGCGTTGTCTCGTGCGGCACTAGTTGACCCAGCTGTGCTGGTGCTTGATGAAGCAACGTCAAACCTTGACCCAGGTACCGAGATGCTGATTGAAGCGGCGCTCGAGCGTCTGATGGTGGGCCGTTCTGTCATCGTGGTTGCTCACAGGCTCTCCACGGTGCAGCGTGCCGACAAGATCGCTGTTGTTGCCGATGCGCCGATTGCTGAACTCGGAACACATGATGAGTTGGTTGCTCTCAATGGTCACTACGCGTTGCTTGCGGCAACCTGGAATAAAACTCAGCCGCATTAATCGGATGAGCGATTGCGATTAGTCGCGAGCGACAAAGTACTTGGCCTTTGGGTGATGGCAGATAATCGCTGAGGTTGTTTGCTCTGGTTGGTACTGCCATCCAGTTTCTTCGCTCACTTCAATGCCAATGCGACCGGCTTCAAGAAGCTCTGCCACCGTTGCGTTGTCTTCGAGGTCTGGACAAGCGGGGTAGCCCCAGCTGTAACGACCACCGCGGTACTGCTGACGGAAGAGTCCGGCAAGAGATGGGCCGTCCTGGTCGACGTAACCCCACTCGGTGCGAATGCGATGATGCCAGTACTCGGCCAATGCTTCTGCCATCTCAACGCCAATGCCATGCAACACCATGTAGTCGTTGTACTTGTTCTCGGCGAAGAGTTCTGCAGCCTTCTCACTCACAGGTGAACCCATTGTCACGATGTGGAATGCGGCGTAATCCTTCTCGCCACTTTCCACGCTGCGATAGAAGTCGGCGATGCACATGTACGGCGCAACCTTCTGGCGTGGGTAATGGAAGCGAGTCTTCTCGACTGTGCGTGTGTCGTCAGTCCACACAATGAGGTCATTGCCATCGGCGTTAACAGGGAAGTATCCGTACACCACCTGGGGAACGAGGTAACCACCAGATTTTGCTGCACCTAATTGCTCGCGCAACAGCGGACGAATGCGATCTTTAAAGTCGGCGTCGGTTTCGCCCTCGTTGGGGCGGTACTGCCACTGGTTGCGGAACAAAGCGGTCTCGTTGATGTATTCGGCGATCTCATCGAGTCCGATGCCCTTCACAACTTTGCTACCCAAGAACGGAGGAGTGAAGACTTCGTTGTCTGTCTCAACTTCAGGTGACCGTGCAGGAATCGTTGACGGATCAACTTCGACTTTTTCGGCGCGCTCAATGAGCCGAGTGCCCAGCTTGCGGCCAAAGTCAGGATCATCAATTCCGGTCTTCTTGATGTTCATGAGTGTGTCAAGAACAGAGAGACCTTCGAAGGCATCCTTGCCGTAGAACACGCGACCGTCATAGATCTTGCGCAGATCTTGTTCGACATAGCTGCGTGTGAGCGCTGCGCCACCGAGAAGAACAGGAATGTCGCTGAGCTCTTGTGTATTGAGTTCTTGCAGGTTGTCACGCATGATGATGGTGGACTTCACAAGAAGTCCACTCATGCCAAGTGCATCGGCATTGACTTCTTTGACCTTCTCGATCATCTCTTGGATGCCGATCTTGATGCCAATGTTGTGTACTTCGTAGCCATTGTTGGTGCAGATGATGTCGACAAGGTTCTTGCCAATGTCGTGCACGTCACCCTTCACGGTGGCTAGAACAAGCTTGCCCTTGGCGCTGCTTTCACCAGTCTTTTCCATGTACTGCTCAAGATGTGCAACGGCAGTCTTCATTGTCTCAGCACTTTGCAAAACGAATGGCAACTGCATGCGGCCGGAGCCAAACAGTTCGCCCACTTCGCGCATGCCATCCAACAAGATCTCGTTGATGATGTCGAGTGCTGCAATGCCATTGCTGCGAGCTAACTCAAGATCTTCAATCAGGCCTTCACGGTCACCGTCGATGATGCGTTGACGAAGAATTTGCTCAATGGTCCAGTCGGTGCGGTCGACCTTGACGGTTTCGACTGCCGACACGCCAGCAAAGATTTCAAGAAGTGCAGTGAGTGGGTCGTAGCCCTCTTTGCGGCGGTCATAGATGAGGTCTTGGCACACCGTGATTTGTTCTTCGGGAATGCGAGCAAGCGGAAGAATCTTGGATGCATGAACAATGGCCGAGTCGAGGCCGTACTGACGCGCCTCGTGGAGGAACACACTGTTCAATACCTGTCGAGTTGCTGGGCTCAGACCAAAGCTCACATTTGAAAGACCAAGAGTGGTGAAAGCACCGGGAATCTCGTCCTTAATGCGCTTGATTGCTTCGAGAGTTGCGATGCCGTCTTTGCGAAGGTCTTCGTCGCCCGTACCGATCGGGAATGTGAGTGCATCAAAGATGAGGTCACTATTGGAGAGGCCATAGCGCTCTGTTGCAATCTTTGCAATGCGATGGGCGACTTCCATCTTCCATTCGACATCACGAGCTTGGCCTCGTTCGTCAATCAACAAGCAAATCACCGCAGCACCAAAATCTTGGGCCAAGGTGAAGACTCGGTCAAGGCGACTGCCGGGTTCTTCGCCGTCTTCCAGGTTGGCGGAGTTGAGAATGCTGCGACCACCGGTGTGCAGAAGACCTGCTTCCATGACCTCTGGTTCGGTGGAGTCGAGAACCAACGGCACACTGGCTTGGCTAGCGAACCGTGACGCAATCTCATTCATGTCGACTGTGCCGTCGTGACCGACATAGTCAACACACACGTCAAGAACGTGGGAGCCTTCCCGAATCTGCTCGGTTGCCATCTTGAGACAGGTATCCCAGTCTTCGCGCAACATCGCTTCACGGAATGCTTTTGATCCGTTTGCATTGGTGCGCTCACCAATAATGAGGAAGCTTTGGTCTTGCTCAAGGGTGACAGCGGAGTAGAGCGACGAAACGCTGGGTTCAAATTCTGGAGTGCGCGTCTTTGGTGCAACGCCATGAACTGCTTCACAGACTTGGCGCATATGTTCGGGTGTGGTGCCGCAGCATCCGCCAACGATGCCGATTCCCAAGTCGCTCACATGGTGGCGATGAAACTCGGCGAGTTGTTCAGGAGTGAGGTCGTAATGGGTCTTGCCGTCAACAACGCTGGGGAGTCCGGCATTGGGCAACACGCTGATGGGGATGAGTGAGTGTTCGCTGAGATAGCGAAGGTGCTCTTGCATCTCTGACGGGCCAGTGGCGCAGTTGATACCGATGACGTCTGGCTTCATTGCTGCAAGCGATGCATACGCGGCACCAATTTCGGTGCCCACCAACATGCGTCCTGTTGTTTCCATGGTGACTTGCACCTGGATGGGAAGTTCGCGCCCACACGCTTTCATTGCATTGCGGCATCCCTGCATCGCTGCTTTGATCTGCAAAAGGTCCATGCATGTTTCGATGAGGAAAAGGTCTGCGCCTCCGTCGATGAGGCCGCGTGCCTGCTCTTCATATGCGTCGCGCAATTCAATGAAGCCGATGTGGCCAAGGCTGGGCAACTTGGTGCCGGGTCCGATGCTGCCTGCGACATAGCGAGGGCGACCATCTGATTCGTACCGATCGGCGACGCGTCGTGCGATCGATGCTGCAGCAACGTTCAGTTCGTATGCCTGTTCCGGAATGTCGTACTCCGTGAGCACGGTGGAGAAACTGCCAAAGCTGGCGGTCTCAATTGCGTCGACACCTGCGTCAAGGAAGGCAGCGTGCATGGCCTCGATGACATCGGGGCGGGTGAGGCACAACATCTCGTTGCAACCTTCAAGAGATGGGCCGCCAAAGTCCTCAGCCCCCAGCTCGAGGTCCTGAATAAATGTGCCGAAAGCACCATCAAACACGATGACTCTCTCGCGGACGGCTTCAAGGTATGGCTGGCGATTCATGACCTCCCCACGCTACTTGCGGCTAACCGCCACCGTCAGGTGTCTGTGTCAATTACTGCATGCGAAATAGGGCATAAACAGGCCGTCGCCCATAGAGTCAATG
>JAJTFJ010000024.1 GCA_021298435.1 Ilumatobacteraceae bacterium
CACACTTCATGAGAACCGCCACAAGCTGACCCCGGGCTCGAGTTCCGTCACGCCCGAGATGGTTGATCGGCTTGAAGCCATCATCGACGACCTCGATACCAAGTTTGAACCTCCAACAGAGTTTGTGGTTCCTGGCGAGCATCCTGTGTCGGCATGGCTTGACTTCGCCCGTACCACGGTGCGCCGTGCAGAGCGTCAGGCCTATGGCGCTGCACCGCTTCCTTCGTATGTCGTGCCATATCTCAATCGATTGTCCGACCTCTTGTGGACAATGGCTCGCTGGCAAGAGGGCGTGTCTCGTCCTGTCAAGAGTCTCTAGGCCTCGCATCGCAATGCGCTGATGCGCGCAACATAGAGTGGGCGTATGCGCACCACGTTCTCAACGTCAAAGTCAGCCCCTTCAAAAGCTGAAGCAGTCATCATTCCGGTTGCAAGCTCGGGCCCCGTCGGAGCTGGCGTCGGTTTAAACCGTGATCAACTCTCGGCTCTTGGTTTTGAAGGCCGCGCTGCTCAGACCGTCACGCTTCCTGGTGACAAAGGAAAAGTTCGTGTCTTGGTCGGTGTTGGCGATGTTCGCGTTCTTGATGCCAACACAATGCGCACTATTGCTGCAGCCGCTGCACGTGCATCGAGTCGATACGCATCGGTTGCAACCACGCTGGCATCTGTTGGTCGTGGCGCAACAAAAGCAAACGCACAGGCTGTCGTCGAAGGCATGGCGCTTGCGCTTCACCGCTGGGCTGACCTCAAGAACGACAAAGGCAGCCTTCCAAAGTTGACCTCGGTGACATTGGTGTCGTCGACAGAAACGACTTCTCTCACTGCTGGTATGAATGCCGGTATTGCAACGGCAGGTGCTGTGTGTAACGCACGTGATTTCGCCAATACTCCGCCATCACACCTCACTGCTCGCGCATTTGCAGAGCGTGCAGTGGCGATTGCCGCAGAGTCAAACCTTGTCTCCACTGTGTATGACAAAGACCAGCTTGCAGCGATGGGTTGCGGTGGACTTGTCGGTGTCAATGCGGGAAGCATTGAGCCTCCACGCATGGTGAAGTTGGAATACAAGCCAGCAAATGCAAAGTCTCATGTTGTTCTTGTTGGCAAGGGCGTGATGTACGACTCAGGCGGCATCTCATTGAAGCCAAGCGACCCGAGTCATGCTTCGATGAAGATGGACATGAGCGGCGCTGCAGCAGTTCTTGCAACGATGAGCGCGCTCAGTGCTTTGAAAGTAAAGACACGTGTCACTGCATTCTTGATGTGCACCGACAATATGCCGAGCGGTAGCGCTCTCAAGCTTGGTGACGTTCTCACCATGCGTAATGGCAAGACAGTCGAGATCCATAACACTGATGCCGAAGGTCGTCTCATCCTCGCTGATGGACTTTCACTCGGTGCAGAACTCAAGCCTGATGCAATGCTCGACATTGCAACTCTCACCGGTGCATGCATGGGTGCATTGGGTAAACACATGGCGGGCGTGTTGGGCAACAACGATGCTGTTCTCGCGCAGATCAAGCAGTCCAGCAACCGTACTGACGAACTGGTGTGGGAACTTCCACTTCATCGTCCGTACCGTGCGCTGCTCGATTCAAATGTTGCCGACATGCGCAACATTGGTGGCCCACTTGCCGGTGCAACAACAGCAGCGTTGTTCTTAAGTGAATTCGTCGGTTCCACACCGTGGGTGCACATCGACATGGCAGGCCCGATGGATTCTGATGGCGACAATGGTTGGCTGAATCGTGGTGCAACTGCATATGGCACACGTCTCATGATTGACTTCTGCGCGAACTTCACCAAGCCAGGTCGCAAAAACAAATAACCCAACGGTGTCGTACAACGACGCTGTTTAGTTTTGAAGCGGATTAGTTCTGCAGAGGAATGAGTTTCTCAGCAGCCTGAGCTAAATGGTCATTCCATTCATTAACTGACGTCGGTTCCACTGAAGGAATCACAACGAACTTTGATGCACCAACGGCGACGAACTGTTCAATGTTGGCCACTAACTTTTCCCAACTGTCGGGCACCAGCGTTGAGATGTCCTCGATGTCTGGACGTCGAGCCTTGAGGCCGGCAAGAAGGGCAGCAGGTGGCTCACCAATGACATACGGAATGAGAACTCCGAAATGTTCGTCTTCAATTTCTCGTTGATGTTCCGTTGCAACAGCATTCACTGTCTTCCAGCCAGCAGCAGCTTCAGTTGGTGTGATGAATGAAGGGAGCCAACCATCAGCGAGGCGACCGACCCGCTTGAGTTCGCTCTCGGCAATGCCGCCAAGCCACACTTCGGGTGGACTCTGCAGTGGCTTTGGCTCCACTTTGAGATTGTCGTAGTTGTAGAAATCTCCGTGGAACGTGACGGACTCTTCTGTCCAGCATGCACGAAGAACAGCTAATGCTTCATTGAACATTTTTGCGCGCTGTGAACGCTCGACGCCGAAGGCTTGTTGCTCGTGTGGATCCGCGACACCGAGACCAAAGGCAGGAAGAAGCCTTCCGCCCGACATGCGATCAAGTGTGGCGAGTTCTTTGGCAAGGACAATGGGATTGCGCCCAGGAAGAACCATGACACTCATGCCAATCTTCAACTTCTGTGTTCGTGCCGCAGCCATTGACATTGCAACGAGCGGGTCGGGCGCAACGCCACCAATGCGCTCACTGAGCCACAAGCTGTCAAATCGCAGGCGCTCCAATGTGTCGACAACCTCAAGAAAACTGGTGTCATTGAGCTTTGTTCGAACTCCGAGGCCGAATCCCACACGTACTTTCACGTTCCCATGCTGTCATATCTGCTGTCGCGCAATAGCCTCGGCACATGTCTGAAACACAGGTTCTTGACCCATTTACTCAATTTCGTCTGGACGGCAAAGTCGCCATCGTGACGGGTGCTTCCTCTGGGCTTGGTGCCCGTTTTGCAAAGGTTCTTCATGCTGCAGGTGCCACGGTGGTGATGACAGCACGTCGTCTTGATCGTCTCGAAGCATTGGCAGCCACGTTGCCTGGTTCATTGGCCGTGCAGTGTGACGTTGCGCTCGCATCTCAACGTGAGGCAATGGTGCAGAAGGTCGTCGACACTTTCGGAACGGTCGACATCTTGGTCAACAATGCAGGCATCGGAGTGGTGAAGGGCATCGAGCAGGAAACTCTCGAAGACTTTGAAGAAGTACTGCAAGTCAACACCACTGCTGTGTGGCATCTCGCAAAGTTGTGCGGCGAGCACATGGTGAAGCAAAAGTCGGGCGTTGTCGTCAACGTTGCCAGCATCTTGGGACTTGTGGGTTCAACACCCATCAAGCAAGTGAACTATGTGGCAAGTAAGCACGCGGTCATCGGAATCACCAAAGAGCTTGCATTGCAGTGGGCTCGCAAGGGCGTGCGCGTGAATAGCCTGTGTCCTGGTTGGTTTCTCACAGAAATGACTGCCGGCATGGAATCGGATGCAGGCGCACAAGCTCTGATCAAGAACAATTCACCAATGCCTCGCATGGGTGAAGAACATGAACTAGATGGCGCTTTGTTGTTTATGGCGAGCGACGCATCCTCGTTCATGACAGGGCAATCCATCTCTGTTGATGGCGGTTGGACCACTCGATGACAAATCAGCCGGGCGTGATGAGCGCTCGTGAGGCCATTTCTGCACCGGGTGTTCGACCGTTACTGATCTCCAGCATGGTGTTGACCATCGGCGTGATGTTGCAGGCTGCAGCATTGGGCAAACATGTCTACGACATCACTGGTTCCGAAATGTCGATTGGTTGGTTAGGTCTTGCAGAGTTCTTGCCGGCTGCTGCTCTTGTGCTTGTTACGGGAACAGTTGCGGATCGATTGAATCGCAAGCGAGTGTCATTGGTCGCACAATTTGGTGAGTTCACGTGCTCCATTCTCTTGATGACATACGCCTTGAATGTGACAGAGCCCGATGGTGGCGGGTCAGCACTTCCGATCTATGCGATCGCATTCTTGTTTGGTGCATCACGTGCGTTTCTTGCACCTGCATTACGGCCGATCGCCGCGATGATCGCACCTGATGGTGGATTGCCTCGTGTGATCGCGTTTTACAGCGCGACATGGACAGGTGCCGCCATTATTGGTCCGGCAATCAGTGGTTTTTTGTATGCAGTGGATCCTGCGCTTGCGTATGGTGTCGCCGCAGTTCTCATCTTGTGTGGCATGGCAAGTTTGTCCCTTGTGACTTTGCCAGCGGTGGTGACGTCTGAGGAAAAGACTGCACGTCCCACTCTGCGTGATGCTGTGCAGGGTCTTGTTTTTATTCGTCGTACTCCGGTGTTGTTGGCAGCAATCTCATTAGATCTCTTCGCGGTGTTGTTTGGTGGGGCAGTGGCGTTGTTGCCGGTCATTGCGGAAGAGCAATTGAAAGTCGGTGATGTCGCATACGGATGGCTCCGTGCTGCGGGTGGTTTGGGTGCTGCGGCAATGGCCGTCTTCCTCGCATTCCGCCCTGTTCGACGTCATGTGGGGCGCACTCTCTTGTGGGTAGTTGCCATATTTGGTGCAGCGACCATTGTTCTGGGAACAACACGGTCGTATTGGATCGCCTTTGTTGCGCTCATCATTGCATTCGGTGCCGACATGGTGAGTGTGTTCATTCGTAGTTCTCTCGTGCCGCTCGTAACACCCGACGACAAGCGTGGTCGAGTGTCTGCGGTCGAGAACGTCTTCATTGGTGCTTCCAACGAATTGGGAGCGTTCGAATCAGGTGCGGTCTCGAGCGTCGCGGGCACTCCCGCAACCGTTATTGGTGGTGGCGTTGCGACGATTGCTATTGCAGGAATCTGGTGGTGGGCATTCCCATCTCTTCGTAATGTCGATCGGTTCGAAGACTTGGAAGACCGCGCCGAGTAATCTCGCCACATGGCAGAAATTCTGAGCAAAGTGGAAGAAAAAGTCGGGAAACTGACGAAGCGAGGAATTGTCGCGGAGTTCAAGGAATTCGTAAACCGTGGCAATGTGGTTGATGTCGCAGTTGCTTTTGTGATGGGCGCGGCATTCAAGACGGTCGTTGACTCTTTTGCAGGAAGCGACAAGAGCCCTGGCATTCTTGGCGGTCTGATTGGTGCCCTCTTCGGAGGTCAGCAACCCGACTTCTCCAAGAAGGTTGTCTCACTCAACGGCAGCGACCTTCCCTTAGGTGCATTCGTGACTGCTTCGATGAACTTCTTCTTTGTTGCTCTCGTACTCTTTGCTGTGGTCAAGTTGTACAACCGAGTGAGAGATACATCTGACGAGGAAGCGCAGTCCGGTCCGAGCACCAACGACCTCCTTGCCGAGATTCGTGATGAGTTGCGTATTGCTCGTGGCGGCGACAACCAGTAACCACCCCTTACTGATTGAGGACTGTGAAGAGTTCTCGCTGAGGGATTATCCAATAGGTATGGGGTTGCCCCAAGAAGCGTCCCGTTTGCCAATAACCTCAATGGTTCATGTTCTCGCCCCGCACCCGCTCTCTTCTTGGATTTTGTGTCCTCGGCGGTCTGCTGTCGGCATGCTCCGTCACAGGTGGCAGTAACGGTCAAATCATTCTGCAAAATGTCGGTCGTATCCCAGGAATCGCAGCATCTGGCGGCGAAGTGATTATTGATGGACAGCGTTCCACGTTGTCAGCACTCGAAGGAGCTCCTCTGGGAACCAATGCAGCAGGGAATCGCCTGCTGATTATCGGTGACTCCATTTTGTCCGGCACTGCAAGTCGCTATGGCGGCGCAATGTGTTCGGCACTCGTTCCTCTTGGTTGGCGAGTTGCTGTAGAAGCGGAAGCAGGACAGATGGTCGGCTTTGGTCGCACTGTCTTGAAAGATCGCATCTATGAAGGCTGGGATGTTGGTGTTGTCTTCCTTGGTACCAACTACGGCGGTAACCAGGAAAAGTATGAACGCGATCTCACAGCAATTGTGGAAGCACTTGCACCTCGGCCCACATTGCTCTTGACTGCAACACTGAATCGTCCGACGATGCAAGAAGTAAACGAGACCATTCGCACGGTGGCATCAAAGTTCTCAAATGTTTCTGTTCTCGACTGGGGAACAACATCAATTCAGCCGGGCTTATTGAACAGAGACCGAGTGCATCCATCGGATGCAGGGCGCAAGGTACTTGTTGCGTCCATCGCATCTGCGTTGGGAACAGCACCGGTCAGCCCTGGTGCATGCCTTTTTTCGAAGTACACGGACGATTCACTGGTGACAGATGACGTCTTGCCAGGGACAACGGCACCGGGTCAGACCATTCCTATGAACAGCACAACCGTGCCGGGAGTAGCGACAACTGTTCCAACGGCAGCAACAACGACTGTGGCTCCTAGTGCGACCACAACGTCGGCTCCTCGATAATGCTGCAGGTACAGAACCTCACTGTTGAAGTGGGCGGGCGCAACGTAGTGCAGGGTGCAACGTTCACCATCATGGCACGCGACAAAGTGGGGATTGTTGGCCGTAACGGTGCAGGTAAAACATCAATGTTTAAAGTGCTGGGTGGCGAGGCTGAGGCTGCTGGTGGCAAAGTGACCCGCACAGGTATGTACGGATATCTATCGCAGGACCCGCGCGTTTCGAAAGAGACTGAAGCGAAGCCAGCAATTGCTCATGTGCTGTCGGGTCGCAACATTGACGGTGACCTTGAACGCTTGGAGAAATTGCGTATTGCGATGGAAGCCGATGCAGATGAACGCAATGTCAGCCGTTATGTGAAAGCAGAAGAAGCGTTCAATCTCAAGGGCGGTTATTCCGCCGAGAGCGAAGCGCGTTCGATTGCTGCTGGTTTGGGTTTACGCCCTGATCGTTTGGACCTTGCACTTGGTGTTCTCTCTGGTGGTGAGCGTCGCCGTGTGGAGCTTGCTCGCATCTTGTTCGCAGGCAGCGACATGTTGCTGTTGGACGAACCAACAAACCACTTGGACATTGATGCAAAGACATGGCTTTTGAACTTCTTGCGCAACTACAAGGGTGCATTGTTGGTGATCAGCCACGACCTTGAATTGTTGGACGAAGCAATCACGCGTGTGTTGCACCTTGACCGTCCTGATGAAGAAGACATTGGTGCGGTGTATGAATACCGCGGTACCTATAGCCAGTACAAGCGGTCTCGTGCGGAAGATGAATCTCGCGCAGAGAAGAAAGCGATGATGCAGGCGAAAGAGGTTGCACGTTTGCAAGATGTTGTTGATCGCTTCGGCGCAAAGGCCACGAAGGCAACGATGGCGCACAGCATTGAAAAGCGCATTGCTCGCATTGAGTCCGAAGGCACTGGTGTTCGCAAGAAGGACCGTGTCCTCAATGTGAAATTCCCTGACCCTCCACAAAGTGGTGTCACGGTATTGACGACCAAGGGTCTGAGCAAGGGCTACGGCGGACCGCCAGTGTTTGAAGATGTTTCCTTCGACATTGGTAGGGGAGACCGCATGCTCGTTCTCGGTCTCAACGGTGCTGGCAAGACATCGCTCTTGCGCATTCTGGCCGGAGCAACCGAAGCAAACGTGGGCGACTTCGAATGGGGTTATCAAGTCAACGTTGGCTACTTCGCACAGGAACACGACACCCTGGATCCGAAGCAATCGCTCATGTGGCACATGCGTCGTGAGCTTCCCAGTGGTAGCACACTCACAGAGACTCAACTGCGTGCATTGCTCGGCATGTTTGGATTGCAGGGCGACAAGGTGTTCCAAGAATCGGGTTCTCTCTCTGGTGGTGAGAAGACAAAGTTGACACTTGCGATGTTGATGGTGGGTCGTAACAACGTGTTGTTGTTGGACGAACCCACGAACAACCTCGACCCACATAGTCGTGAAGCTGTGGCCGGCGCATTGGAGTCCTGGAAGGGCACCATCATCATGGTGAGCCACGACGAAGAGTTCGTGCAGCGCCTCAGTCCGACCAAGGTGGTTCTGATGCCAGATGGCCAAGTGGACTACTTCAGCCAGGAATGGCTAGACCTCGTCAGTCTCTCGTAGCCCCGCCCCTGATACCGTCATGCCTTATGAAAATTGGCATTTTTGGTGGAGCAGTTAACGACGGAACAGTGGACGATGTGGTCGCTGAGGCCCGTTCGGCAGAGCAAGACGGTTTTGCGAGCTACTGGGCTCCGAACATCTTCGGACACGATGCCCTGACCGCTCTGGCAGTGGTGGGTCGTGAAGTTCCTCGCATCGAGCTGGGTACTTCTGTTGTTCCGACATTCCCTCGTCACCCACATGCCATCGCACAGCAGTGCCACACCGTGGCCGCCGCTTCGGGCAATCGCCTCACACTCGGAATAGGCCTGAGCCACAAGATTGTGATTGAGAACATGCTCGGTATGTCATACGACAAGCCAGTGCGTCACCTCCGCGAGTACCTCAGCGTTCTCATGCCACTCTCTCGCAACGAACCTGCCCACTTTGATGGCGAGACCTACAAGGTTCACGGTGGCATCGCTGCCAAGGGCTCGAACGGTTTCGGTGTTGTCGTCGCGGCACTCGGTGAGCAGATGCTTCGCGTGACCGCAGCAATGGCTGACGGAACTCTTACATGGTGCACCGGCCCCGCAACTCTCTCGGATCACACCATCCCTACCATCACTCGTGCAGCGGATGAACTGGGTCGCCCCACGCCACGCGTGATCGCCGCGCTTCCCGTGTGCGTCACTACCGACAAAGCAGCCGCTGCAGAGCGTGCCGCCAAGGTGTTCGCTGTGTACGGCACCTTGCCGAGCTATCGCGCCATGCTCGACCGTGAGGGTGCTGCAGGTCCTGCAGACATCGCCATCACCGGAACAGCGTCGGAAGTACAAGATCGCATTTCGGCACTCGCTGCAATCGGAGTTACCGACTTCGCTGCTGTTGAGTTCGGTGCAACACCAGACGAAATCGCAGAAACTCGTGCAGCAGTAAAGGGCCTTCTTTAAATGTCATCACTTTTCGACACAGTCACATTCGCCCACGGTCCTTCATTGAAGAACCGATTCATGTTGGCGCCGCTGACGAACTCGCAAAGTGCTGCAGATGGTGTTCTCTCCGACGAGGAATATCGCTGGCTGACGATGCGTGCAGAGGGTGGCTTTGGTCTCACGATGACATGTGCGTCTCATGTGCAGGAAGTGGGTCAGGGTTTCCCTGGTCAGCTGGGTTGTTTCGACGACATGCATATTCCAGGTCTTGCACGTTTGGCCGAAGGCATCAAGCAGCATGATTCGCTCGCAATCGTTCAGTTGCATCACGCCGGCCGTCGCTCGCCAAAGGAACTCATTGGTACAGACCCCGTGAGCTCAAGTGCTGACGAGAAGATGGGTGCTCGTGCCATGACGACTGCAGAAGTGGAACAAGTCATTGAAGACTTCATCTCTGCAGCTATTCGCGCACAAAAGGCTGGCTTTCAAGGTGTGGAGCTTCACGGAGCACATGACTACCTCATCTGTCAGTTCCTTAACGAAGAACTCAACAAGCGCCGCGACAAGTTCGGCGGCACGTTAGAGAACCGCGCTCGCGTGTTGTTCAACGTTGTTGCTGGCATTCGTGATTGCTGTGGCGAAGATTTCCACATTGCAGTGCGTCTCTCGCCAGAGCGCTTCGGCATGAAGACATCGGACATCGTCCAGGTGTACAAGCGTCTCGTGAAGGAAGGCAATGTCGACATGATTGACATGTCTCTCTGGGATTGCTTCAAGTTGGGTGCCGACGAAGATTTCGCTGACCAGCGCCTCATCGACATCTTTGCGAACCTTGAGCGTGGAGATGTGAAGTTGGCAGTCGCCGGCAAGCTCTACTCAGCGGAAGACATGCAGAAGTGCATTGATGCAGGCGCCGACATGGTGGCTGTTGGTCGTGCAGCTGTGACGAATCACGATTTCCCATTGCAGACTCGCAATAACCCGAAGTTCGTGATGCGTGAATTGCCTGTTCCTCGTGCGACATTGCGCGAAGAGGGTCTCAGCGACACCTTCATCACATACATGGGTAACTGGCCCGGATTCGTCGAAGCCGAATAGTTCTTGGGCTCGGACATGCAGAAGATCATTCAGCTTGTTCATCCGACTCAGGCTGAGTTGGATAATGCCTTTCAACTTTTTGAGTCATCGTGTGCGAGCGGGAAACTTCACGATGTCGCGCGGAGAGGGCTATCAAATAGCGACGTCCGTCTCAGAACTGAACCATTTCCAAAAATCGAAATGCATGACTCGTATGTGTATGGAGTGTTAGCGAGCCCAACAGATGTTGAGGATGCGAAGAGTGAGTATTTCAATATTCACTTTGTTGCGAACGCATCAATGGCCCTGACCGTCGTGTGGGGTGTTGATGAGACGGATGCGGAGAGGCGACTTTCGCTCTCTCAGAGAATCTCGTTTACTTCCTCAGAGGAAAATTCTGAAAGTGCTCCTGGAGATTGCATCGTCAGAATTGCCACTGTGGTGATTGAGGATCTTGAGAATGTGCTCACTGATCTCCATGGTCATGCCAATCTGGAGTTAGAAGAACTTGAGAGTGAGCTCTTCAATCTGGATGGTCTCTCTGAGTCGTCAGCCGACATCGCTGAGAGATATCAGAAGGTCTCGTTGTTGAAGTTCGAGATTCTTTCGATGAACACCACTGTTGAAGAGACAAAGAATGTTCTGTTCGTTCTTGACCAGCTGGATGTTGTTGGTGAGGGATCAGGCGTTTTGTTCTCCCAAAATCAGCAGATCTCTATCAATGACTTATTGATGAGATCACGAAGCTTGAAAGCGCAACGTGCTGATCTTGAAGACGAAGTTCGATTGATTTTTGACCGATTGGAATCAATCGAGAATCAGCGACAGACGGAAGCACAATTGAGGCTTGGATCTTTGGCCAGTATCTTGCTGCTTCCAGCACTGGTTGTCGGTTTCTTTGGACAGAATTTCAATGACAATCCATGGAGTGACACAGACTGGGCATGGATGGTCAACGCAGGTGGACTTGCTGCCATTGCTGCTGCGCAGTTCATCTATTACAAGCGAAAGAAGTGGCTCTAGCTATTTGTGGAGGTGGACGGGTGTGCCCGTTCCGCCGACCTGGTCAAAGAAGTCATTGCCCTTGTCGTCAACAACGATGAAGGCAGGGAAGTCCTGCACTTCAATCTTCCACACAGCTTCCATGCCCAGTTCTGGGTACTCGAGCACTTCCACTTTGGTGATGCAGTCTTGCGCCAAGCGTGCAGCTGGACCACCGATGGAACCCAAGTAGAAACCACCATGAGCGTTACACGCTTCGGTGACCTGGCGTGAACGGTTGCCCTTCGCGAGCATGATGAACGAACCGCCCGCTGCTTGGAAATCTTCCACGTAGCTGTCCATGCGGCCTGCAGTGGTGGGTCCGAATGAACCGGATGCCATTCCCTCTGGAGTCTTTGCAGGACCTGCGTAATACACCGCGTGGTCCTTCATGTATTGCGGCATTCCTTGGCCAGCATCGAGACGCTCTTTCAACTTGGCATGAGCGATATCGCGAGCAACCACAACGGGCCCTGTAAGCATCACGCGAGTCTTCACCGGGTACTGGCTCAGTGTTGCGCGAATCTGGTCCATGGGCTGATTGAGATCAATGTGCACGACTTCATCGCTGAGATCATCGTGTGTGACTTCGGGAAGGAAACGTGCTGGATCAGTTTCGAGAGCTTCGATGAAGATGCCATCTTTTGTGATCTTGCCTAAGGCCTGACGGTCTGCGCTACAAGACACGGCAAATGCAACGGGGCAGCTTGCACCATGACGGGGCAAACGAATCACACGCACGTCGTGGCAGAAGTACTTGCCGCCGAACTGTGCGCCAATGCCAGTGTCTTGTGACAGCTTCAGAACTTTTGCTTCGAGTTCAATGTCGCGGAAACCATTGCCAAGGTCACTTCCTTGTGTGGGCAATGAATCGAGGTAATGCGTGCTCGCAAGCTTTGCTGTTTCCACTGCCTGCTCTGCTGAAGTTCCACCAATCACAACTGCAAGGTGATACGGAGGACACGCTGCGGTGCCCAAGCTGATCAACTTCTCAAAGATCCACGGAAGAAGTGTCTTCTCGTTGAGCAATGCCTTTGTCTCCTGGAAGAGGTAGCTCTTGTTGGCAGAGCCACCACCCTTTGCCATGAAGAGAAACTTGTAGGCGTCGCCCTCCACTGCACTGATCTTGATTTCTGCAGGAAGGTTGTTGCCGGTGTTCTTCTCTTCGTACATCGAGATGGGTGCCATCTGGCTGTAGCGAAGGTTGCTTGTTTGGTACGTATTGAAAACGCCGTGAGCAATCGCTTCTTCGTCGTTGCCACCCGACATCACGAACTGGCCCTTCTTGGCCTTCACGATTGCAGTGCCGGTGTCTTGACACATGGGCAACACGCCACCCGCTGCAATGCTGGCGTTCTTCAGAAGGTCGAGTGCAACGAACTTATCGTTCGGGCTCGCTTCAGGATCCTTGAGAATGTTGTTGAGTTGCTGCAAGTGATCACTGCGCAAAAGGTGTGCAATGTCGCGCATTGCTGTCTCTGTGAGAAGTGTGATGGCCTCTGGCTCCACCTTCAAGAAAGTGCCCAAAGGTGTTTCCACCTGTGACACGCCCTCGGTGCTGATCAACCGATATTCGGTGGTGTCAGGGCCAAGAGGAAGGATCTCTGTAAACGCGAAATCTGGCATACCGCAAGGCTAGAGCGCAGCCCGTGTTCCAGCCGTATGCGCCTGTGGTGGCGTCTGTAACGCCCTAGGCGCTGGGGTCGATGGGCCAGTCGTGCTTCGGGTATCGACCTGCCATGTCTTTGCGCACATCGGCCCAACTGCCCGTCCAGAAGTTCGGGAGGTCGGCAGTGATCTGAATGGGTCGGTCAGCCGGGGAGAGCAATTGAATACGCAGCGGAACAGTGCCATTCAACACTGAGGGATGCGTGGTGACACCAAAGAGATGTTGCACACGGATGGCAATCGTGGGCGACGCAGGGTCGGCGTAGTTGATGTCAACAGGGCGACCACGGGGAGGTTCATACTTCGCTGGTGCGAGTGACTCCATCGTGGAACTCTTGTCCCAACCAAGGTTTGATTGCAGCACCATCGTGAGGTCAACGCCTGAAAGGTCGGCTTTGCCTGTTGCTCCCGCCAGATATGGCAAGAGCCATTCATTCATCGTGGCCATGAGGCGCGCGTTGGACGTATCGGGCCATTCTTCGCCGATGTGATGACGAAGGAATGAAATGCGTTGACGGAACTGTGTTGCAGCGCCACCACCCAGCACCGCCATGCTGGTGGCTTTCACGCGCTCGAGCAACGCTTCGGTTGTCTCGTCGCCAGCAACAGGCGTGAGGTCGCGCTCGTCGATACGAATACTGCCGACCTTGCGGACAACGCGCTGCACAAGATCATCGCGTCCTTTATCCCACATCAGGTATGACTCAACTTCAACATCGTCGCCCAGCACCGGCGCAATCAGTTCGAGGTCCACCGCAGCTGCGCGCCGAACGCGTGAGACATTGCGTTGTGCATCAATGTCGGCAGCCACAATGAATTGCTCGCGAGCAATGGAATCTTTCGCGTCCATGTTCACGCCGCCACCGCCGCGCATCACAAACAGACCAGCAGAGGAGCGTCGCATCGCAAATCGATCCGGATACGCCGACAGCAGCACTGCGCCGCACAACGTGTCGACCATGTCGGCACTGCAATGGGCGTTGGTGTCGATACTGCTGCGGCGTGCAATGTCGCGGGCCGCATCACGAACGCGGTGAAGTGCTCCACGGTCCACCAAGTCATGTCGTTCAATATCCATCACTGCCTTCACGCGCACTGCGAGGTCTGTGG
>JAJTFJ010000009.1 GCA_021298435.1 Ilumatobacteraceae bacterium
TGCCCGCGTTGTTTTGCTGCACCCAAAACAATGTCGAGATGTTCTTTCAGCTCTCGCTGCCCCACGAATTCGTCGAGCTCTCGTGGACGCAAACTGACTTCATCAGACACTTCATGATCTGACGCCAAGGCTGGATCTAAAAACTCATCCCGCACGACGTGCCCCTAACAAAGCCAGGGCATCACGCAACATGGATTCAGAATCATCAGCAGTATTCAATTGGCGCATGGTGTCGCGAATCTCTTCAGTTCCGTACCCCAATGCAGTCAATGCTTCACGAACATCTGCAGCAGCCGATTGCACAGAATCAATGGGGTCTCCGCTTGTGATCCCATCAATATTCAAACGTGACTTCAATTCCACCATCAGGCGTTCGGCAGTTTTCTTACCAACACCAGGAACAACGGTGAGAGCCGCAGTATCGCCCGACCCCACGATGCCAATGAGCGCAGTCGGTGCGTAGGTAGAAAGAATTGCCATCGCCATTGATGGACCAATGCCATGTGTCGCAATCAAAATGTTGAAAGTGTCTCTTTCAACACGCGAGGTGAACGCAAACAAGGTATGTGCATCTTCACGGATGTGTTGATGGATATGAAAGAACACCGGAACTGTCGGTTCACATTCACCAAACGTTGCGGTTGTGACATTGCATAAGTACCCAACGCCGGCAACTTCCAGAAGAACCGTGGAAGGAACGAAACGTTCAAGGACGATTCCCCGCAAACTGCCAATCATCGAATGCTCCGAGCAATAGCCGCATCTCGCGATGCGATGAACGGTGCGATAGAGCAATGACACAGCGCAATGGCAGCTGCATCAGCTGCGTCGGCAGGCTGAGGTACTGCCTCAAGACGAAGACGTTGCTGCACCATCAGACCAATCTGTTCTTTGGTGGCACCACCCCATCCGGCAACCGTGTTCTTCACCTGCGATGGGGTGTACTGAGCAACATCACATCCGGCACGAGCAGCAAGAGCCAACACGATGCCACTGGCTTGGCCAACCCCCATGGCAGTGCGAACGTTGTTCTGAAAGAACACTTGCTCGATAGCAACAGCATGTGGCTTGAAGTCGGACAACAGACCTTCCACCTCGCGATGAATCTCAGCAAGACGGTCATGAAGTGCTGCTGAAGGAGGGGTCCGAAGCACACCAATGGCAAGGGCTTTGATGTCCTGAGAAGAATTCATGCCCAGCACCGCATACCCACAACGGGTAAGACCGGGATCGACCCCGAGGACCACTTGAGCGAACATATGTTCTATGTTACCCGAGGCCTTTGGCCGAAGGGCGGAACTTCAGCGAGCAGCCTCGACAGCTGCGACAAGCTCTTCGACGGGCCTAAAAGTCAGGCCGGCAATGGCCTTGTGGGCATAGCGAATGACCCCATCTGCATCGATCACAAAGACGCTGCGTCGCGGATATCCCAATGGACCCACCGTGCCAAAGAGCCCAGCCACCGTCTTGTCGGTATCAGCGAGGAGCGGAAACTTGAATCCGTGCTTGGATGCAAACTCTTCATGACTAGAGACATCCTGGGCAGAGACAGCAAGTACTTGCGCACCCACGGTGTCGAAAGCAGAGAGTTCGTTGTTATAGGAATTCAATTGCTTCGTGCAGACAGGTGTGTCATCACCTGGGTAGAACACCAAAACAACAGGCTGACCCCGATACGAGGACAACGTGTATTCGCGGCCACCAGTGCCAGGAAGTGTGAAATCGGGAGCGAGGTCCCCTACTGCGATAGCCATCAGCCAAGCTCCTGCATTAAAGCGTCGTCAATATCAAAGTTCGCATACACATCTTGCACGTCATCATTGTCCTCCAACATGTCCATGATTCGCAAAATTTGTTTTGCGTCCTCAATGTCGGTGACCTCGATAGATGTGGACGACACCATTGTTGATTCAGCACTCTGCACAGCAATACCAGCTGCTTCAAGGGCATCTTTCACGTCGTAGACAACCGAAGAGTCCGTCAACACTCGCCAGGAATCTCCGTCACGCTCGATGTCTTCAGCGCCTGCTTCCAGTGCAGCCGACATCACAGTGTCTTCATCGAGAGATCCGTCCACGAGAACAACACCGCGACGTGAGAACTGCCAACCCACTGCCCCGGGCTCTGCCAAAGAACCACCAAACTTGCTGAAGGCTGTGCGCACATCAGATGCAGTGCGATTGCGATTGTCAGTGAGCGTGTCGACAAGCATGGCCACACCACCTGGTGCGTATCCCTCGTACATAATCGTTTCGTAGTTCGCGCCATCGTTTTCACCGATGCCGCGCTTAATCGCGCGATCGATGGCGTCCTTTGTCATCTGACCGGCTTTCGCCTTCAACACCATGGTGCGCAGTGCCGCGTTGGAGTCAACGTCGCCACCACCAGCACGAGCTGCTACTTCAATCTGACGCGCAAGTTTCGCGAAGAGTTTTCCGCGTGCCTTGTCGGCTGCGCCCTTCTTGTGCTTAATAGTTGCCCATTTGGAGTGACCGGACATCGGTTACACCTTTCTCGCAGTTGTCATGGTTGTTACAAAGTATTCGTGTAGACGAGCATCGCCCGCCAACTCAGGATGGAAAGATGCCGCCAGCACATTGCCTTGACGCACCAATACTGGCTCATCACCGAGTCGACCGATGACTTCTACAGCCGCCCCCGTGCGCTCAATGCGCGGTGCACGAATGAAAACACCGTGGAATTCCCCAAACGGCGTGTCGATTGCAGTCTCAAAAGAATCAATCTGTCGGCCGAAAGCATTGCGCCGAACCGAAATGTCGATCGCTCCGAAACTGCGCTGGTCGGGGCGACCATCAAGCACTTCGGATGCCAACAGAATCATTCCGGCACATGTGCCAAAGGCGGGCATGCCACTTGCAATGCGCTCTGCAATTGCATCAAAGAGACCCGAAGACAACAGCAGCTGTGACATCGTGCTGGATTCGCCTCCTGGCATCACCAGCGCATCAACATGTTCGAGCTGTTCTGGGGTGCGTACTTCCCGAACAGAGACGCCAAGGGAAGCAACACACTCAGCGTGTGCTGCGAATGCTCCTTGGAGAGCAAGTACTCCAACGACGGGGTTCACCCGGAGGCCTCGAATCCATGCGAATGGGTACTACTTACCAACCGCGCTCAGCGAAGCGCTGAGTTCCGTTGATCTCGTCCATTGCGATACCGGTCATCGGGGCACCAAGGCCACGGCTGACTCGTGCAAGAACCTGTGCATCACGGAAGTGAGTGGTTGCTTCAACAATTGCCTTCGCACGTGGCGCTGGATCATCGCTCTTGAAGATGCCCGAACCAACGAATACTGCTTCGCCGCCTAATTGCATTGCGAGTGCCGCGTCTGCAGGAGTGGCGATGCCACCGGCGCAGAAAATGGGCACAGGGAACTTGCCTGTCTCTGCAATTTCTTGCACAAGACCAAGAGGTGCCTGCAATGTCTTTGCCCACTGGAACAACTCCGCGTTGTCAGCCTGGGTGATCTTGCGGATATCGCCAAAGATATTGCGAAGGTGACGGACAGCTTCCACGATGTTGCCGGTTCCGGCCTCACCCTTCGAGCGAATCATGCATGCGCCTTCTGAGACGCGACGAAGTGCTTCACCAAGATTTGTTGCTCCGCACACGAATGGAACTGTGAATCCAAACTTGTCGATGTGATGTGTTTCGTCTGCAGGGGTCAGCACTTCAGACTCATCGATGAAGTCAACGCCGAGGGCTTCGAGAATCTGTGCCTCCACGAAGTGGCCGATACGAACCTTGGCCATCACAGGAATAGTGACCGCAGCCTTGATGCCCTCGATCATTTCAGGATCACTCATGCGAGCGACTCCACCATCACGGCGAATGTCTGCTGGAACACGCTCGAGAGCCATGACGGCACATGCGCCGGCATCTTCTGCAATCTTTGCTTGCTCTGCATTGACGACGTCCATGATGACGCCACCCTTCAACATCTCAGCCAAGCCACGCTTCACGCGCTGGGTGCCGACAGAGGATCCGTTCGTTGAGGTCATGGTAAGCAGGCTACAGAGGGCACCATGCCCTCCTGCCACTGAATAAGTGAGACGTTCGTCAGACTGCGGGGAACTTGACCGTCTTCGGGTCAATTCCGGGTCCGACTGGAGCCAAGGAGTTCTTCCATGCCAGCTCGACCCATGTACGTCCTGGTGTCATACGTACGACTGCCCCATTTGCATCAGTCAATGTGAAAGGAACAAGACGATTTGGTCGTACCCAGTTAATGGGAATGAGTCCACCGTCGGTCATGACAAAGCCAGTTCCCTTACCCACAGTCAAAGCGTTCGGGCTCTTGCGGTCAGCCTTGCTGCGTACGTAGGTGACATAGAGAACGAGAACATTCTTTGTGTTCACCTGACCATCGTCAGCCATGTGGGGCTCAAGTTCACGCTTGAGATTTTCGGTGAAACGAACGAAGTTGCTGGTTGCCGCATCCCACTTCCAATACACCTTCACGTTGTACATCGACACCTTTGCACCATCAACAGCAGTGGACGTTGCAGGCTTTGCATCGCTGCTTCCGCGATAAGTGAACTGCGGCTGTGGTGGCACAGCTTCTTTCGGAGCCAATGTCCACAGGTCTGTCGTCTTGGCATACAAGTTGTGCGGAATCTTCTTGTCCTTGGCGCGGTAGTAACCGCCCTTGCCACGCGAAGCGCTGTATCCAACGTTGACCAAATCACTATTGCTAATCGCACGAGTCACTCGATAGTTGCCACCGCTCCAAGCGAAGAGAGGCTTATTGAAAGAGCCCAAGATGTCGATGTCTTGTGTGCGGCCGCTGCGCAATGGTCCGACTGGGTCGCTGCCTTGGCTATGGAACACGGCTGCAAAACGTGTCAGCGCTTCCACGTTCTCTTCAAAAACGATGTCTGCTTTATTCAAACCAGTCTGAGGACGTGCTGCAGGATGATTATCGATCTTTGCTGTGAGTGCTGGACGAGCTGCCGCTGCTTTGTCTTCAATGGGCAAACCTGACAATGGGTAGTTCACACCATCGCCTTGTCCGGGGACTGCTGGATTTGATCCATCTGCTGAAGAGGTGTCTGAAGAAGATCCTCCACCACCACATGCTGCAAGAACAGCAACAGCCAGGGCTGCTGCAGCCAAACGAATAATGGGGCGACGATTTCTAGACATTTCAAATCTCCTTGAGAACAGCAATGCGTTCCGCTAACGACGGACGGGCAAAGACAACATTAGGAACTCTTGATGCTGAATCTGCGTCATTCAATGTGCTCTCTGGCAGTGCAAAACAGAATGGAGCAGCAACACCAACGGAAATAGCCTCTTGAAACTGTGCACATTTTTCTAGCGCAGAGATCAATGCAGGTGGATAACGGGTGGCTTGACATGCAGAAATATCTGCCCAGATGAGCGCACGAGCATCAACAGATCGGTCAACAACTTTCTGTGCAAGACGAGAAAGACCGACTCGAGACATCAGCGAATGAAACGAGATGAGGTACGCCGTCAGTGCAGCATCGCCTGACCTGATGCGCCACAACAGATGAGAGACAACTGCCTCAGTTTCTACTCGATCCATCACACGCAAGAAACCGTCAGAGACAACGATGTTTCCATCAGAACCTGCTTCTGAAATCGCGAATGCAAGAGGAAAATCTGATGGCGTGACGTACATCGCAGGACGATGGTCGCCACTACTCATACGAAGACCTTCCACAACGTTGAAGAGACGCGCATGGTCATTTTCATCTGCAGTCGTCAACGACAGTTCCGCAAGAATGTTCTCTTCTGCGTTTCGTCCAATCGCCCATGCAAATGTGCCGAATACTGCCAAACCGAGCACGGCAAGCAGAGGCTGCCCGACGGCTAAACCAATCAGCAGAAAGAGAAGCGTCCCTACTGCTGTAATCACCCACTCAAGTTTCTTAATGCGAGCCAAATTCGGTGCTGCTGACTCTTCAATGGGAATCCACTGTCGCTGATTCATAGTTCCTTCCGTGCCGACCTATTGGTCGGACCCTCCAAGTCGATTTCTTCTCAAAAAGCGTCCTTCGAAGCGCTTCAGCATACGAGGTAGCTCAATCTTCGTGATGTTGTCGGCTTCCATACCGAGCGCCTTCTCGTACAACAGTACGTAATGGTCAGCTAATGCGTCGAGCGAATAGGACTGTGCGTGAATACGTCCTGCGGTTGTCAAACGAATTGCTAAACGAGGATCAGCAACAATTCGAGACATTGCAGATGCAAGAGCCTTTGCATTACCTGGTTCCACTAACAAAGCATTTTCACCATCGGTTGCAACATTGCGATACCCATCGATATCAGTGGAAACAACCGGAGTGCCAGCAGCCATTGCCTCGAGCAACACGATGCCGAACGATTCACCACGCAGTGACGGCGCACAGAACAGAGACGCTCGACGAAGACGGTCAATCTTTTCTGCATCAGAAATTCGACCGAGCCATTCAATGCGCTGGTCATTCTTGTACTGATCTTGTAAGTGCTCTGTTTCTGGTCCATCGGATGCGATCCATAATCGAACATCCCCCGGCATCAGCGACACAGCCTCCAGCAGCACGCCAAGACCTTTTCGTGGTTCATGACGCCCGCAGAAGAAAATTGCGTTATCTCGCTGTTCCACAATCGGACCGCTGTAGGCCTCAAGATCGATGCCGTTGAAGAGAATTTCGTATTCACCACCGATGTAGCGCTGAGCAAGTTCAACAGCATCCGCAGAGACAGCAACTCGCACATCAATGCGTCGCGCAATTGGACGGCCCAGCTTCTGGAACGTCTTGTACGCCCCTGATTCCCCCGCCGAATGGAAGGTTGCAACAATTGGCGCAAGCTTGACGAGAACTGCGGTCAAGGTGGGACCGGGGACAAGAGGCTCATGCACATGGAGCACGTCAAAGGCTTCGTCATTGAGAGCTCGGATAGTGCGGAAAGCAGCAGATGCATCGGGTGCCACGGGCGCCACCGAGCCGTTGATGGCTGTCGGAAGACTGTTGCCCAACGGCGTCACGAATGAATCGGGAGGTGGACCGTCACATGGACCAAGAACACGAACCTCGTGCCCCTTTTCTCGCAATGCCCGAGCGAGGCCCAAAACCTGCTGCTGCACTCCCCCTGGAATTGTGAGGCTGTACGGGCTCACCATTCCAATTCTCAACATGCGACTAGGTTACGGGAATGACTCAGGTTGATAAGTCCTTCCGTCCCGCCCTCTCCGTTGTCGCGACACCAAATAAGCGTCGCGCCATCCTCGATTTAGCCGTCGAGGCCGAAAACCGTGGATTCAGCGGTCTTGCATGCCCCAGCCTTGGCGGCACCATGGGGCTCTGCGTCTCATTGGCGCACGTGACATCGCGCATCAACTACTGGACCTCGATCCAGCCGATTTACTACAGCCACCCAGTGGAAGCTGCGAACACAGTTGCCCATATCAACGAAATGTCGAACGGGCGATTCCGCTATGGCATCGGCGTCAGCCATGGTCCCGTCACTCAACGTCTCGGCGTTGAGACTGGAAAGCCATTGTCCGACATCAAGAACTACGTAGCAGCAATGCGCACGAATGAGCGTTTTGGTGGTCAACTTCCCCCGATCTATTTGGCCACTCTCCGCAACAAGATGCTGGAGCTCGCAAGTGAAATCTCAGAGGGTGCGATTTGGGCAAACGCATCCCTCAGCCACATGGCAACACAACTCGGAGAAGTACCGACAGCGGTGCGGGATGATTTTTTCCTCTCCAACATGATCCCGACAGTTATCGACGACGACATCGAAGCTGCACGCGCTATCAACCGTCGCACTCTCACCGGATACGTCTCACTGCCGAACTACCGCAACTACTGGCGCGCTGCTGGATACAACAACGAGATGGATTCCATCGAGGAAGCACTCAACGCTGGCAACAAAGAAGCACTGACCGGACTCATGACAAACGAATGGCTTGATGACTGCACCATCAGCGGGTCAGCATCTCATGTTCGTGAACGTCTTGCCGATTGGGCCAACGCAGGCGTCATGCCCATTGCGGTGATGTCTTCGACAACAGGCGGCCAGGCAAAAGCAATTGCCGAACTGTTCGAAACCTACAACTGAGACAACAGTTCTTCGACGTGTGATCGAATCTCATCACGGATTCGTCTCACAACATCAAGCGGCTGACCTTTCGGGTCGTCCAGTGGCCAGTCAATGTATTTCTTGCCAGGGATATACGGGCATGTGTCTCCACAGCCCATCGTGACAATGACGTCCACAGACTTGAGAAGTTCATCGTTGAATTTCTGTGGGACATAGCCCGCAATATCAACGCCCACTTCGTTCATCACTTCGATTGCAACGGGATTCACATGTTCCGCTGGTTCAGAACCACCAGAGAGAATCAGTACTTTGTCGCCGGAAAGACTGCGGGCAAAACCCGCAGCCATCTGCGAGCGACCAGCATTATGAATGCACAGGAAAAGAACTCCGGGCATTAGTCAGTACCTTTCGATGGCCACAACGTTGTGATGAGGACAAAGCCAACAAGCCCACCGATGATTTGCATCAGAGCGAACATTGGCCACGACTGAGGCGCGATTCCTGCAAAGGAATCTGAGAACATACGACCAAAGCCCACTGCAGGGTTCGCGATACTTGTTGACGAAGTAAACCAATACGCACCAGTGATCCACGCAGCAACAAGAGCGGCAACATTTGCACGCGCATGTGTGCCACCCCAGATAATCAACAAGAGTCCGACCGTTGCCACGACTTCTGAGAACCACGTGGGACCACCCTCGCGAATCTTCATTGACTTTTCAATAAACGGATGGGCAAACATCACATTTGCGATAACGCACCCAACGACGGCGCCAGAAAACTGCGCAACAATGTCGGATGCCACTGAGGACCACGATGACTTGCCATCAAGGAAATGTCCGACGACTGTGACAACAGGGTTAAAGGAAGCGCCAGAGATGGGCCCGAAAATGGTGATGAGTCCAAACAGTGCACCACCCGTTGCAATTGCATTAGCAAGCAACTGCACTCCTACATCTGATGTGAGGTTTTGGGCCATGATGCCCGAGCCCACGACCGACATCACCAAAAGAGCAGTGCCCAAGAACTCCGCACCGAAGCGACGTGAATTCAACTGCAACCCTCAGGTCCGCAGCAACTGCCGGTATCAGGAACACCCAGGATGATGGGCATGGGCTTGAGCGATGTGTCTTGCGGAGCGTCAGCCAAGACTGTGTACCACTCCCATGGCAACTCCCCGCCCTTAATCCACACTTTGTCTTGCACTGCGAAACAACATGTGGTGCTCTCTTGCAGTTCAATGGGTAATCCCACATTGACTGCATGTTCCATCTTTGCTGCCACCTGCTCGGTGTCTTCGACTTCAACGCCCACATGGTTTAACGTGCCAGCGTCACCATGACCTTCAATCAGAACCAACTTGAGTGGTGGGTTCTCAATGGAGAAATTGGCGTATCCTTCACGCACTTTTGCTGGTCCGACACCAAACATCTTGCTGTAGAAAGAAATCGCTTCTTCTATATTGCCGACATTGAGTGCAAGCTGAACGCGTGACATGGGGACTCCTCTTCGATGAACGAGCACGACAATGCGCGCACATCAGATAATTAGATAGTCGTCAATATATCCAGCACATTGATGGTTGTCAATGTATGGTGGAGGCATGGCATCTGCAAAGTCGATTCCCCTGACCAAGAGACCGTTAACGGATTCTTCGGCAGAAGAACTAGCCGTTGGTTTTGCCGCACTCTCCGACCCAGTGCGACTGCGCCTATTTGATCTCGTATGGCGCGCCGGCAGCAATGGAGTGTGCTCCTGTGATCTTGTTGAGCCACTCGAACGCAGCCAACCAACGATTAGTCATCATCTCAAGGTGCTTCGCGAAGCAGGACTCGTGGAATCTCGCCGCGAAGGGACATGGCTCTGGTATTCAGTTGTGCCAGATGCGCTCACCAGTGCACAGGCATTTCTCTCTCGTTAAACGAATTTTCTCTCGTTAAACAAAGTGGTCGCCGTAGCCAGGGTCACTTGGCCAATTCGGCTGAAACAAATGCCATTGTTCCGGAGCACGACGAATCAAGCCTTCTAGTTCCACGGCGAGTGCTTGTGTTCCGGCGGTAATCGCGGTGCGAAGTTTTCCTTCTCTATCCAGCGGTAACGGTGGACGAATCACAGCATGGTGACCATCCACGGAACTCGTGAAATACGTTGCAACTGGAAGCACTGCTGTGTTCCCTCTGATTCCTAACATCGCTGGTCCAGCGGGAAGAGTTGTCTTCTCCCCAAAGAAATCCACTTCGATCCCGCCGCCCTGAATGTCTCTGTCAGACAACAAGCAAACAATTTCATTGCGCTTGAGTGCACCAAGAATTGCAGGGGCCGCAGCAGGACCAAGTGGAACAACATTCATTCCCAAGTCGCTTCGCAGTTTCGTAAACCACTCAAATAACTCTGGTGGATTCAGTGGCTCCACAATCACAGTCATGCGATGACCACGATCAGCCATCCATCGTCCTGCCCACTCCCAGCCTCCGAGATGCGGTAACGCAAGAATTGCGCCATTGCCCTTCTCCAACGCTTCTTCAATGTAGTGGAAGCCATCAGCGCTGAAACAGCGATCAACATGTTTCTTTGACAGATTCGGTAAGCGGAAACTCTCCGTGTAATACCTCATGTAGCTGTCGAAGGCCTGTTGCGATGCACGGCGCAACGACAAGCCTTTGAGAGCAGGATTCACACGTTGCAGGTGACGCTCCACCATGAGCCGCTTACTACGTAACGACAATGCAATTCCTGGAGCAAGCAACGCCGCTGCACCTTGCGCGACAGGTCCTGGAGTCACTCTGGCAATGAGTGAACCCAATTTGTACCCACTCACTGTCAACGAGTCAGTGAGCTCGTCAAAGGGACTAGCCATTGCGTTGACGCTTGCGCTGTCGCGATACGACCGACAGTTGGCGTCGTGATGCACGAGCACTTTGACGAGACATACGTCGAACTGTGCGCACATCTCTCTTTGCTTGAGTCGTCGAGGAGACTTCCGCTTGACGCCACACCTGAACAAATCGCTGAATTGCAGTGATCACCGTCAATGCGAGCATGATCCACAAAATGGGGACAAGCAGCGAGTCGAACAATAGACCAATACACAAAACGATGATTCGTTCTGCACGCTCCATCAGGCCGCCCTTGGCATAGAGACCCAGTGCCTCGGCCTTTGCTCGCTCATACGAGATCAGTGACGACACACCCATGATGGCCATCGGCAGGAGTGCAAGATGAGGCGACTTCTCCGATGCAAAGAACCACGCCACTCCACCGAAAAGGACAGAGTCGGTTACACGATCAACAACGGAGTCGAAAAATGCTCCGCGCTGACTCGCAGTATTTGATGCTTTCGCTAATGCTCCGTCCAACATGTCGGGCAAGGCAGCAAGAATGACCAAAGCAAGGCCACCCTGTAACGCGCCATTACCAATCGCAGAGGCTGCAGCAATGGCAAAAAGGATGCCGAGAACAGTGAGATGGTCAGGAGACATGCCAGTGCGGCGCAACAACATGCCCACTGGACGTACAGCCTTTTCAATAGGCGTTCTGAATCTGCCATCAAACATTGAGTGAACGCTAGTCCCGTGCAGACGACTCGGGAGCGGATTCAGCGTCGGGGTTTTCTTCAACGAGACATTCAACGATGTCTCCATTCACTGCATCCACCAGCACTAATCCACGCTGACGAGGTGGCTCTTCCACGCTGTAGCAAAAGATGCGCCATGTGGGGCGACTACGCAGACCACGCCATACCTGCTGAGCCGAAGCATGACCCACAGGGAATCCGACTTTTCGAGTGGCTCGAACAAGGGCTTCAGATTCATCAATTGTCATCCGCCAGCCACTACTAAAGCTGATAATTGCCATTGCCCCGAGAAGACACGCACCAAACAACAGTCCACGGTTCACCAAGACTGAATCATTCGATGTGCCGAGTTGCCAGGCAAGTAAGCACAGGAGTGCAACAACGCCGTACAGGATGCCAGGGATACGTCGGCGGCTGTTATCCGGAAAGTCATAAGCGGCGACATTGTCAACCGCATTCAAATCTTCAGGAAGTTCGTCACGAATATCGTCGGTCATTGGTCCCCCTTGGGCCATGCAGCACGAACTTTTGATGCCGTGAGCGAGAGTGGTTCTGGAATGGTGCGAGTATCTGCCACCGATGTCATGAAGTTTGAATCCCCATTCCATCGGGGAACAACGTGCACATGCAGGTGACGAGCAATACTGCCACCTGCAGCTGCTCCGAGGTTGATTCCTACGTTCAGTGCATCAGGCGTATGCGACATCTTTAATGCCACCGTTGCATTCGTGACGTTTGCCCACAGATCACGGGCTTCATCAATTTCAAGATCTTCGAGATGTGCAACTTCGCGAAATGGCAATACCAGGAGATGTCCCGAGGCATACGGATACGCATTCAGGATGACAAAGGAATGCTCGGAACGATGAACGATATGTGTTTCTTCATCAGACATCTGAGAGTTCAGAATGCGCGTGAAGACAGATTGCGAGTCATCTGATGTCTCGGCAGTCCCCTGCCCCACATACTGGGCTCGCCACCCATTCCATAATTGATCGAGCGACATTTATTGTCCGCCTGATTGCCCTTCAGCAACTTCGTGCGCAATACGTGTCAGGAACTCAGTGACCTTGACATCACGCTCTACTTCGCCACCACGCGGGTTCACACCAACAGACCCGTTGGCGACATCGTCATCTCCGACGACAAGAACATAAGGCACCTTGCTTGTCTTTGCATTGCGAATGCGCTTACCCAATTGTTCATCAGCATGATCAATGTCAACGCGCAGTCCTGCGGCTTTCAATTGAGCAACAACCTGTTGCGCATAAGCGTCATGTGCCAAAGCAACTGGCAGAACACGAACTTGTTCCGGTGACAGCCACGTGGGAAAAGCACCGGCGTAATGCTCGATGAGAACTCCGAAGAATCGCTCAATGGAACCGAACAGAGCACGATGCAACATGATCGGACGATGACGAGCACCGTCTGAACCGATGTACTCAAGGCCGAAACGTTCTGGAAGGTTGAAGTCGCATTGAATCGTGCTCAACTGCCACTTTCTTCCGATTGCGTCACGAACATCGATATCGATCTTCGGACCATAGAAGGCGGCATCGCCTTCCTTCATCTTGTACTGCACTCCGTGACGATCAAGCGCCTCTTTCAGTGCAGCAGTGGCCTTCTCCCAAATCTCATCGGATCCCACTGATTTGTCAGGATCACGAGTCGACAGATTGAATTCAAAGTCTTCAAACCCAAACCGGCGAAGTACCGACATGATGAAGTCGAGAAGAGAAGCGATTTCATCTGCCATCTGCTCTTCGGTGCAATAGATATGGCTGTCGTCTTGCGTAAAGCCTCGAATACGCAAGAGTCCGTGCAATGTGCCCGCACGCTCATATCGATACACATTGCCGAGCTCAAAGAGACGAAGTGGCAATTCGCGATAACTGCGTTGACGACTGTTGAAAATGAGACAGTGCATCGGACAGTTCATCGGCTTCATGTAGTACGTGCCGTTGTCCATTTCCATCGGCGGGTACATACCGTCCGCATAGAAGTCAAGGTGACCGGACTGTGCAAAGAGGTTCGCATTCGCAAGATGTGGCGTGTACACGAATTGGTAATCACCGTCTTGATGTCGCTGGCGGCTGTAGTCCTCCATCAGTTTGCGAACAATCGCGCCCTTAGGATGCCAAACAGCGAGTCCGCCACCCAATTCTGTAGGGAACGACAAGAGGTCTAGTTCATTCGCCAGACGGCGATGATCACGCTTGCCTGCTTCTTCCAAACGATGAAGATGTTCTTTGACAGCCGCATCGGATTCCCACGCGGTGCCATAGATGCGCTGCAGCATCGGACCCTTTTCATTGCCACGCCAATACGCGCCCGCAACTTTCATCAGTGCAAAGTGACCAAGTTTTGCCGTTGTCGGTACATGGGGCCCGCGACAGAGGTCGACAAACTCATCCGTGTTGCGATACACACTGATGGTGTCGCTATCGCCCACTTCAGCGGCGTCACTACCGTCGGCAGCACCTGAGGTCACACGTTCGATGATCTCGCACTTGTACTTCTGTGAAGAGAAGAGAACCAATGCCTCAGCTGCAGACATCTCAGAACGAACAAACGGCTGGCTGGCCTTCATGATCTCGCGCATCCGTGTTTCAATCGCAGCGAGATCATCATCAGAGAACGTGCGTCCGCCGGGCAACTCAAAGTCGTAATAGAAACCATCTTCGATTGCCGGCCCAATTGAGAACTGCGCTCCGGGGAATAACTGAACGACAGCTTGCGCAAGAACATGCGCGGTGGAGTGGCGCAACACGTGACGACCCTCGTCGCTGTTGTCCGTAATCACAGACACCGTGACGCCATTTGTCAGAGGAGCACTGAGGTCGACTTCGACGCCGTTAATGGTGCCTGCGACAGCAGCCTTGGCCAAACGAGAGCCGATGGATGCCGCCAAATCAGCAACGTTGGAGCCCTGTGGCAACGAACGGGAGGACCCGTCCGGAAGGAGTACGGAGATATCAGCCATGAGGACCCCATTCTACGGAGTGGGTTGGGGCGAGAACCCCCTCATTATGAGGCTGTAATGACCGCTTGCTCCGTCGGCAAGGACTCCGCCTTCTTGGTGGCGTAGACGTTTTTGTACTCCTGGCCCGTTAATTCTCGAATCTCAAACATCAATTCGTCGGTCAACTCTCGCAAGACGAGGTGATCGTCACCACGGTCGAGATAGCGCTGCGGAAGAATTGGCTGACCGAATTTCACGGTGCACTGCAGGCCAACTTTCGGCAGGAATTTGTCGGGAGGTTGAATCTCTCGTGTACCGATGATGCCCACCGGAATAATTGGACACCCGAGTTTCACTGCAAGTCGTGCCGCACCGGTGTGGCCTTTATACAAAACTCCGTCTCGACTGCGGGTTCCTTCTGGATAAATTCCGAACAGTTCTCCCCTGCGAAGAACATTCTCTGCCGCAATCAATGCACCTTCACTTTTTGAACCACCCGCGCGATCAATCGGAATCATTCCTAATGCAGGAAACAGATGTTTCGTTTTCCATGAATCCATGTACTCGGCTTTGCCAACGAAACTGATCTGTCGTCCGGCGTACACCATCGTGAAAACCGAGTCGAAGAAACTGATGTGATTCGGACACAGAATTGCTGGACCTTCAGTGGGGATGTTTTCTAATCCCTCGAGAGTGACTTTCCAGAAGCTATTCAGTACTGGCCGAATGACTCGCCGTACACGGCGCTGCGCTCTGCCAGTTCCTGGCAATGCTGCAGAAGAAATGTCTGCAGAATCTGAAGTATCGAGCGGAGCCATCTCGAGCGAACATTACCCCGTATTCGAGACGCTGTGAACGGGGTGCGCGATGATGCGACCCAGCAAAGAAAAGGGGCTATTTAGGGCCGACGGCTTCAGCCAGTTCAACGCCTAAAAGCGATGCTGCTGCTGACACATCGTGACCCTGTGCCGCAGCTGAGTCGATTGCCGCAACTGCTCCTGGCGTATCGAGATCATTATCGAGGCATGCACGAACGTTCTCCAACACATCGGAGGCGGTTCCGCCAACAGAACCCTTCCAGGCGACAAGACGCGCATGATTACGTGGCATGAGGTCTTCGTCCCATTCCCACTCGTTGCGATAGCTGTGCTCGATAATCGCAGTACGAATAGAACGTGGATCCCATTCAGTGCGGAGTTTGTCAACGAAGACAAGATTGCCAAGGCTCTTTGACATCTTCTCGCCATCTTTAAAGACCATCGCAACATGCATCCAGTGCTTCACAAAGGTTTCACCAGTCGCGGCTTCTGACTGAGCACGCTCACATTCATGGTGCGGGAAGATCAAGTCGCTTCCACCGCCATGAAGATCAATCGTCGTGCCCAGTTCACGAAGCGCAAGAGCAGAACATTCAATGTGCCAGCCAGGGCGACCGGCACCCCATGCGGTGTCCCACGCTGGTTCATCCTCGGCAGACGGATGCCACAACACGAAGTCCAACGGATTGCGCTTGTGAGGGTCGTCAACGTTGCCGCCACGTTGACGAGCGAACTCAATCATCTGTTCGTGGGAGTAATGAGAGACGTCACCAAAGGACGGGAACTTGGTGACATCGAAATACACCGAGCCGCCGGCCGCATATGCAAACCCGCGGTCGAGTACCTCACCAATGAACTTACGGATATCAGTGATGGCAGATGATGCACGAGGAGTGCTGAACACTGGAAGTGCATTAAGGGCAACCATGTCGCGGTTGAAGCGGGCTTCCTCCCCTGCAGCAAGATCCAAATAATGAACACCGAGTTCACGAGCTTTCGCAAACAACGGATCATCAACGTCTGTAACGTTTCGAACGCACTTGACGGTGTGTCCAAGGTCGATGAGACGACGTTGAACGATGTCGTACATCACGAACGTTGATGCATGACCAAGATGGGTGGCGTCGTACGGCGTGATACCGCACGTATACATGAGGACAGTTTCACCTGGGGTGAACGGAACGACCTCGCGGCGCGCCGTGTCGTACAACCTCATGGACATAGGAATCAGGCCTTCGCCCGTGGATCTCTCTTGATTCCAGTCAGCTTCGGTGCCACTCGTGTCTTGTAGCGAACATTGAGCTGCAACAGAACTGCGGTAAACGCTTCGATAGCTGTTGCATTAGAAAGCTCGCCTGCGTCGAGTGGACGGCAGCCAGGAATACGTTCCGTGATTTCCATCGTGATGCGCTTTGCGTCATCGTCATCGGAACAAATGAGAACGTCGGAGTCAATCGGATCACCGAGATGGCCCAACTCTGTTGCAGGAAGGTGATGAAATGCAGCGACAACACGACACTCTGGCACTGCTGCCTGAACGTGTGCCGCAACACTTCCACGTGGAGGCATCAATGGCTGAAACTCGTGACCGACTCGCACCAATGCGTTAGCCATGCTGATGACCACTTTGCCGGCCAAGAGCCCAATGTGTTCTTGGGCAGTAGTAGCTGCGCCTTCCCATGGAGTAGCAAGAACCACCACGTCACATGCAGAGGCAGCTTCATTGTCCCCGGCCTCGATGGCCAAATTCAGATCAGGCCACTTGGCCTTCAAGCCGTCAACAGCCTCTAGTGCTCGATACTTCGATCGAGAGCCGATAATGACTTCATAGCCAACCGACGCCAAACGAGCGCCAAGGGCACTTCCGGCAGGCCCGGTTCCTCCGAGGATTCCAATACGCATTTGATAGAGCCTTACACATAGACCCCTACCGAACTACGGTCATAAGCATGGGTCTTCTTGACGGTAAGAAAATTGTGGTGACAGGCGTGTTGACAGATGCGTCGCTCGCCTTTCGAGTCGCACAGCTTGCGCAGCGCGAAGGAGCCGAAATTGTGCTCACCGGCGCTGGTCGGGCACTCTCGCTCACGCAACGCACGGCTCGTAAACTCGACACTCCCGTAGAGGTCTTTGAGTTCGATGTCACCAATGCCGCACACGTCGAATCAGTTCGTGAACAAGTGCGCGCCTCCTTAGGCCGTGTAGACGGTGTTCTCCATGCCATTGGCTTTGCCCCCGAGATCTGCCTCGGCGATGATTTTCTTGCTGCTCAGTGGAGTGACGTTGCCATCGCCATGGAGATCTCTGCCTACTCCTTGAAGACAATGGCCGATGCATTTCTTCCTCTTATGCAGCCAGGCTCCACGATTGTTGGTCTCGACTTTGACAACACCGTTGCATGGCCTGCCTACAACTGGATGGGTGTTGCAAAGGCAGCGTTCGAAGCGACGAACCGCTATCTCGCAAAAGACCTCGGCCCACGAGGCATTCGATGCAATCTTGTTGCTGCTGGCCCGATCAAAACTATGGCTGCGAAATCCATTCCCGGCTTTAAGAAGTTCGAAGACATTTGGGATGAGCGTTCACCTCTGGGGTGGGATGTCACTGACTCCACTCCCGTCGCAAAGACAGTTCTTGCTCTGATGTCCGATTGGTTCCCCGCAACTACTGGTGAAGTCATTCACGTTGATGGCGGCTACCACGCCATGGGCGCATAGACCACAGTGTCAAATCGTCTCGTCGACGCAACGTCTCCGTACCTACGCCAGCATCGAGACAACCCCGTTCACTGGTATCAGTGGGGTGACGAAGCATTTGAAGAGGCTCGCCGCACGGGTCGCCCGATTTTGTTGTCGGTGGGGTATTCAGCATGCCATTGGTGCCATGTCATGGCCCATGAAAGTTTTGAAGATGACGCCACAGCAGCGGTCATGAACTCTCTGTTCATCAATGTCAAAGTTGACCGCGAAGAGCGTCCGGACGTTGATGCCGTGTACATGGATGCCGTACAAGCCCTCACGGGGCGAGGAGGATGGCCAATGACGGTCTTTCTGACTCCCGACGGTGAGCCGTTCTACGGCGGCACGTATTACCCACGCGAAACATTTGTCAAGCTCATGAATGCAGTCGATGATGCCCGGACGAATCGTCGTGACGAACTGCAACAGAATGTTGATGCCCTCGTTGAATCCATTGGACGCACTGCTCTCATTGCACCGGCAGATGACATCGACACTCCTCGTCTCATTTCATCGACCGTTGATGCTCTACGAACCAACTTTGATTCCACCTGGGGCGGATTCGGTGGCGCCCCGAAGTTCCCTTCAACGTTTGCGCTCGACTTGCTCATGCGGATCTACTCCGTGAACAAAGATGCCACCCTCCTGCCACTCGTGCGCACGTCACTTGATGCCATGGCTGCCGGTGGAATGTATGACCACTTGGGCGGCGGCTTCTCTCGATACAGCGTTGATAACCAATGGCTTGTCCCGCACTTTGAAAAAATGCTGTACGACCAGGCTCTCCTCACTCGGGTCTATTTGCATAGTTGGCAACTCACTGGAGAACCTCGCGATGAACAAGTTGTTCGCGAGATCATCGCCTACATCGCTCGCGACCTCACCCATTCTCTCGGAGGCTTCTACAGCGCCGAGGATGCTGACTCGCTAGACGAGCACGGACATTCCGAAGAAGGCGCGTTCTATACATGGACCCCTGATGAAGTACGTCGCGCAGTCAGCGGCGATGCAGAGACTGTGCTTCAGTACTGGGACATCAGTGATGATGGCAATTTTGAAGGTCGATCGATTCCGAATCGCATTCGCCAGCGAGCCGACATCATTCGCCCCGCCCACATTGTGACGGCGCAACAAGAAATGTTGGCTGTTCGCTCGCAGCGCCCACGCCCTGGTCTCGACAACAAAGTCCTCACCGAGTGGAACGCAATGATGCTTTCTTCTTTGTGTGAAGTTGCTGCCGCCTTCGAGGACCAGACATACATCGCGATGGCAACTGCCAATGCACGTTTTCTTGTCGACAATCTCCGCATGCCCGATGGCTCATGGCGTCGCAGTTGGCAATCCGACGCCACACCGTCTGCACGACACAGCGCACTCGCACATGACCTTGCACATGTTGTTGATGCGATGACGCGGATGTATGAACTGACCTCAGATCATGAATGGCTCACAGTCGCCATTGAGACTGCACAACATTTGATTGAACATCACTGGGACGCTGAACATGGCGGGCTCTTCACTGTGGGCAGCACTGCCGAACAGCTCGTCGTTCGTCAGAAGGACTTGATGGACAATGCCACCCCATCTGCGAACTCAGTCGCAGCGATGGCATTCCTCCGTCTTTCAGCAATCACAGGTGATGAATCGTTGAGGCAACGTGCTCACGACATCTTGCGCTTGCTTGCTCGCGTCGCACCCAATGCTCCTTCGGCATTTGGCAATGCACTGGCTGCTGGTCTTCTCCTTCACATCGGTACCACCGAAGTCGTGATTCCGGGAACTGAGAAGTCACTGATCTCCGTCTATCGCGAACAATGGAGGCCACATGCAGTGATCGCATGGGGTGCACCAACAGAGTCACCGTTGTGGAGTGGAAGAGAACCCGGTGCGGCCTATGTCTGCCGTGATTATGTGTGCCTCTTGCCGGCAACCACCCCTGACGACATGCGTCAGCGGCTACTCACCACCGAGAACGGTGAATAACTTCATCAACTGTTTTGCGCTGCCGAGTTGCACTACGACCTCGACGCGTTTCTTTCTCTGTTGCATGACCGAGAGCCACTGTTCCCAGAATTTGCACATTGTCTGGCAATTGAAACTCTGCTCGTAGTTGTGGTTCGTTTGCATGAGCAAAGAACAATGCACTGAGTCCGTTGTCTTCTAGCGCCAAGAGGAATGTCATCGTCGAGAACGATGCGTCAATTGTCCAATATGGTGCCACCCAGGCATCGACAGATTCACCAAGTCCCGTGTGGGCTTTGTCATCTTCTGAATATCGCTGCAAGTACGCCGAGGTATCAGCAAGCATGAGAGCAATCACTGGCGCGGTCAAGAGATGCGGGAATGCGAAATTCTCACGCTTGCTCTGCGGCAATGCAGTGTCCCAGTAGCGAGACGTCTCTTGTCCCTGCAGTAACAACACATGCCACCCCTGCGACTTCCCTGCACTCGGAGCACGCAGTCCTAATTCAATGCATGATTCAAGCAGTGCAGGATCAACAGAATCCGGACGAAAAGAACGAGTCATCCGACGCGAACGAACGACGTCGGCGAAAAGCACAGCGTTACGAGCGTGCGCCGAGCTTGACGAGGCTCTCTGCCATCGTCCAGCCGTGAACGATAAGAACGCCACCCTTCTTGGCATTGACGCCTTTGAAGAGTGATGTGATTTCGTCAGAGATTTTCTCAGGCTTCAACGACACATGATCGAGGAAACCACTTTGACCGCCTGATGCGACCGTGAAGGACTTCTCGTCATACGTTGCATCAACTTTGAAGCGACGAGCCAAACGCTTGCCCCATGCACGAGCTTCGCCATCTGCGCGATGTTCAAAGCGAGGAATGATGTCGGTGAGGGACTTGAACGCTTCCATGCCATCGGCTGATGGGAAACGACTACCGACAACAACGTCTTCGTCAGGGAATGCCATGAGTGCGCGGTGATAGGCCTCGCCCATGAGGCCCTTCAAGATGGAATCGCGCTTTGCAGTGCGCTTGATGGTCATCAGTCCGAGCAGCACACATGGTGTTCCGCCAATGCGCTCGAGAGTGGAGAAGGTGACACCGTGCAGTTTTCCGTCAAGGCGAGCAAGTGTGCAGAGCACCCAGTCTTGCTGTGCCTTCTGAAACTGCTCAAGGCCAAAAGAACCCTCAATGGTCAGCATCTCTTCGAGCTGAGCCTCTGTAAGGGCACTGCTGTCCTGTGTGGTGACTTCCAACGACATAGAACCGAGTGACTCCCTAAGGCTTTTCGCGACGACAACGCCGACAACAACCCCTCTATTCTGCCATTCCAAATGTCGGAACCCTGAAACGGAGCCGAATAATCAGATGATTTTCACCGCATTTGACCCAAAAGTGAGTCGAAGCGGGGCTACAGCCTTCTCAATATCCACCAAATGCCCAGACCCAAGGTCAAAGACCTTGCCACCAGCTAGTTGCAATCGCACTGGTGAATCACCGGGGAACTCAGAAATGATTGTCTTTAGTGCATCAAGTTTTGTGCTGTTGAATCCCGACGGCAGCGAGATCAGAACTTCTGAAATGCGCACATGAAGATTCTCTGGAACGACGATGCGTTGTGCTGAAAAGCTTGCAGGAGCATCTTCGCGTCGATTCAGTCGGCCAGACACTGTGATGACTTGATCATCGGATAACAGATGACCGAACTCGCCAAGAACTTTTGAGAACACAGTCACTTCAATCGCAGCATCCAAGTCTTCCAACACAAATGTCGCCATCTGATCGCCACGCTTTGTGAATCGGCGATTGAGCGATGTCATCACTCCACCAATAGTGACATTGCCTGCTTCGCGAGTTTCAAGGTCACGAATAGAACTTGTGGTCATACGACGCAATGCATTCTCAACCCCGCGCAGAGGGTGATCAGAGATGTACAGACCCAGCATGTCTTTTTCGTGACGCAATTGGTCGGGCTTGGCGAACTGCAAGTCAGGAATAGCAATCTCTGACGACCAACCGCTATCGCTCGACTCTTCCAATTCACCGAAGAGCGACATCACGCCCTTTTCTTCTTCACGACGCTTTGAGACTGCATTATCGATGATCGACTCAAACACCATCAGCAAGCCGCGGCGAGGGTGACCTAACGAGTCAAAGCCGCCAGCCTTGATGAGGGACTCCACTGCCCGCTTGTTCAATGCTTGTTCAGGAGCTCTCTTTGCAAAATCATGGAACGATTCGAACGGGCCATTGGCATCTCGTTCTTCGACGATCTGTGCGACAAGACCTTCTCCGACATTGCGCACCGCAGAGAGAGCAAAGATGATGCGCTTCTCACTGTCTGTACAGATGGCTTCAAAGTCGGCACGACCAGCATTGACATCAGGGTTTGAAACTGTGATGCCCATCGAACGGCAATCTGCGAGGTGCACTGCAGCCTTTTCGTAGTTGCCCTTGACCGACGACAAAAGCGATGCTGAGTACTCAACCGGGAAATGCGCTTTGAGATATGCCGTTTGATACGAGATCAATCCGTATCCGAAGGTGTGGCTCTTGTTAAACGCATAGTCAGCAAACTTGCGAATCACACCGAAGAGGGTTTCACCAAGCTCGCGGCCGTATCCGGTTCTTTCACAACCATCGACAAAAGCACCTTCTTCTTTTGCCATGGCGACGTGATCTTTTTTGCCACAGGCCTTTCGCAAGTTGTCGGCTTGTGCAAGGTCGTAGCCGGCGAACTTTTGCGCGACGCGCATCATACTCTCTTGGTACACCATGAGTCCGTAGGTGTCGTGCAGAAGCTCTTTTGCTTCGGGGTGGAAGTACTCAGGCACTTTGCGATGGTTCTTGTAGTCCGCGTAGTCATAATGCATGTTCACGCTCATCGGACCTGGTCGATACAACGCAAGAACTGCACTCACGTCTTCGAATGACGTGGGCTTCATCGACTTCAACAATGCTCGCATCGGCGGAGACTCCAACTGGAAAATACCGATGGTGTCTCCCCTGCCCAACAATTCGAATGTCAACTTGTCGTCAAGTGGCACATTGTCGATGTCGAAATCAGGGTCGCGTTGCCGGCGAATCATTTCCACTGCGTCTGTGATCACGTCAAGGTTGCGCAAGCCCAAGAAGTCCATCTTGAGGAGCCCAAGTTCTTCCACGGCGTGCATTTCATACTGCGTCACGATGGGAGCTTCATCAGCCTTTAAATCGCCCACTGGCTTGCGCTGAATAGGCAGATACTCCGTGAGTTCCTTTGGCGTAATCACCACAGCAGCTGCGTGAATACCGTCGGAGCGCTTCAGGCCTTCAAGACCACGCGCCACATCAACCACCTTGGCTGCAACTTCGTCAACAGCAATCAGGTCTCGTAATCCCTGAGCGTCGCGATACCCATCTGCAAACTTGTCGTTGAATTCGAGACATGCAGCTAAAGGTGTGTCGCGGCCCTGGTTCAGAGGCGGCATCAACTTTGCAATGCGGTCGCCCACTGCATACTCATGACCCAACACTCGCGCCGCGTCGCGCACGGCGTTGCGTGACTTAATGGTGGCGAAGGTGATGATTTGAGCCACATGATCGCGACCGTACTTATCCGCGGCATACCGAATCATGTGATCGCGATAACGAGAGTCGAAGTCCATGTCGATGTCGGGCATGCTCACACGCGACGGGTTAAGAAAGCGTTCGAACAGAAGGTCGTACTTCAAGGGGTCGAGTTCGGTAATACGTAGGCAATAGGCCACCGCACAACCAGCAGCAGAGCCACGACCAGGTCCGACTCGAATGCCTTCATCTTTGGCGTGCTTGATGAGGTCCCACACGATGAGGAAGTACGAACTAAAGCCCATCTGTTTGATGACACCGAGTTCAAACGCGACACGCTCCACCACTTCAGCAGAGAGGTCTTGGCCCCAGCGCATTTTCGCGCCTTCCCAGGTGAGGTGTTCGAGATACTTCTCGTCGTTGGCGAACTCTTGAGGAATCGGGAAAACGGGCAGGTGGTACGTTCCCAATTCAATCTCGACATTGGAACGCTCTGCGATCCACAACGTGTTGTCACAACTTGTGGGTTGTTCACGCCAGAGATACCGCATCTCTTCCGATGTCTTGAGATAGTGCTCATTCCCTTCAAAGCGGAAACGATCTTGGTCACGCATGAGCGCACCGGTTTGCACACAGAGCAATGCGTCGTGAGCCTCATGGTCGGCCTGATTGACATAGTGCGAATCATTGGTTGCGAGAAGTGGTGCGCCAATCTTGTTTGCGATCTCAATCAACTTGGGGTTCGTGCGCAACTGATCTGCAATGCCGTGGTCTTGCACTTCAACGAACAGATTGTCTTTACCGAAGATGTCTTGCAGGCGGCCCGCTTTCGCGATGGCTCCCTTTTCGTCGCCGTTGAGAAGTGACTGCAGCACGTGTCCACCAAGACAACCGGTCGTTGCGATGAGGCCTTTGGAGTGACGCTCTAACAATTCCCAGTCGATACGTGGCTTGTAGTGGTAGCCCTCAAGGAAGGCAAGGCTGGACAACTTGATGAGGTTGCGATAGCCCTCATTCGTTTCGGCCAACAGAGTCAGGTGGTAGTACTGCTTTTGGCCGCGTTCGTCTGCGCCGCCGTTGTCATCCATCTTTCCGCGACGCGCAATGCGTTCTGTGCGGTGGTCGAAGGCCATATAGGCCTCTGTACCGATGATGGGCTTAATGCCCTGCTTCTTGCATTCCTTATAGAAGTCGATGACGCCATACATGTTGCCGTGGTCGGTGATTCCCAATGCAGGCTGGCCGTCTTGCACCGCTTTTGACACCAGTTCATCGAGGCGCGCTGCACCGTCCAACATGGAAAATTCAGTGTGAACATGCAGGTGTGTAAACGATGACGACACGCCCACACTCCTTTACACATCCGCGACTTAACTGATTCCACCGATAGCCGAGGGCACGACTGAGGTGGGCTTCACAAAGGTAGCAGTCAGGTGGGTCAGGCCTTCAGAGCCAACAACGGCACCAGCATCTCATCAGCAGTCAGTGACCCATGACGACACACCAGGTCGAAAGCTCCGCCATCCAAAGGCTCCTCAAAGCTCACCGGCGCATGCGCTGCAAGAGCCACGTCACCCATTCGCCGGATCACCGCATCACTCACTCGCGGACCAAACCAATTTTCTTCCAGCACCTGCTGTTTCGTGACAACCCAGGCCACATCGTCATATTGGCGGGCTGCATCTAGTAGTGCGCCTTCACGTCCACGACGAGCATGCAACCAGCGAAAGCGCCCTTCACCCGATTGGTGGTGGACATGTTCTGTCACCGATGCCATCGGAACAATCGTGTTGTCACCCACATGCACTTGACCGTGGTCAGCTGTGACAATCAGAACAGTGTCGGGCGGAAGCACTGACAGCACATTCGCAACCAGATTGTCAGCAGCGCGCAACTCGGCTGTGTAGTGGTCAGTGAAACCTCGCTCATGGGCAATCTTGTCAATGCCGTCGTAATAGGCGTACACAAAGTCCTCGCCAGCAGCCAAGGCTTCACGAACAATCACAGGGATACTGCTAGGCGCACGCCACCCCATGTGTTTCACCCCATCAAGATGAGCCAGAGTAAAACCACTGCCCTCAAGTTCAGCCTTACTCAACACAGGAACACTGGAACCGAGGAATGGCGGACATGGCTGCGTCTGTTGCGGTGGATAGCGCCGACGAAGATCGCCGTTCTCATCCCCCCAGCGCAGAACATTCATGACAGTGTCACCCATATCGACGCGATACCCGATCAGGCCATGCTCACCTGGAGAGAGCCCGGTTACGAGCGAGGTGAGAGCTGTTGCTGTCGTCGACGGCGCCACCGTTGTGATGTGGCCACCCGTCATCGAAGCAAGAGTGGGCATGTGCTCGGCATAGGTCTGCAACTGATTCCAGCCAAGTCCATCGAGAAGGAGAACCACAATGCGTGGGGCACCCTGAACCACCCCAGGCATCCATGAGGGCACCGTACGAGGCCCTCCAGGCGCGCAGAGCACAGGAATGATGTCGGACAGACATCCGGCCGAATATCGGGGCAGGACGGGGGATGGAGTGCTCACCCCCCTAGTTCACCACCTACGATGGGCTTGTGCGAGTTTCTACACGAGGTGATTATGCGTGCAGGGCACTTTTGTCTCTGGCGTTACACACCGAAACCGGCACGCCCACCTCTGTTCGCGACATCGCAGACCGCACTGGTCTCCCCCAGCCCTACCTGGAGCAAATTCTTCTTGCCCTCAAAGGTGCTGGCCTTGTGCGTTCCAAACGCGGCGTGGGTGGCGGATATGTCCTTGCAAAGGCCCCCGCAGATATTCGTCTCTCAGAGATCATTTCTGCCGTTGATGGCCCCATCACGCTTGGCGACTTCGGTCAGCCCCATCAAGACGGTTCATGTGACCACGAAGGTCAATGTGTGCTTCTTGCTATCTGGGATGTCGCAGGTCAGCACATGCGCGAGCACCTTGATGCATACACACTTGAGTCCATCGCAGCAGCTGCAGCGGGCAATGGCCCTTGGCCAAAGGCTGATCCTCACCATCACCACTAACGGTGAATGAGGATCTTTAGTCGATTGTTCGCACTGAACACTTCGCGATAACCGCCGCCATGTCAGCAGGCAGTTTTGCTTCGAAGGTCATCTCTTCACCGCTGCCGGGGTGAATCAACGTCAAGCGTCGCGCGTGCAACATCGGACGAGGCGCAACGAGAGCAGACCGTGCACCGCCATACATCGAATCACCGACGACAGGATGACCCACTGCACCAAGATGCACACGAATTTGATGTGTTCGACCAGTTTCCAATGTGCATTGCACCAGTGTCACTTCAACAGGATCATTGAATGTCTCTTGCACTTCAAGATGTGTGCGCGCCCATTTGCCACTGTTGACAACTGCCATCTTCATCGGGTCTCGCGGGTGACGACCAATGGCTGCATCCACTGTTGCAGTGGGCGAATCAAAACGACCCCATGCGAGTGCCAGATACTCACGACCGACTTCATGTTCTTGCAGAGCTGCAACGAGCGAGTCATACGCCCGTTGCGTGCGAGCAACAACCATCATGCCGGTGGTTCCCGAGTCAAGACGGTGGACGATGCCTGGGCGACCAGGCTGACCAACCGTGGCCACTTCGGGATACAACGCAAGAATTCCGTTTACCAGCGTGCCATTGCCATGGCCTGACGCAGGATGCACAACGACTCCAGCAGCTTTATTGATCACGATGATGTCGTCATCGACGTAGACAACATCCAACACAACTGAAGCATCAGGCCCTGGAAGAACAGGAACAGGAATCTTGTCGAGATCAACAACAACTGTTTGACCTTCTTTCAGACGCGATTTTCCAGAAGTCACGACAGAACCATCAATCTCGGTCCCACCATCAGCAATGAGTTTGGTTGCATCAGAACGAGAGATATCTGCAATCAGCGACACCACGCGGTCAATACGTTCACCGTCTAACGCGGCCGGAACTGTCTCTTCAACTTTCATATGTGCCTCTCGAGACGTTTCGCTTCCCTGTACTCACGGAATAAACCCAAAATCAATACACCTGCGCCGACAGTAATCGCCGAGTCAGCTGCGTTGAACACAGCGAACCACTGAAAATCAATGAAGTCCACAACATGCCCATGCAGCCAACCATCACCACGAAAAACGCGATCGGCAAGATTTCCGATGGCTCCACCGATAATCATTGCAAGACCGTATGCAGCGAAAACTGTTTCTGCACGCACGGCAGCACGAATCAATAACGCCACTGCTACCAGAGCAACAATGCCCACGACAGGACCAAGGTCTTGAGCCTGAGAAAAAGCAATACCGCTGTTGAAACCCAATGCAAAACGAAGCGTCCACACCACATCAATGGTGCGACCATCATCTAATGCATTCACGGCCCATGATTTTGACCATTGATCAACAAGGACAATGAGGGCAACAACAAGCGCCAAGCGGCGCGGAGATGGCATGGAAAAACTGGGCGACCTAACGGCGGCCCAGTCCACCAGCACGCTCGGTCACCAACTCGGTCGCCCACGGCAATGCCTTGAGGCGCTCACGAGGAATTGGTGAACCCGAAACACTGGAATAGCCGTATTCGCCAACCTTCATACGAGCCAATGCAGCATCAATCTCTTCGACTGTCTGACGAGCAAATGCTGACAGTGTGAGGTCCTGCTCGCGCTCCACCACCATGGTGTCGCCTTCGCCGCCTTCATCGTCGAACTGCACGTCGCCCATTTCGGCGTCGGCAATCATCGCATTTGCTTCATTCTCAAGACGATTTGCCTGGCCGACCAACTTGACACGCTCGTCATTCAACAATTCACGCTGCGAGAGAAGAAACTTCATGTCGAAGTCCTTCGTAGCGGTGATGCCGTCTTTCGTTTCGCCCTTGACAATCACGTGACGCTTTGGTGGTTCAACCTTCTTCAGCGGAATTCGCGGTGGCATCGCTGGAGGCATAGGAGCAGCAACGGGAGCTGCCTTCACTGCTGCAGATGCAGCTTTCTTAGCATCAGCCTTCTTTGGCTCAACCTTGGGGGCTGGCGCAGCTTTCTTTGGATCAACCTTTGGTGCTGCTGCTTTCTTCGCAGGAACAACCTTCTTGGCTGGTGCAGCCTTCTTTGCGGGAGCCTTCTTCGCAACGACCTTTTTCGCTGGTGCAGCCTTTTTCGCAACAACTTTCTTCGCGACAACTTTCTTGGCTGGTGCAGCCTTCTTTGCAGGAGCCTTCTTGGCCACAACCTTCTTCGCTGGTGCAGCCTTCTTAGTCACAACTTTCTTGGCCACAACCTTCTTCGCAGGAGCTTTCTTCGCAGCGGTCTTCTTGGCTGGTGCAGCCTTCTTCGCAGCGGTCTTCTTGGCTGGTGCAGCCTTCTTCGCAGGCGCGGCCTTCTTTGCCGGAGCCTTCGATGCCACCTTCTTTGCTGGCGCCTTCTTAGCGGGGGCCTTCTTCTTGGTTGCCATGATGATCTCCTTCACCGAACTTTCGCCCGTGTTGCCCCGAGAGGCTACGACCCGAAAGGGGGTAACTCAACGACTTACAGCAACAAGTACAGCGATGGATGTCCCTTCAATGGACACGGTGCGCTCGAGGCTCGAGTTCCACACCACCTCCACCGCAAGGGTTTCACCAGCAATCAAAGCCTCATGAGGGGCCAATTGAGCATGAACTGCGTCATCGGCCCCCAAGGTCAAAACAATCCGATCAGAGACGTTGAGATCGGCATCTCGGCGAGCTTGTTGCACCGCGCGCACCACGTCTCGGGCCAAACCTTCGGCCTCCAACTCTGGCGTGAGGGTGATATCGAGAAGGACGACTCCCGCACCACCAGCCAATGGAGCACTGGCAGAGTCCGACTTGGTCACCAATTTGAGCGCATATTCACCGGGCTGCAATGTCTCCCCTGCCACCAAGATCGTGTCGCCGTCTTGCGTCCACTCGCCCTTCTTCACAGCAACGATGACCTGTTGTGTGTTCTTTCCAAGACGAGGCCCCACAACTGCTGGCACCACTTGCAACTCATGTGACGCGACAGCATCAACATCAGCAGTCAAGAGCACCTCACGAACATTGACTTCGTCTTTCACGATGTCGAGATAATTCTCTAGAGACGACGCATGAGGCGACGCCACCGTTAACGAAGCCAATGGCAAACGAACGCGACGGCTGTTCGCCTTACGAACCGACAGTGCAGATGAGCACACATCACGCACCATGTCCATCGAAGCAACGAGTGCTGCATCACATGGCAATGAAGCCGAGGTGGGCCAGTCAGCAAGATGCACACTCGGAGCATCAGCGCCGTTCAAGCCTGTACTGATCTCGTCAGTAATCAGGGGCAAGAGTGGAGCCGAAATCTTTGTGACGTAATCAAGAACCGTGTGCAATGTGTCAATGGCGTCTTGATCGCCTGCCCAGAAACGATCACGACTACGACGGATGTACCAGTTGGTCAGGACGTCGAGGAAGGTGCGAATTGTTTGGCACGCTGCGAACAGGTCATAGGAATCCATTGATGCCGTGACACTGTCAATCGTGTCGGCCAACTTGGACAGCACATATTGGTCGAGAACATTCTTCGAATCAGTGCGGACAGAACCGGTTTTGCCCTCGGCATTGGCATACAGCGACAAGAAGTAATACGAGTTCCACAACGGCAAGAGCACTTGACGTACCGTGTCACGCATACCCACATCGGTGACCGAGAAATCTCCGCCGCGCAGAATCGGCGATGACAACAGATACCAACGCATTGCATCAGCACCATGTGAATCAAAGACACCCATCGGGTCTGGATAATTGCGAAGGCTCTTTGACATTTTTGCACCGTCGTCACCGAGAACAATTCCGTGACTTACACATGAAGCAAAGGAAGGACGGTCAAACAGTGCCGTTGCAAGAACATGCAATGTGTAGAACCAGCCGCGCGTTTGGCCGATGTATTCCACAATGAAGTCACCGGGATAATGGTTTTCAAACCAGTCGCGATTCTCAAACGGGTAATGCACCTGAGCAAATGGCATTGAACCACTTTCAAACCAGCAGTCAAGTACTTCAGGGACGCGGCGCATCATTGACTTCCCCGTTGGGTCATCAGGGTTTGGTCGGACCAAGTTGTCGATGCCAGGACGATGCAGGTCATTTACTTCGATGCCAAAGTCTCGACTGAGATCTTCAATCGAGCCATACACGTCGATACGTGGATAGGTCGGGTCATCGCTCTTCCACACGGGAATGGGAGAACCCCAGAATCGATTACGACTAATCGCCCAGTCACGAGCGTTGCCGATCCACTTTCCGAAGTTGCCATCTTTGATGTGCTCGGGAGTCCAGTTGATGTTCTGGTTCAGTCCCACCATTCGGTCACGGAAGGCAGTGACTTGCACGAACCACGATGAGACCGCGCGATACACAAGCGGCTCCGCGCAACGCCAACAATGGGGGTAGCTGTGGTTATAGGTGTCATGGCGAATCACCACACCCATTTCTTTCAAAGCTTTAATCACGTCAGGGTTTGCATCAAACACGTGACGACCCACCCACGGAGTGATTTCTGCGGTGTACTGACCATGCTCGTCCATCGGACAAATCGTCGGAATGCCCGCTGCATTGCACTCGTTCTGGTCATCCTCACCAAAGCCAGGGGCCATGTGCACAACGCCCGTGCCATCTTCAGTCGTCACAAACTCTGCACCGAGCACCTGGAAAGCATTCTCTGTATCCGCAAAGAACGGGAACAGAGGCGTGTAACGGCGGCCCACAATCTCTGAACCCTTCAGAGTCGCGACTTGCTCTGCACCTTCGAGTTCCTTTTCGTATCCGCCGAGACGTGCGGCAGCCAAGATGTACTTGTTGCCATCGGGGTGAGCCATCACTGCGTAATCAACATCGGGACCCACTGCGAGTGCGAGGTTCGAAGGCAACGTCCACGGCGTGGTCGTCCATGCAAGAATCTTCTCCCCTGTTTCCAATTGGAAGGACACGGTGAGCGCAGGATCTTGACGATCGCGATACACATCATCCATGCGAGTTTCGGTATTGCTCAACGGAGTTTCACAACGCCAGCAATATGCGAGTACACGGAACCCTTCATAGATGAGGCCTTTGTCCCACAATGTGCGGAATGCCCACATGACACTTTCCATGTAGGGCGTATCAAGTGTCTTGTAATCGTTTTCGAAGTCAACCCAACGCGCTTGACGTGTGACATACCGTTGCCATTCGTCGGTGTAGCGAAGAACGCTTGTGCGACATGCATCGTTGAACTTGTCAATACCGAATTCAGTGATCGCCGGGTGCCCAGCGATGCCAAGTTCTTTCTCTGCTTCGACTTCTGCAGGAAGACCATGACAGTCCCAACCGAAACGACGCTCGACTCGACGACCCTTCATGGTTTGATAACGAGGGACGGCATCTTTCACGAATCCGGTGAGCAGGTGACCGTAATGCGGAAGACCATTGGCAAATGGCGGACCGTCATAGAAGATGAATTCGTTGTCGCCATTGGGACCGGCATCGCGCGCTGCCACGCTTGCTGCAAAAGTCTGGTCACGTTCCCAGCGAGCAAGGACGCCCTCTTCAAGGCGAGGAAAGTTCGGCTGAGGGTCGACCTGCGGATATGTCACGCCGTAAGGCTAGGGCGCGGGCTCCCCACGACCACGGAACCTCAATGAATTCAGCGAGTTATCGAACGAGAATTGAAGTGAGAACTTGCAATCCGATGATGAGTACAAGTGGAGAAAGGTCGAGTCCGCCCATTGGGGGCAAGACACGGCGAATCGGTGCAAGGACTGGCTCGGTGATGCGATGTAAAAACGCAACGACTGGCGCAAGTGGGCTGTCATAGCGAATGGGGAAGAACGACAAAATCGCACGAGCGAAAATGACGAACACGTAGAGCTGAACCAGTTGAACAAGAATCATGACAACGTCAGCTACTTAGTAGCCGCCACCTGGCTTTAACAAGTACACGCCGGTACCGACTTTTTCCATCGTTCCACTGAGCGCGTAACACATGCCGCTTGCAAAGTCGATCACACGACGAGCCATTTCGCGATCGGCACCTTCAAGATTGACAATCACTGGAACGCCTTCCTTGAAGTGGTCAGCAATTTCTTGTGCTTGATTGAAGTTGCGCGGACGAACAGTAACTGTGTCGCCAACTGCGGGGACTGGACGAACTGTTGGTGCAGTGCGAGGAGCACCGATGGGGCGAACTTGCAAACCAGAATCATCGGGACGACGCGTTGCACCTGTGTCATCAACACGTGTGGGTCGCGGAGCAGGACGTTGCGTTTCTGACGAGTACTCGGGGTCGTATCCGCCACGACGAGTCAGTGGCTCGTTGCCTGATGCTTGACGCTGTGGACGCGCTGGGCGCTCATATTCCATCGACATGTCGTAATCGTCATATGCCTCATCGCCATTGAGACCTAGATAATCCATTGCTTTACGGAGAAACGACATGCTGAAAGGCTAATGCACTCGTGCATTCGTATGTGGGAGTTCCGAGCCAAGTTTTGAGGCCAAGTTTTGAGCGGATCAACCGAGTGTTTTTCAGTGCGCTATTCGGGGCCCAAATAGCCGACTACCGATGCGAACCATCGTGGATCCACACGCGACCGCCACCAGATAGTCATCCGACATTCCCATGGAACATTCAGCAAGGTGCAGCGAATCAGCCAATGATCGCAGGGACAAAAAAGCCTTTTCTGCCTCAGCAATGTCGCCCGACGTCGGCCCAATCGTCATCAGACCCCTTACCACTAATCCTGCGTCCTGCCCCGCCGCCAGCAACGACTCGACCTCCGCGGGAGCAACACCGGACTTGGTGTCCTCATTGGTCGTATTCACCTGCAGCAGGATTTCCGCCCCCGGAGCTCGCTTCCCCAGCTCTGAGATCACCGACAGTCGGTCGACCCCTTGCCACAGCGAGATGTAAGGGGCTAACTGACGAACCTTGTTGGACTGAATTGCACCAATGAAATGCACCGGCAGTTCAATGGGTGCTTCAGCAACCTTTGCCAGTACTTCCTGGGCGTAGTTCTCCCCCACGGCATCACACTCAGCAATGACTGCAGCTCTGATTGCATCGTGACCGAAAGTCTTCGTCACAGCGATGATGGCCACCGGAGACGAACTCGCATGTGCGATTTCGCTACGAATCTGTTGCACTCGAAGAGCGACCTCTTGCGGGTCGATCACGAGAAGTCTCTACTTCAGGAACGAAGGAACGTCGAAGTCGTCATCATCATCTGACAATGGGTCAGAGTCAGAGAAGATGTCGCGCACATTGCTCGTCGGACGAGAGTCAGAAGAGCGTGAACTGCTGGTGCGAGTTCCGAAACCAGCGTTGCCGCCAGCTGTGGAATCCCAGCGTTCAAAGCCAGCTGCGATAACAGTGACCTTGATTTCGTCGCCCATCTCGTCGTCGATGACGGTACCGAAGATGATGTTTGCATCTTGATGTGCAACTGCGTGCACAACTTCTGCTGCTTCGTTGACTTCGAACAAGCCCATGCTGGATGGACCAGTGATGTTGAGCAAGATGCCACGAGCGCCGTCGATTGCTGCTTCGAGCATTGGACTGGAGATTGCATCGCGAGCCGCAGTGACTGCACGCTTGTCGCCACTTGCGATACCGATGCCCATCAGAGCAGAGCCTGCACTGGTGAGAATCATCTTCACGTCAGCAAAGTCGGTGTTAATCAAGCCTGGGGTCGTAATCAAGTTCGTGATGCCAGCGACGCCCTGCAAGAGAATCTCATCGGCCATCTTGAATGCATTGACCAACGATGTCTTGTCGTTCGCAACCGTGAGCAAGCGATCGTTCGGGATCACGATCAACGTGTCCACTTTTTCCTTGAGGCGCTGGATGCCGTTGTCTGCCTGAACAGCACGGCGGCGACCTTCGAACTGGAACGGACGAGTCACAACACCAATGGTGAGTGCACCCAATGACTTTGAAATCTCTGCGATGACTGGCGCTGCACCTGTTCCGGTACCGCCACCTTCGCCCGCAGTAATGAAGACCATGTCGGAACCGCTGATGAGCTCTTCAATCTCTTCGCGATGTGCTTCTGCTGCTGCACGACCTACATCGGGATCGGACCCTGCACCAAGACCGCGAGTGAGGTCACGACCAATGTCGAGCTTGACATCTGCGTCGCTCATCAGCAATGCCTGGGCATCAGTATTGACTGCTACGAATTCGACTCCGCGCAGACCGGCATCGATCATGCGGTTGACAGCGTTAACGCCGCCGCCGCCGACACCAATAACTTTGATGACAGCGAGATAGTTCTGTGGTGCTCCGGCCATGAGCCATTTCCTCCGAAGAAACGTCCAAAAAGGACTGTGTGCCTCAATGTTTCCACAGTGAGCGCCATTTTTGTGGGAATTACGGGCTCCAGCCCCCAATACATCCCTATTAACGCTGCTGAATGGTCGGTTCGCCTGTCGAAACGTCAACAACGGCCAATGTGGCAGGGTCTTGGCGACGGAAAAGCACGACAACTGCCACCAGCTTGTCTTTGAGATCAGACGGCGGGCCAAAACGCACAACAGTCCCACCCTTGAGAATCATGGAGAGCTCCCCGCCACCAGTGAGATCTAACGCTTTTACCTTCGGGCGAATCTCAGAAGGAAGCGCAAGCACTAACTGAGCAGCAGCACGGAACACATCATCTGCCACGGCGCCGGCTTCAAGACTCGGACCCTGCCCTCGTACTTGGAGATACTTCGTGGGCCAACCAGTAAGAACTGTGATGACGTGACCACGAGCGTCGACAACCCGCGCTTTTTGGTCTGCCCCGAGATACCAGACCACGGGGACTCGCTCGGCGATTTCGACAAGTGCTCCTCTCGGGAAGTCGGTGGTGATTCGCACTTCAGACACCCACGGATCTTTCAGCAGTTGTTCCCGAGCCTCTGCTGTGTCAACGGTGAATACCGATGCACCTTTCAGCACATCGGTCACTTTTTCAATTGTGGCCGGAGAGGTGTACACCACACCTTCAAAGCCCACCTTACGAATAGCAAAAAGCGGAGAGGCCAATACACCCATCACAAACACAATGAAGCCGACAATCACGCCGCCGAGCTTGAGCCACTTGACCCGCTTCAGACGCTCGCGGCGTTCCCGTCGACGCTGACGCTCATCGAATCGCGGATCAGGACGGTCATCATCCACGATGACAACGCGATCAAGATCTTGATCATCAATAACGACTGTGCCACCACTGTCATCGGACATGTCAACGACGTCAGCACCACGTGCCAATGGTTTCAATAACGGATCTGCAGGAGCAGGCGTGAGGTCATACTCATCATCGCCACCGATCACGATGACATCAGCGCGATATCCATCTGAATCATCTGGCGTGAGTGAGATCACTTCAGCATCTGTCGTCGCAGTATCCAGTGGCATCAGGTCTTCAGTGAGGTCCTCGGTCTGATCTTCAGAGCGAGGATTGTGTGCCGGTGGTCGCTGCACACCCTTTGTAGGCCCAAACAAGTCAGACAACTCACGCAACACTTCATCACTGACTTCCGTGACAGAGATTTCTGGTGGAAGTTCTTCAGGATCATGATCATCATGAGAGTTATTCACTGATATCTCCCATCAACAACGCCAAGCCATGGCTGGCATTCACGCGATCAGGGTCGGTGTGACGAGGATCAGCAAAACGACCCATGACTTCTTCATCAAAACCAAGCAGACACACTTCACTTCGCAAAAGAACACCGTGCTGCTTCAACACAGTGTCTTGCACATGTGACATCACTGCGACAATGTCGGATGCTGTCGCCCCATCAGACGCCTGAATGAAATTCGCATGTTTTTCTGAAACGCGTGCTGCACCCACTTGGAATTCTCGTAATTGACATGAGTCAATGAGAGCGCCTGCGCTTCCAGCCCCCGGCGCAGGGTTCACGAAGACAGAACCGGCATTTCGTCCACCTGGTTGATGTTCACGACGCCATGCAACAACAGCATCCAATTCTTTTTGCCCGTCAGACACTTCACAACTGGTGGTGGCCAGTTTTGCTGCAGCCACGATGTGATGGGGCGCGAGTGCAGAACCGCGAAAATGCAGACCCAATTGCTCAGTCGGAACCGAGATGCAGTTGCCAGACCGCAAGGACACCACCAGTGCTGATTGCAGTGTGTCGACCATCTCTGCACCGTGTCCGCCGGCATTCATTCGGACGGCTCCACCCACGCTTCCGGGAATACCCACACACCATTCCAACCCGCCGCGGCCAGCCTTCACTGTACGGCGCGCCAATACGGGCATCGTGACAGATCCTGCAACAACGACATCATCTCCATGAAGTTCAATGACTGCTTCGTTTGCGGGTGCAGAAACGAAAACAACTAGTCCGTCTACCCCAGCGTCAGAGATCAAAGTGTTGCTCCCTCGACCCACTACGTGGACAGGAACATTCTGATATCGCGCAGTCACTGTCGCGAGTGCTTGCAGATCATCTAGCGCAGACACAGTCACCGTTGCAGCAGCTGTTCCACCAACGGCATATGTCGTGAGATTGCTGAGTGGACGATTGACGAGAACCTCAATGCCTACCGATTGCACTTCAGCGATCAATGCATCAAGTTCTGCGCGTGACATCACTGCCCTGCCTTTCGCAGATCATCCGGAAATGTCTCGATATCTCCACATCCCATTGAGATACACACGTCACCAGACTGAATCGTTTCTGCAACAAAATCCACGATGTCTTGGCGCGTCGGCGCCCACACCACCTGTGCCGTGGGATGCGCAGCGCGAATTGCATTGACAACTAGTTCCCCGGTGACACCTTCAATAAAAGCAGTTCCCGATGCGTACACATCTGTCACAACAACAATGTCGGCATCATCAAAGCAGTCGGCATATGTATCTGCCATTGCTGCAATACGGTGAAAGCGGTTCGGCTGGAAGACCGCAATGGTGCGGCCCGTGCGAGAAGGATGGCTCGAGGCGGCAGCAATGGCCGCTTCAATTTCAGCTGGCAAGTGCGCGTAATCATCAATCAGCAAAGCTCCGCCGAAGTCGCCGCGTTCTGTGAACCTTCGAGCAACACCAGAAAAAGAAGTAACAGCCGAACATGCAGTGTTGGCATCGACTCCGAGACTGGTCGCCATTGCGACTGCTGCTGCGATATTCATGGCGTTGTGATCGCCACGTAAAGGTGACACGCAGATCAAATTCTGTCCATCAATTCGAATTGAGATTTCAATGCCATCTGTCGTTGGTGTCACTGCATCTATCCGCACATCAGACGCTGATGCTCGGCCGAATGTTCGCAGTCTCTTTTGAGCCGCGAGCGCTTTGATCACTGGACGACTCAAGAGATCATCGGCATTTGCGACGACATATCCGCTAGTCCGTTGTGCTGCATCAACGAAGCACAGTTGCACCTGTTCAAAGGAACCGAAATAGTCCAAGTGATCAACATCAATATTCGTGATGATCAGACTTTCTAATGGCAGAACATCCAGCGTGCCGTCGCTCTCATCACATTCAAGAACAAACAATGGCCCATTTCCATGGCGCGCTCCTACTGGCATGCCACCGACTTGCCCACCCACAATGCACGAAGGGTCTCTTCCTGCAGTAACCAAGATGTGGGTCAGAAGTGCTGTGGTAGTGGTTTTCCCATGAGTACCTGCAACACCAATGCTTTCTGTGATTGCACATAAAGAAGCAAGAAGCCCTGAGCGATGACGAAGAGGAATTCCCTTTGTGCCTGCCTCAACAAGTTCACTATTACTCGCTGGAATCGCTGTCGAGAACGTGACGACATCAGCACCATGAACAGCTTCGGCGCTATGCCCTAGAGAAACAGCAATACCTTCGTGACGCAGAATCTCGATGACTTCTGAATCACGCATATCAGACCCCGAGACCTGATGACCGCGAGCAGCAAGGAGACTTGCGAGTGGACTCATGCCTGGCCCACCAATTCCGACAACATGACAGCGTCGACTGACCGAGAGATCAATCAACTCTTCAGGTTGGCGACGAGATGGCAACGGAGACATGGGTAGTCCATTGTTCCACGCGACAGTGGTCAGAGAGCGGCGTTCCTGATGACATCGACCAAACGGCTACTGCGATGGGCCTCCCCCATCTGTCGAGCATTTGTTGCCAACCGATTTCGTGCGTCTGAATCATGCAAGATGTCCACAATGGCCTTCACTGCCGAACCATCGGTACATTGCGACTCGCTCACCACACACGCCGCATCAGCATCACCTAACCACTGCGCATTCAGTTTCTGATGCCCGTCCGCACTGACTTCCCACGGCACAACCACCGCAGCAATTCCTACCGTGACAATTTCTGCAACCGTGCTAGCTCCGGCACGCACCACAAGAAGGTCCGACGCTGCATACACCTGAGCCATGCGACTCTCGTACCCCACCCGCTGGTACACAACCCCGTTAGGGGCAGTCGGTGGTGTCTCATCGACAAAGCGCTTTCCACAAATGTGAAGAACATGAATGCGAGGAATCGGAGTGCACGCTTCGAGCAATGAAGGCACCAACGCATTCAAAACTCCCGACCCAAGGGAGCCACCCATCACAGTGACCAGTAGCGCATCGGCTTTCACTCCTAGCTCTTCTCGAGCAGCAGACCTGCTGGCCACAACATCAAGGTGGCGCAACGCTGAACGCACGGGAGCACCAGTGACGGTGGCACGAGGAAGATCAACACCAGGAAACGCGATTGCAGATACTGCAGCATGTTTTGCCTGGCGGCGAGTAGCTAGTCCGGGCATCCGGTCATAACTCACACAGACCAACGGAACACCAGCAGCAATCGCTGCAGCCGACATTGGCTCACTCGCATACCCACCCACGGAGACAACAACATGGGGTTTCCATGTTCTGATGAGCGCACGAGCCATGAGACGACTCCGCAACAAACGCACAGGAAGAATCAGATTGCGGGCAATGCCTTTTGGGCTCATTGAGCGTTGGAGACCTGAGATTGGCAAGTACTCGGCTTCGATTGGAGAACCCTTCATCAGAGACTGCTCGACGCCTCGGCGTGAACCGACATATCTCAATTCCGAAGAATCAATTCCTGATTCCATCAAGGATTCAACAATGGCTTGCGCTGGGATGAAATGCCCGCTCGTACCGCCACCGGTGACTACTGCAAAAACCACGAAACGCTGCGCCTTACTTCTTTGCGTACCGAGCAACGTTCAACAACAAACCAATTGCAGCTAACGAAGCGATCATCGAAGAACCACCGTATGAAAGGAAAGGAAGAGTAAGACCCGTCATTGGCATCATCCCGACAACCCCACCGATGTTGACAATGGCTTGAATCCCAAACCACGCAGAGATTCCACCGGCGATGAAGGCACCATGCATGTCCGAGGCAGACAATGCAATTTGAATCCCGAAGAAGACCAACAGCAGGAATCCACCAATCACCAAGATGGTTCCCAGGATCCCTAGTTCTTCTGCAATCACAGCAAAAATGAAGTCGCTATAGGCAAGTGGGACATATCCCCACTTACTGGTGCCAGAACCAATTCCTGTTCCACTCCACCCGCCATTGGCGATGCTTAGCAGTGCTTGATACACCTGATATCCACTGGTTGCCTTGTTCGCTTCCAAGTCGAGGAATGCAAGCAAGCGCTCACTCGCACGTTGCGCATAATTGAGAACAAGCACGCCGACGAAGAAAAGTCCGACAGACGTCGCAGCCACTTGCCGAAGAGGCATCGACGACATGTACATCAGAGCAAGAACAATGCCGGCAAAAATGATTGCACTGCCATAGTCCCTTTGAAGCGCGCAGAGACCAGCAGTGCCTCCGAGTGCGATCAGCAATGGGAGCAATACAGACGCCTTGATCTCTACCAAACGGTGACGCGTTGACATCAGATTCGCACAGAACAAGATCAGTGCAATCTTCATGAACTCAGAAGGCTGAAAACGAAACGGACCAATGTCAAGCCAGGCCTTCGCGCCGTTAATGAACTGACCTTTGAAAAGAACAATGGCATTGAGAGCAACGATGACTGTCGTGACAGTGCCCAACAATTTTCCGTTCTTCCACACGCTGTACGGCTGGCGATATGCCATCCATCCGGCAAGTGTGCCGAGAAGTACCCACACAAATTGCTTTGTGAACATGCTCCACGCTGACGACCCAGAGTGAAGATTTGTGACAGACGAAGATGACAGCACCATCACTAAGCCAAGAAGAACAATCAGGAAGACAATAATGATGATCCAATAAAAGGCTGGCGGTGGCTTCTCAAGCGACAAACGAGAGTTTTGCTTATCGGCGATACCAGTACGACGCAGAACGCTCAGCCGTCGATCTCTCAACGATTGTTGAGTACGAGTTGTTTCATTTGCCATTGGTCGCTCCCCTGCCAAAATGCTCACGCACACACTGAGTGAAGTGTTCGCCACGCTCGTTGTAATTGCGATACCAGTCATAACTCGTGCAACCAGGCGACAACAGAACCGCGACGCCTGGCGATGCCATTAAAGCTGCCATCTGAACAGCACTCTGCATATCTCGCGCGGTCTTCACCTCGCACACACCGTCGAACGCAGCCGCGACAAGATGAGCATCATCCCCAATAGCCACCACGCCCACCATTCGATGAGGTTCCGTTGCCATCTGATTGAGATCAAGATCTTTATTCCGTCCGCCTGCAATCAGCACAACAGATTCAAAGGCACGAATGGCCGTGAGAGCAGCATGAGGACTCGTGGCCTTTGAATCATCGAACCACGCGCTTCCATCAAAATCCCCAATGTGCTCAATGCGGTGATGAGCCGAAATGAAGTTTGACAGGGCTGCGGCGAGGCGACCTGCGGGGACAAGCCCTGATTCAACCACTAACGCCGTTGCAGCGAGAGAATTCGTGATGTCATGCGGCATGGAACGCCACAGATTCTTGATGTCACATACGGGACCATCTGGTGACACAAGCTGTTCTCCTTGTACGCAATACAGAGCATCAGACATCCCAAACGAGACCGTACGTGCCAAAGAGCGTTGCGCAGCTGAAGTAATGAGTTCATTCCCAGCGGGAAAGACTGCGACGTCTGAATCAGTGACGAACTTCCACATCTGTTCTTTGGCAGATGCGTAATCGTGAATGTCCGAATGCCAATCAAGATGGTCCGGAGCAAAGTTCAGCCATACCGACGCATTGCAACGAAATTGCGTTGTATACCTCAACCGAAAACTGGAACATTCAACAACGAACACATCGACATCGCTATCGACTGCTGCGACAAAAGGAAGATCCGTGTTTCCCACTTCCGCAACACGGAGACCGTTCTCCCGAAGAAGATGCGCAGTGATCATTGTGGTTGTTGTCTTGCCATCAGTACCCGTGACACCCAGAATGGGTCGCGGTCCGCCAACTCTGCTCTGCTCCCATTCATAGGCAACATCAATCTCGGTTCGTATGGCCATCCCCCGCTGCGTTGCCGCAACGATGGCAGGGTGCGAGGGAGGAACACCTGGTGCTGGCATCAACGTATCCACTCCATCAAGAAGCGCGTCAACAGCACCATTGACATTCATATCAATCAGGACTGCGCCAAGTTCATTGGCCAATGCCTGATGCTCACTTGAGATGCGATTGTCTCCCAGCGTCACTGAGATGCCGCGCGCACTCATTGCCCGCGCAACCGCGGTACCTGTCAATGCGAGCCCAAGGACGGCAACGCGCTGCATATCTATCGACCCGCGAAGTTGTCGGCGATGTTCGTGAAGTCAGCGATGAATATTCCGAGCGCCAAAGCAACAAACACACCAGAGATAATCCAGAAGCGAATGATGACTGTCGTCTCAGGCCAACCCAAAAGTTCAAAGTGATGATGAACAGGCGACATGCGGAAGAGTCGCTTCTTGCGGCCTGACGCCTTGAACACCGTCATCTGCAACGCCACAGAACCTGACTCCATCACATTCAGTGCACAAATAATGGGAAGCAAAAGATGCGTGTTGGTCGTCACGGCTAACAGGCCGAGGGCTGTGCCGATTCCGAGTGCTCCGACGTCGCCCATAAAGATTCGCGCGGGTGCGGCATTCCACCAGAGGAAACCACCGCATGCACCAGCAAGTGACGCAGAGAACACAGCAAGGTCGAGCGGATTGACCAAGTGATATACATCGGGATTTCGGAACGCCCAGTACGCAATGACAGTAAAAGCGAGGAAGCCAAACAAGGCAGACCCTGCCGCAAGACCATCGAGACCATCAGTGACATTGACTGCGTTGGTTGTTGACCACACCATGAATGCTGTCCACAACACCCAGACAATGTTGGGCAACTCCCAGCCCGGGAAGTCAAAGCGGGTGAAAGACAGGGTTTGACTGACGCCAGTACCGAGCCCGAGCCAGACCATCACCAGAATCACTAAGCCGAAAGTGATGAAGCCCTTTTTCTTCCAGAAGATTCCACGGTTGTGAGATTTACGCACCTTGAGAAAGTCATCAAGAAAACCCATGGTGGCAAGAATTGCGACGCCTGCCCACATGATCATCGCCTGATCAGAGAACGCGATGCCATCGCGAAGATGAGCAGTAAACCAACCAATGAAGGCAGAAAAGAGAATTGCAATCCCACCCATCGTGGCGGTGCCCTGCTTCTTCATGTGATGGACAGGACCATGATCCTCAGAACCGAGGATGGGTTGTCCCTTGCCAAGATTGTCAAAGAACATGATCAGACGGCGTGTACCAAAAAGAGACAAGAGCATCGAAACAGCACCAGCTATGAGTACAGCAATCACAGTTCGCTTCCCTTCTTATGTGACAGCGCCGACTTCGCAACGTCGACATCATTAAACGGATAGTGGACGCCAGCGACCTCTTGGGTCGCCTCGTGTCCCTTTCCAGCAATCACCACTATGTCACCACGCCCAGCCATTGAAATGGCGGATGCAATGGCCTGAGCACGATCAGCCTCGACGTAAACCTCACACGATTCGCGAGAAATACCACGAACAATCTGTTCCATGATTAATGCAGGATCTTCACTTCTCGGATTATCTGATGTGACAATCACAGCGTCAGCTTCCTGGGCAGCGGCACCCATTAACGGACGCTTCCCTGCATCTCTGTCACCACCACAACCGAATACAACAATGAGTTTGTGTGAACACACTGCTCGCGCCGAAGCAATTACTTGTTGTAATCCATCCGGGGTATGTGCGTAGTCCACCACAACAGAGAATCCCAGTTCATTCGGAACAGATTGGAAACGCCCAGGAATCTGGCCCAATGAAGCGCAGCCATCAATCATTGCGTCGACGGGGACTCCTAACTGATCACAGGCTGTGACTGCTGCAAGAGCATTCATCAAAGTGAATCCTCCACCCATTGGCAATGCGATGAGATAGTTCTTCCACCGAAAGGAAACACTGTCAACACGAATGGTCGCGTCAGAAACATCCGACTGTGCATACGGCACCATCGGTATCGCTGCAACGTCGAGAAGCAATTGTCCACGCGGGTCATCGCTGTTCATGACACCAAGCACAGCTTGTTGTGGAGTGAAGAGTTTTGCCTTTGCGGCAAAATAGGCCTCATCTGTCTTGTGATAGTCAAGGTGATCGCGCGAAAGGTTTGTGAAGACAGCGACATCAAACATCACTCCTGCGACACGATGCTGGTCTAGTGCATGTGATGACACTTCCATCACAACATGCGTGACACCGTTTTCGACACATTCATGCAAAAAAGCCTGGAGATCAATCGCCTCGGGAGTTGTCCGCACATTGGTGAGGGTTCCCATCACTTCTACGGATTTCCCGTCAGCGCGCAAAATGGAAGCAATAATCGATGCCGTCGAAGTTTTTCCGTTAGTACCCGTGATTCCGACCGTGGTGAGGCCACGAGCCGGAAATGAGAAAGCTGCAGCTGCAAACAGTCCCAACACTTCACGCACATTCGGCACCGTCATCACCGCAACGGTCTCGGGAACTCCCTCTACTGGCGAATCAACAAGTAATGCACACGCACCGCGAGAGATTGCCTCTAGTGCAAAACGATGACCATCAAAAGATTCACCGCGCACACAACAGAACACATCACCAGCCGAGACAGATCGTGAATCTTGAGTGATACCGGTGATTGTCGTATCAGTGCCCGATAGGACGACCGAGCTAGCAGTGGCTGTGCTTAAAGCACTTGCACTAATTGGGGAAATTGAGTACCGCGACATGTCTGCACAACACCTTTAGTGTCCAGCAGACTTCACACCAGGTGTGCACCCAGTGCCTGTACCTGTCGCCTGAATGCCAAGTTCATGCATCACTGTGGGAACAAGTCGAGCAAACACTGGCGCAGCCGCCGTGCTACCGAAGCGGTCACGTGATGAAGCATCGGGTTCGTCGATACTGACCAGCATCGTCACTCGAGGATTTGCTGCAGGAAAGAAACCGGCAAATGAGGCAAAGTAGCGACGGCCACCACCATCTGTGGTGTACGTACCGTTGCCCTGCACTTTGTATCCGGTTCCGGTTTTGCCAGCGACTTGCATGCCCTTGACCTTCGCGTTCGTTCCCGTGCCATGACAGACAACGTCACTCATCATGCTGATCATTGTGTCCGCTGTAGCGGGTGTGAGAACAGGACGAGTTGTTGATGCGTCCACTGGTCGACGCTTACCCGTCTTATCAATCGTCGCCGAGACAAGTCGTGGCGCTACATATGTTCCCTTGTTAGCAACAGTGTTTACTCCCGCAATGAGCTGAAGAGGCGTCGCTGCAAGTCCGTAGCCGTACGAAACAGTGAACTTCTCAGTGCCTCGCCACTTACTTGCATCAGCCAAGATGCCGCGGCTTTCTCCTGGGTATCCCAAACCTGTCTTTGCGCCAAAACCAAAGGCTGCAAGATAGTCATGAAGTCTCTGTGGCGGAATCTTCTCTGCAGCCATGATCGTGCCGATGTTCGAGCTTTGAACAAGAATGCTGCGAACATTCATGTCAATCACACCATGTGGCCACGCATCACGAATCAAGAATCCGTCGACTGTTCTTGATCCTGGAACCTGAAACGCTGTCTCTGCTGTCACTGCGCCTTCATTGAGTGCTGCACCAATGCTGAACACTTTCGCAACTGAACCAGGCTCATACGCTTCGACCGCAGCAAAGTTGCCCGTTGCCAACATCGCGGTACCAGCATCATTACGACGAACATTCGACATGGCGTAAATCTCGCCAGTTACTGTGTCCATCACAATTGCGGTTCCGCCCTTTGCGCCCAAATTATTCACGCGTGCAAGAAGTTCAGCATCTGTATGAAACTGAATGTTCTTATCGATCGTGAGTACTAAGTCATCACCAGGGACAGGAGACGAAGTTGTGCTGTTCACGCCGGCGATAGAGCGACCACGTTCGTCAACTTCACGAACAGTGCGACCATCTTTGCCTGACAAAATTTTGTTGAACTGCAACTCAAGACCAGAAGTTCCAAGTCCATCAGGGTCGGTTTTGCCGATGAGTGCTTGCGCAACGCCACCTTCAATTTGTCGCGAGGGTTCTGTATATGAATAGATGCCAGGCAACCCGAGACCTGTCAGAACAGCAGCCTCTTCCTTCGACATTTCGCGAGAGATGTAATGAAACTTCGAACCTGGCTTAGCAAAACTTGAAGCCATGGCAGCTTCTTTTTCCGGAGTCAATTGCAGGAAAGGAGCCAATGCCCTAGCTGTGGCAACCGGGTCAACAATCTCGCGCGGGTCTGCATACACAGTCACGCTGGGAACAGACAATGCGATCTCGTTGCCCTTGCGGTCAAAGATGACACCGCGAGAGGCACGAATGATGTTCACCCTCGTGCGCTGATCAACGCTGGCTTCGTAGTAGCCAGCACGATTAAACGTCTGCAGGGATACCACACGTGCAGAAATCATGATGAGCAGAATGGAAAGAAGTGCGAGAGAGAACTTCAGACGCTTCTTGATACGACGATGAGCATCTTTTGATGTGATCTTGTTGGTGCGAAATTCATTCGGAACTTCACCAGAGAACGCCATTTTTGTATTCCGCCAAATGTCGGAAGCCAATTGCGACACTGCGGTTTCAAAGACACTGCTCTGTGGCGCTGCTTCACGTGACTGCGAACGGGTGCGCGATGATCCTTCACGTGGTGCAGTTGAGCGTGAAGAAGCCGGACGCGAGGAAGACCCGCGAGCGCTGGAGCGTGAAGAGCTGGAGCGTGAAGAACTGGAACGTGAAGAACTAGACCGAGCCGATCCGGACGAAGAGGCTCGCGGCGTGGCCGAACGGTTAGTTGTCGAGTGCGAACGAGTGCCGCGACGCGTTGGCTCGCTTGAACTCACGGTGCGCCCACCACTGTCTTCTTCAATCGACCAAATTCATCCAGTGGGGATTCATTTGCCGCTACAACATCTGCATCAACTTTGCCCACGGTGGCTGCAACCTCTGCTGCAATGCCAGCAGGAATATTCACGATTGTGACGCCCTGGCTAGGGACCATGCCCATTGCGCGAGCTTGTTCTGTCAGGACTTCTGGAGACTGCAAGCTTGCACGTTCTGCACGAAGTGTGTCGAAATGCTCACGGGCACGGGAGATGTCGTAGTTCAACTTGTCAATCTTCATTTGTTGCTGGGCCATATGAGCACGTACCGCAACGACCAATCCCATCGCAAGCAACACAGATGCTGCACCGACAGCAAAGACCACATAACGACGATCTTCTTTCGGAACAACTGTGAGCCGTGGACGTGAGTCGTCGTGACGCGGTGCAAGCACTGAAGAGAAACGAAATGCAACAGCCATGTCAGTTCATCTCTTCTTGCGAGAGTTTTTCGACGACACGCAACCGGGCAGATGTAGAACGGGGATTTGTGAGTTGCTCTGACTTAGACGCTTCACGAGATACGCGAACACGCTTCACCGTGCGAACAGCAGAGCAACCGCAAGGAAGATTCGGAGGACATGTGCAGTCCCCTGTCTCGGCCGTGCGCATCACTGACTTCACGATGCGATCTTCGCCAGAGTGATACGACAGAACTGCAAGACGAGCACCAGGCGCCAATGCTGCGATTGCATCACGCAAAGCAATTGGCAAGATGCTCAGTTCCGAGTTCACTTCAATACGCACCGCTTGGAATGTGCGCTTTGCAGGATGACCGCCGCGACGCCGTGCAGGCGCAGGAATGGCACTACTCACCACGTCAGACAGATGTGATGTTGAACGAATAGGTCGTGACGCCACAATCGCTTTAGCAATACGGTCCGCGAAGCGCTCATCGGCGTTGAGGCGCAACATTCGTGCAAGCGCATCGGCGTCATAGCCATTGACCACGTCGTCAGCACTGAAACTTTGTGAGCGATCCATTCGCATGTCCAACGGAGCATCAAAACGATAAGAGAATCCGCGTTCGGCAACATCGAACTGGGGCGATGACACGCCGAGGTCGAAAAGGGCACCGGCCAACGAACCAATGCCTTCTTCGGCCACGACGGTGGCAAGCGAATCAAAGCGGGCACGCCGGAGGGTTGCGCGTCCGCCACAATCAGCTTGAGAAAGAACCGCTGCTGCAGCGGCGAGAGCGACATCATCTTGGTCAATGCCAAGCAAACGAAGCGCAGAGTGCGCACGAAGAAGTGCGACAGAGTGTCCGGCACCACCCAAAGTGGCATCTAAGAACACACCGTTGTTCATCTCTGCAAAAACATCGACAATCTCAGCGAGCATCACCGACTCATGAACGAATGCAGCGTTCATGACAACACCTGTGCCATTGCTGTGGCGACCTGCGGTCCCCGGCAGCTTTCCGGATAGCGAGTGCAGCCCAGATTTATCCCTGGGACGTGCGCGATGGCAGCGGGCGGAGTTGATGCAAACCACCGTGCCATCCGGAAAACTGCCCGAGACCGCTGGTCCAAGGCGTGTTGATAGGTCAGTCGAAGCATCAGCGATCACGCGCCCGCTCCAGCGATCTTCTCGGTGCCGGCACTAATGGTGCGCTCATGGCGCTCCGGCTCCCAGATTTCCACTCGGTCAAAGGAACCGGCGACAACGACTTTGGCGCCCAGGGAGATTCCCGCGTAAGCACGCAACTTTTCGTCAATGTTCACTCGACCCTGAGCGTCAATGGTGACTTCCACAGTGTTCGCAGCCAAGGCACGTCGCTGTTCTTGGCTCATCTCGCCAGAACGAACTTTTTCCAACACCTGAGCAACATCGCTCTCGAAGGCCTCAGCGGTCATGACGTCAATGCACTTATCGCGTCCAAAAGAGAGGTAACAGCGGGGCTCTAACCGAGGACGGAATGCAGCAGGCAACGCAAGACGACCCTTGGGGTCTACGACGAGATCTGCTCGCGAATATCTGTCGCAGTCAACGAAGACACCCATGCCTCTGGACTCCACGAGCGATACAACACGCATTGCAAACGTGCACCGTCTCGCCCGCGTCGTTGGCTAATGCCCACCAACTTGTGATTACCAACGAAAACTTCGCCGGGAGAAGTACTGGCAAAACACACACTGCGGCCATACGTGCCAGCTGTGAATTCACCACGATATGTCTCTGCCTGCGCCCATGGTGACAACGCTTCGCAGAACACATCACCGAGCCACAACATCGACGCACTCACATCGTCGACGAATAAAGAATCGTCCCGCGGAATTGTGATGTCAATCCACACCGACTCTGTGGGGTGCACAAAAACCGCTCCACCGCCACTGCGTCGACGAACAACCTCGAGACCAAGATCTGCCGCAGCTGCAGCATCAACATCGCCTGTTTGCTGAGTAGAACCCAGGATGATCGCTGGTGCTTGCACCGTGCACCACCACAATGCGCGCGTCGGCGCCGGATTCATGGCATGAAAATCAAAAGCAGACCCCTGCCAATCGTGGCGTACCCACGGAGATTGGCGGTCGGTCATGGCTCCACTCTTGCCGTTTTAACTGGCACGAGCCAAGTACGGCTTCCACTCCTCGGGAATACGAGGAACGGAATACATAATCCAGGACAGTTCCCGAGGGGCTTGTGGCGGATGCGCCAGCTTCATCCCGGCTTCTTCTGGAGTGCGGTCACGCTTACGAAGATTGCATCCACGACATGCGGCAATGACGTTGTCCCATTCATTTTTTCCACCGCGCGAACGAGGCATCACATGATCGATGCTGTCGGCTGCTCCACCGCAGTATCCGCAGATGTGATTATCGCGAGCAAATACGGCTCGTCGAGACATCGTGGTGCTGCGCTGATACGGAACTTTCACCATGTATCGCAAACGAATGACAACTGGTGACTGAACAGAGAAACGCTCCGAATGAACTCGGGTGCCGTCATCAGCCACGATCTCTGCTTTATCGAGCAAGACAAGACAAATGGCTCGACGCGCGGAGACGACACTGAGCGGTTCGTACGTTGCATTGAGTACGAGCGCGCTCCTCATCACTATCTCGCCCGCAACCGAGAGAAAGAAGAAGACCGTCGTGCGATGAACATCAGCGAGCCTGATTCCATTCTTTGCACCACGCGAGATAATCGAGCACATCGATGGTGCGAACTTCTACATCCCTCGAACCGTGTTCGCCGCCATATTGGGTGACGAGTCGGAACTCGATGTAGTCAGCTGGTGGAACTGGCAAAAACGGTGCCCGTCTCCACCAACCATCAGGAGACAGACGAGATAACTGGCGCAATGCAGTGCCCCACAAATGAGGTCTCACAGCAACGGCGAGAATTGCCGAGGGAGTGACCAGTGACTGCATACTGCCCACAGTACAAGACAATCAGCCGTGCACTCCGAAGAGAAGCACTAGTCCCGGGGGAAATTAACGCGAGGTCGTGGGATTTTCTGCGCAAGGTCTTGCACACCAGCACGACCGATGAGACGAAGTTGGCGCTCAATCAACATCGCGAAGAACAACATGCCGATAAATGCACCGAAAGCCACGAGGTAGTGAATCTGCAACGTGGCAACGATCCCGACGAGACATGCGACCATGCCGAGCAATGACCACCAGACACGCTTAGCCGAATGGCTGTAGAGACCCTTCGACGACACTGCCGAGGCAAACTTCTCGTCAGCACTCAGTTGATGTTCGATCTCCCGAAGGATTCGTTGTTCGTCGTCAGACAATGGCACGACTTGATTGTCTCACTCTGAGCGCCCAAACACAAAGCAGGAATGAACCAATTTCTTCCCTGTTCCGAGCGACATGTCACACAGTCACTCACCATTGGCTTCTGGCCCAAAGGGATTCTCCCCCGGACGACGGGAATCAAGGGTGCTGGCGGGACCAATGAGACCAGGGCCAAACTTCTCCGCAATGGAGTCGATCGCCCGACTGGCGGGGACCCATTGTTCCTCGACATCTTCGGGGCTTTCACCCCCATCGTCAAATAACCGTGGCGCAGCTCCCGCACTCTCACCGAGTTTTTGGGCATGTACCCCAAGGAGACGAACACCCTGCGAGTAATCCAGAGATGCGAGAAGTGGCTCTAATGCAGCGACCATTGATGGCCCCGTTGTGAGCGGAACAGAGGGAGTTGTCGACCGAGTCACAGATTCAAATGATGAGAACTTCACTTTCAGCATCAATGTTCCTGCCGCAATGCCGGCTTCACGGGTGCGACGAGCCACGGCATCACACAGACGCACCAAATGATGATGAAGTTCTTCGTGAGTAGTGATGTCACGCGAGAACGTTTCTTCATGCCCAATCGACTTCGCCACCCTCTCGGGCTCTACTCGGCGATCATCAATACCATGTGCCAGTGCATAGAGATGACGCCCATGGGAATCACCTACTGCACTCACAAGAATCGGAAGGTCGATTGCTGCGAGATCGCCAATGGATCGGATGCCCAATGTGTCCAATCGTTTCAAGGTGGCAGGACCAACTCCCCACAAACTTTGCACGGGTAATGGATGAAGAAACTGAATCTCATCGCCGGGCAGAACTTCATACACACCAAAACCGGGTTCGATTCCGCTGGGACGAGCTTTGGGTTTTGCAAACTCAGAAGCCATCTTTGCGATGAACTTGTTGGGGGCAATGCCCACCGTGCACGGCAGTTGGGTGTGTTCAAAAACGCGTTCACGAAGCAACGCTGCAACTTGCTGCGCATCCCCCAACAAAGAACGTGCTCCGGTGACATCAAGAAATGCTTCATCAACAGAAATCTGCTCCACCAATGGTGTCACCGTTTCAAAAATGTCGTGCAGTTGATGACTCACTTCTAAGTAGTGGCTCATGTCGGGCGGCAAAAAGATTGCATCAGGGCACAGTCGACGAGCAACGGCCGACGACAGAGCCGAATACACACCAAACTGGCGAGCTTCATACGACGCCGCCGACACGACCCCTCGCCCCCCAGTGCCACCTACGACAACAGGCAATCCCCGTAATTCAGGGTGACGCAATAGTTCCACCGATACGTAGAACGCGTTCATATCAATATGCAGGATTGAACGATGGTCGGTCACTTCTCCTGACGCTAGTTCAGCAACAGCAATGCCCGCCTACGATGGGCAGGTGCCTCAACAGGCAGACTCACTCTCCGCTCTCCCCTCCACGGTGGCGCGCGTCCTTGCATTCATCGCCATCCTCGTCGGCGGACTCGCCGGTGCACTGATCGGATACGCGCTCGTTGACATTCAGGCCGAAGATGCCTCTGGCTTCCTTCTCGGTATCGGCATCCTTCTTGGCTCAGTCAGTAGTGCCGGCGGCACAGCAGTTGTCGCAGTGCTTGTTCTTCGTGCATTAGGTGAATGGCGAGAGATCGCTGACAAGTAATGAGTCAACTCGGTCTTGGCAACGAACTGCGCGCTATTGCTGAACAGCTAGCGCGTGCAGCGGGCGACATGGCACTTGCAGGACGCAAGAGCGGCGATGTCACTGCCACGACGAAGTCGTCCCCCACCGACATGGTGACGCAGTACGACAAAGCAAGCGAAGACATGATCACTGCTGGTCTTCGGGATCTGCGCCCTGACGACGGCATTGTCGGCGAAGAAGGCGCAAGCCGCGATGGCACCTCTGGCATCACGTGGCACATCGACCCCATTGATGGCACTTCAAACTTCTATTTCGATATTCCCATGTGGGCTGTATCTATTGGTGCCGTCGATGAGCACGGCCCCATCGCAGGTGCGGTGTATGCCCCAGCTCTCGGAGACATGTTCACCGCAGCGCGTGGCGAAGGTGCCACATTGAACGGAAACCGTATTTCAGTGAGAGACAACACGGTTCTCAGCGATGCGCTCGTGTGCACTGGCTTTAGCTATCACGTGAGTCAACGAGAAGAGCATGCCAAGCGTGTTGCAACCATGGTGGGCCAGATTCGTGACATTCGACGTTTCGGTGCAGCTGCTATCGACTTGTGCTTTGTTGCATGCGGTCGACTCGATGCTTACTTCGAAGAGCACCTCAATTCATGGGACTTGATTGCTGGACAAGTCATTGCAACTGAAGCAGGCGCCATCGTCACCAATTTCTCAGGCGACACCGTGACACCACAAGAAGTGCTTGCAACTCAGCCCGGTGTGCAGAAAGCTCTTATCCGACTCATCGCAGATTCCACAAAGGCATAACAATGGGTGTTGTACTTGCATTAGACGCTGGCACAACGGGTGTTCGTACTCGTGCAGTCTTCGATGACGGACGTCAATCGTTTTCTGCTTATCGAGAGTTTCCGCAGTATTTTCCTCAGCCAGGCTGGGTGGAACACGATGCCAACGAGATTTGGGCTGCGATTGCAGCCACTCTTGCTGAAGTTGTTGCTCAACTCAATGAGCCCATTGCAGCGATCGGCATCACCAACCAACGAGAAACGATTCTCGCGTGGGACCAGCGCACCGGAGAACCGTGTTCGCGCGCCATCGTGTGGCAAGACCGTCGCACTGCCGCACGCTGTGAAGAACTTGCTCCGCATCTCAGCACTGTTCGTCGTATCACCGGTTTAGTTCTTGATCCGTATTTCTCGGGCACAAAAGCTGCGTGGATTGCCGCACATCATGATCTTCCAGCTGTGCCTCATCTTCGTATTGGCACGATTGATACATGGCTTGTGTGGAAGTTGACGAACGGCGCATCCTTTGTCACCGACCCGAGTAATGCCAGCCGCACCATGTTGTTCGACATCACCACCATGCAGTGGAGCGACGAAATGTGCGCACTCATTGGCGTGCCACGTGAGGCACTCCCCGAGGTGCGACCATCAAGCAGTCGTTATGGCGTCACAACAAATGTTCCTGGTGTTCCGAGCGGAATTCCCATCTCCGGCATTGCAGGCGATCAACAAAGCGCTCTCTTCGGACAGATGTGCACACAACCCGGCATGGCGAAGAACACGTATGGAACTGGAAGTTTTGTTCTTCTCAATGTCGGCACAACGTGCCCCACGCCAACAGACGGAATGTTGACAACAGTTGCGTGGGATCTTGGCGATGGCGCACCGGTATATGCACTGGAAGGCGCAATCTTTGTCACCGGGGCTGCAGTGCAGTGGCTGCGCGATGGACTCGGCATCATTCGCAATGCATCTGAGATTGGCGATCTCGCTGCAACGGTTCCTGATTCAGGTGGCGTCTACGTTGTTCCAGCATTCACTGGCCTTGGCAGTCCATGGTGGGACCCACATGCGCGAGGAACAATTGTGGGCATCACCCGCGGAACAACAAAAGCTCACATTGCTCGCGCCGTCATTGATGCCATGGTGTTCCAAACGCGTGATGCGATTGATGCAATGACAGTCGCTGGTGGCGTCACATTGAACGAGCTACGTGTTGACGGCGGTGCAGCAGTGATGGATGCCATGCTGCAACGACAAGCCAATGAGTTACGGGTTCCCGTGCTGCGGCCGACCGACCACGAAACAACAGCGTTAGGTGCCGCGTACTTGGCAGGACTCGCAGAAGGTGTGTGGTCAAGCATCGACGAAGTGTCGCAAATGTGGCAACTGGATCAACGCTTCGAACCTGCGGAAGAAAGTGGCGATCACGCCACGTGGCTACGTGCCGTTGAGAGATCTCGACACTGGGCTCAGGACACTCCTGAATAGTTCGCAGTCGGCATAGGTGCCACTGACGAACAGAGTGAATTAACCGACCACTTCTCCGACGAGCAGTGCTGCACCAATCGCGCCAGCCTTTTCTCCGAGCGAAGCAGGAACAAGTCGCGGATGCGGGCGCATCTCTGACGAATAGAGCGATTGCGAGAACTTTTCTTCCAGCACATCAATTCGTGTGGCA
>JAJTFJ010000053.1 GCA_021298435.1 Ilumatobacteraceae bacterium
CCGTCGGTGACGACTCTCTTGAAGCACAGATCTATGTCGTCAAGCTCCTTGATGTGCACCCTGCCCTTGGCAAAGTCTCCGGGCGTCGTTTATTTGCAGATCTTGGTGTCGTTCCGTTTACCCGAGTGTGCCAGTTGACAAGTAGCCAACGAAGCGGAATCTTGACTGCTGTGGGGGAGGCATCGTGAGCGACCCCATCATCGTGATCGTGTCAGGCCCTGGCGGGGCAGGCAAGGGCACCATTGTGGAAACCCTGGTGCAGCGAGATTCAGCGTTATGGCTCAGCCGCTCATGGACAACCCGTGTTCAGCGCGAGGGGGAGTCAGATGACGCCTATGTCTTTGTCGATAAGGCAGCATTCCAAGAGCGCATCGACAGCGGGGGGTTCCTTGAGTGGACCGAGTTCCTGGGCAATTTCTATGGCTCACCGGCTCCATCTGTCGACCAAGGCGTCGACATTGTGCTTGAAATAGAGCTTCACGGAGCCCAACAGGTGAAAGAGCGCCATCCCGAAGCCATATTGGTCTTCGTGCAGCCCCCGTCTCGTGATGAGCAACGCCGCCGCCTTCAGGGCCGTGGGGACTCAGAAGAACATGTTGTGCAGCGGCTGAAGAAGGCCGAAGACGAGGAGCGCTTGGGGGCTCAACAGGCCGATGTGGTCATTGTGAATGATGACTTAGAGCGTGCCGTTGCTGAGATTCAGGGCATTATCGGTGCAGCCCGCAGCGCTCGCCGATAGCCTTTAAGCGACTTCGGAGGTCCCACATGTCACGTCAACACGACTCCATGATTCACCCAAATATCGAGAGCTTGCTCAACCGTGACAGCATCGAGGGTTCAAAGTTCGCATTGGTGACCCTTGCCTCTTACCGTGCTCGTCAGATCAACTCGTACTTCAACCAGTTGGGTGAAGGTCTCGGACACATGGTCCCACCTCAGGTTTCGTCCGTTGCACGTAAGCCTTTGTCTATCGCATTCGAAGAAATTGCTGCTGAGAAGATCATCAAGATTGAGCGCCTTCCGTTTGACGACATGGAACTTGAAGCTGCAGAAGCATTTGGCGAATTTGGTGACGACGCCTCCGACGTCGCTGAATCTGACGCTGAATAGATTCGGTCTCACCGTTTAGTCACCCCGCGTCATTTCTATGGAATCGGTACGCGGTCGTCGCATAGTTGTCGGAATCTCTGGCGGCATTGCTGCCTATAAGGCAATTGAAGTCATTCGACGACTTGTTGATTCAGGTGCACACGTCGCACCCATCATGACGGACGATGCCCATCGGTTCATCGGTCCTGTCACCGTGTCGGCATTGTCGTCCGAACCTGTGCATACCAGTCTGTGGGACGACGCATCTCCCATTCCTCATACGAGGCTTGGTCAAACCGCAGATCTGATTGTTGTTGCGCCTGCTACTGCTCGTGTGATCGCTGCATATGCAATGGGCTTTTCTCAAGATCTCTTGGTCGCAACGCTGATCGCTACTCGTGCTCAAGTTGTCATCTGTCCGGCTATGCACACAGAGATGTGGGAGCACCCATCTGTGCAGGACAACCTTGCGTTGCTGCGTTCTCGCGGAGTCATCGTCGTTGATCCGCAAGAAGGTCGTCTTGCAGGCGGCGATGTCGGAACTGGTCGACTAGCAGACCCCGAAACAATTCTCTCGGCTATTGATTCAGCACTCTCAGGTAGTGGACGTGACATGGAGGGCTTGTCTGTTGTTGTGACTGCTGGCGGAACCAGAGAGCCCATCGATGCAGTACGAGTCATTGCGAACCGTTCCAGTGGCAAGCAGGGCTATGCAATCGCAGAACAAGCACATCGTCGTGGCGCCTCAGTCACTCTGATCTCCACGGTTGAACGTCCCGTTGTCTCGGGCATTGAAGTGGTTCCAGTGGAAACAGCGCAACAGATGCTTGATGCAGTGAGTCTTCTTGCGCCATCGAGTGATGTCGTTGTGATGACGGCTGCCGTCGCTGATTTCCGACCCGTGCACGCTGCTGATGGCAAGATCAAAAAGCACAACGGAATCCCTGAAATAACACTCGAAGCAACCCCAGACATTCTCGCCAGCCTCGGCGCTGCGAAGCCTGCGGGTCAGACGCTGGTGGGCTTTGCTGCAGAAACTGATGATGTGGTGGCCAACGCTCAGGGCAAGCTGCAGCGCAAGAACCTCGACATGATCGTTGCCAACGATGTGTCGGCCCCGGGCGTCGGATTCGGTCATGACACCAATGCTGTGTCCATTTTGCTTGCCGATGGGCAGCAAATACAGGTTCCCCTAGCCACTAAACACACAATCGCCACTGCTGTATTAGATAGCGTGGTCAAATCGCGGACGACCCCTCGTCCGTAACTACGAAGGAGTTGTCGTGAGGAATTTCACGTTCACATCAGAAAGCGTCACCGAGGGTCACCCCGACAAGATGGCAGACCAGGTTTCTGACTCAGTACTCGACGCCATTCTCGCGAAGGACCCACACAGCCGAGTTGCATGTGAGACATTGCTCACCACTGGTCTGTGCGTCGTCTCTGGTGAAATCACCACTGATGCATATGTTGATATTCCAGCAATCGCCCGTGAAGCAATCAACCGCATCGGCTACAACGATGCAGCATTTGGTTTCGACGGAAACACCTGTGGTGTGCTCGTCGCACTTGACGCTCAAAGCCCTGACATTGCTCAAGGCGTTGACAAGTCAGAAGAACTTCGCAGCGGACAAAGCGCTGAAGATGCACTCAACACTCAAGGTGCAGGCGACCAGGGAATGATGTTCGGGTACGCATGTAACGACACTCCAGACCTCATGCCATTGCCAATTTGGTTGGCACACCGTCTAGCCGAGCGTCTCACAGAAGTTCGTAAGAGCGGTCTTATCCCGTACCTTCGCCCAGATGGCAAGACTCAGGTCACCTTCGAATACGAAAATGGCAAGCCTGTTCGCCTCACTACTGTTCTGATTTCAACGCAGCACCGTGATGGTGTGAATCGTGAGACCGAGATTCGTCCTGACCTCATCGAGCAGGTCATCCTGCCGACAATCCCTGAAGCATTCAAGGGTGACAATCCTGCGATCTACATCAACCCAACGGGCAAGTTCGTTCTTGGTGGACCACACGCCGACACTGGTTTGACTGGTCGCAAGAGACCGTTCCGCTGCATACGCAGCACGGTGGGTTGCCAAGCACGTCGTTGCATCAGGTGCAGCAGAGAAGTGTGAAGTACAGGTTGCTTACGCAATCGGTATGGCACAGCCAGTGAGCATCTTGGTGGAAACGTTCGGCACCAATACGGTGAGCGAAGAGTCCATCGAAGCTGCAGTGCGCAATGTGTTCGACCTTCGTCCAGGCGCAATCGTTCGCGACCTTGACTTGAAGCGGCCGATCTATTCGAAGACAGCTGCATACGGTCACTTCGGTCGTAGCGAGCCAGAGTTCACGTGGGAAGCACTCTCACGTTTGTCTGACTTCAAGTCCGCCGTCAAGCTCTGACGATTCTGTCGCCGATCATCGCGTCGGTGGTGCCTGAGGTTTCGGGCATCGACAAAGTCTTTGATTACCTCGTACCCGAGTCCCTTGTGCCACGTGTTGGTCGAGGGACTCGAGTTCGTATTGACCTCAATGGGCGTCGTGTCGGCGGATGGATTGTCGAAATCGGCAGCGCTGACGAGCGCACTGATGTTCAGGTAGATATCAATCGGCTCGTTCCGATCGTCTCTGTCTCTGGAGATGGTGTCGAGCCTGACGTTGTGGCGCTTACGCAGTGGATGTCCCAGCAGTGGTTTGGTAGTTGGCGTGCAACGTTGAGCAGTGCATCGGCACCTCGGATGCGTGGTCGTCATGTCAATCCGCGTCGTGGACAAAACCCAACGTTTCCTAACGATGAAGTAACGACGGCCACACGAGAACTCGTCTCTCGTGGTGGCGGTGTATTGATGGTGCCGCCGTTGGCATCAGCCCTGCATGTCGTTGCAGAACTTGCTCGTGACGGTTCCGTCCTCGTGGTGTGTCCCACCCAACGCATGGCTGTGATGGGTGCAGCCGCACTTCGCCGGCGTGGTTTCACAACGGCCTTAGTTCCCGATGATTGGGACGCCGCAAAGTCGGGTGTCGACATTGTGATTGGTGCTCGCTCGGCAGTCCTTGCACCATGTGCTGGATTGTCTTCCATTGTTGTCATCGATGAACATGATGAGTTGCACCACGAAGAACGTGCGCCAACGTGGAATGCACCGCACGTTGCCCGAGAACGTGCACGGCGTGCAAATGTGCCGTGCGTTTTTACTTCTCCAGTTCCGTCGGCTGCTGCCATGCAGACCGAATCAGATGTAGCGCTGGTATCACTAGGGGAGGCTCAGTGGCCGGCGATCAGCATTGTGAATCTTGATGATGTGCCTGTGAGTGGGTCATTGCTTTCATCGGAACTCTTGGAGAGTGCAACAACCCCTGGATTAACCACGGTGTGTGTGTTGAACACAAAGGGCAAAGCACGACTGATTGCGTGTAAGTCCTGTCGTGCTGTTCAAGCATGTAGTGCATGTTCGTCTCTATTGACACAGTCGGATGATGGTGTGCTGTTTTGCGTGCGCTGTCACACTTCGGCGGGGTCAGTGTGCGTGTCGTGCGGTCGCACTTCCTTTGTCGTTCCTCGTGGTGGTGTGTCTCAACTTGTTACTCAAGTGGTGAA
>JAJTFJ010000025.1 GCA_021298435.1 Ilumatobacteraceae bacterium
TGCCGATATCGCCATTGCTCGTCGACTTGGCTACGTCGTGAAGCTTCTTGCCATTGCAGAAAAAATTGACGATACAGAAACCATCGCAGTACGTGTTCACCCTGCCATGGTTCCAATGAATCATCCTTTGGCGAGCGTTCGTGATTCCTACAACGCAGTAGTTGTTGAAGGCGATGCTGTCGGCCAGTTGATGTTCTACGGACGCGGTGCAGGTGGGTTCCCCACAGCATCAGCCGTTTTGGGTGATGTAATCGACGCAGCAGTGAACTTGCAGAAGAAAACATTCGGAAGCATCGGTTCTTTCAAGCGCGTTCCTGTGATGCCAATTGATGAAACATCATCGCAGTACCTCATCGGGCTCGATGTGGAAGATAAGCCGGGCGTCCTGCATGCCATCACAGGTGTGTTTGCAAACCATGGCGTGAGTATTCGCGCTGCTGAGCAAGAGGGCATCGATGATGATGCTCGTCTTGTCTTCATTACTCACCGCGCGCGTGAAGCAGATGTTCAGGCATGCGTGAGCGAGTTCCGCAAGTCGCCTGCTGTGCGTCGTGCCTCTGGTCTGATTCGCGTTATTGGCGAGTAACTCCATGCAGTACGTCTCCACGCGTGGGTCTGCGCCAGTTCTTGGGTTTGCAGATGTTGTTCTTGCAGGTCTTGCAACCGATGGCGGCTTGTATGTGCCGCAGTCGTGGCCATCACTTCCTGTAGATACAACGGGCACCTATGCCGAGCTCGCCGCGGCTGTTTTTGCGCCGTATCTCGGTGGAGACATCAGTAACGACACGATGCTGCGCCTCACTCGTGATGCATACGCGACTTTTCGTCATCCTGATGTTGTGCCGATTGTTGACTTGCAGCCCGGCCACAAACTGATGGAACTGTTTCACGGGCCGACGCTTGCCTTCAAAGATGTTGCGTTGCAGTTATTGGGTCGCATCTTTGATCACATTCTCACGGAACGTAATGAGAAGGTCACGATTGTTGGCGCCACCAGTGGCGATACCGGCAGTGCAGCGATTGATGGTGTGAAGGATTGCGCCAACGTTGAGATCGTCATCTTGTATCCCAAGGGTCGAGTGAGTGATGTGCAGCGTCGTCAGATGACCACCATTGATTCACCCAATGTGCGCACTGTTGCAATTGATGGCACGTTCGATGATTGTCAGGACTTGGTCAAGGCAATGTTCAACGATGCGCCATTTCGCGAGAAGCACAACTTGTCAGCAGTCAACAGCATTAACTGGGCGCGCGTCATGGCGCAGGTTGTGTACTACGTCGAGGCAACACGCCGCCTCAGTGGTCCTATCGACATCACTGTGCCAACAGGAAACTTCGGCAATGTTCTCAGCGGATGGATTGCCAAGCAGATGGGCGCGCCGATTCGTCACCTCATTGTCGCGTCAAATGAGAATGACATCCTCACGCGTTTCTTTGAATCACAGAACATGAATGTCACTGGTGTGCACCCAACACTGAGCCCCAGTATGGATATTCAAGTGTCTTCAAACTTTGAGCGTCTGCTATTCGAGATGAATGGGCGTGATGGGGGAATGACATCTGCGCAATTGCAGCGTTTCCGTGATCGGGGAATGTTGAACATTGAGCAAGATCAGTACGAACAGTGGATTGCACCAACGTTCCGTGCAGCACGTGCGAATGATCACGACACTCTTTCCACCATTCGCTCGGTATATGAAGAAACCGGCATGTTGATTGACCCGCACACTGCAGTGGGCGTGAAGGCCGCACGTGATCTTGCTGAAGACGGCGTGACGATGTTGACGCTTGCAACAGCGCATCCTGCAAAGTTCCCTGATGCAGTGGAGCGTGCAACGGGAGTTCGTCCGGAGTTACCAGAGCATCTCGCTGATTTGTTCAGCAAGCCTGAGCGCACCAACGACTTGCCAAACGATTTGGTCGCCGTTGAAGCATTTGTCGCTCAGCGCTAATTGGTGGCAATGCCGCAGTTCTTTGTCATGAATTTCTGAAAACGTTGAGATGCTGAGATGGTCGAAGAATCGTTTGAGATCTTGGCGAGTTCCTCACGAACTTTCACATCTTTTGCCATGCCGGTGAGGTCGTAGCCATTGGCAGAGAAGATGGTGTTCATCGCGATGATGCCGCCGACCATTGCCTTCACATCTGCTTTCACTTCAGATGGTGCACCATCAGCCATCTTTTGGGAAAGTGCAGTCACTTTTGTCCACACATCTTTCATGACCGTCGGGTCTGTGATTGCTGCGGGGTCCTCTCCGTGTGGCCCGGCACTTGCCGTTTCTAGGTCTTTGGCGAGTGCGCAGAAGGCTGCGTGGTCTTTATTGATGCCATTGCTATCTGATGAACCGCATGCAGTGAGAACGAGTGCACCAAAGAGGGTTGCAGTGATGAGTTTTTTCACTTCATTCCCAAGAACTTGCCCAGCTTGGCGCGACGACCTGTGCGGGAAAGCGGAATACCAGTCGCACGAGAAATCTTGCGTTTTGCGGCGGTGATTCCCAATGCGCGCTTCCAAGAAAATGTGAGTCCGGGGCCTAACTTCATGCCTTCGACCGTATCAGTGCCATTTCTCTGAAGCCTGGGTCGTTGTCGCGACGGGGGAATGGGGCTAAGGTGATGGTCGCTCGGTTCACCGAGTTCTCCCCGCCCTCTCAGAGGGGGGTCGAGATTCCCCAGTGCGTGGAACGCCCCGGCGTGTGCACGCAAACCCTTCATCGGTCCCCATAAACGGCCGTAGGAAAGCAGGAAATCATGGCTGCTGAAGCCCTTGAGAAGTCCGCCCTTGAATCCAAGGACAAAGAACAATTGACAGCGATTGCAGAAGCATTGGGCGTAAAAGCGCCTGCTCGTGCGACTAAGGCAATCCTCGTTGAGAAGATCCTCGAAAAGACTGGCGGCTCTGCTGCACCAGCCAAGAGGGCAGCGAAGGCAGAAAAGCCTGCCGAAGAAGAGTCTGCTGATGAATCTGCAGAAGATACCGATGAGCGCCCCGCACGTGGCGATCGCGGTGGACGCAACAATCGCAACGATCGCGGTGATCGTGCAGAACGCGATGACAAGCCTGCAAAAGAATCATCAGAGCCGATTGTGTATATCGGCGCCGATGGCGAGCCTCTTGCTGAGTGGGAGATTGAACTTGCACAGCATGAAGGTCGCATGGGCGAACTGAAGCAGCAAGGTGGCGGTCGTAACAACCGCAACAATCGCAACAACCGTGGTGATCGTGAAGATCGTGGTGACGGAGAACGCGAAGAGCGTGGTCCACGCCAGAACAATCAGCAGCGTCAGCAAGGTCAAGGCCAAAATCGCCAGCAAAACCAGAACCAAGGTCAACGCAATGAGCAAGGTGGCGATTGGGAAGATCGTGGTGGACGCAATAGCCGTCGCCGTCGTCGTGGACGTAATGGTCGCGATGAAGGGCCACAGGGCGATGATCGTTATGACACCGGTGAGCAGAACGAAAACGTCAGCACTGATCCAGTGAAGGTTGAGGGTTACCTCGACTTGCGCGACGAGGGCTACGGCTTCTTGCGCATCGGTGGTTATCAGCCAACTCGTGAAGATGCATACATTCCCGTGAAGCTCACGCGTCAGTTTGGTTTGCGTAAGGGTGACCATGTCACCGGCATGTCGCGTCCTGCTGGTCGCAACGAAAAGAACCCAGCAATGCTGGAGATTCACACTGTGAATGGTCAAGACCCAGAGAAGGCACGTCAGCGTCCTCGTTTTGAAGACCTCACGCCGTTGTTCCCTGATCACAAGTTACGAATGGAAGATCCTCGCGATCCGACAAACATGACAGCTCGCATCATCGACCTCATCGCTCCAATCGGTAAGGGTCAGCGTGGTCTCATCGTGTCACCGCCGAAGGCCGGTAAGACAACAGTGATGAAGACAATTGCTGCATCAATCGAAAAGAACAACCCTGAGGTCAAGCTCATTGTTCTTCTGATTGACGAGCGTCCTGAAGAAGTAACTGACATGCGTCGCACCGTGAAGGGCGAAGTTATCGCCTCAACATTCGACCGTCCTAGTGATGAGCACACGCACATTGCCGAGATGACAATCGAAAAAGCGAAGCGCATGGTCGAGATGGGTGAAGACGTTGTCATCATCCTTGACGGCATCACGCGTTTGTCTCGTGCGTACAACTTGTCCGCACCTGCAAGTGGTCGCATCATGTCCGGTGGTATCGACGCCGGTGCGTTGTACCCGCCAAAGAAGTTCTTCGGTTCAGCTCGAAACATTGAAGAGGGTGGCTCGCTCACCATCTTGGCGACTGCTCTCGTTGAGACGAACAGCCGTATGGACGAAGCCATCTTCGAAGAGTTCAAGGGAACAGGCAACATGGAGTTGCGTCTCGACCGCCGCATTGCCGAGCGTCGCGTCTTCCCGGCCATCGACGTGGATGCCTCCAGCACCCGCCATGAAGAGCTTCTTTTTGAGCGCAAGCAACTGCAATTAGTCTGGAAACTCCGTCGCGTGCTTTCTGGTCTTGCCCAAGACGGAAACCCCGCCCCAGGCCTGGAAATGCTGATGGACCGCCTGAAGACCTTTGGTACCAACGACGAATTCTTGGCTGAGATCGCCAAGACGCCCGGCGCGTAGTCCCGATACACTCAAAAGTCCGTTTCGAGGAGATGCAGAGACATGAAGATTGATACCCACCCCGAGTACAACGAAGTCAATGTGAAGTGCTCATGTGGCAACACATTCACCACACGCAGCAGCAAGGGCCAGCCAATCTCGCTCGAACTCTGCAACGAGTGCCATCCGTTCTTTACTGGTAAGCAGAAGCTTGTCGACACCGGTGGACGCGTGGAGCGCTTCAACAAGCGTTACGGCTCACGCACCAACGCTCCTGCTCGCCCAGAGTGATCCTGTGTGGCGCGACGCGTCACACATTTCAATACGTAAGAAGTCACTCGTATGAATGACGCCGATCTTGAACGACGTTCACGTCTTCTCTCTCTCAAACTGCGCGCCCTTGTGCGTGATCACTTGGGTCTTGCATCTGACCCAGAAGGATCATCAGAGATGTTTGGTCTCGGCGCTGCCCTTGTTGCGGCTGACGCCACCTGGGTATTGATTGATGGTGATTCATCTCGCTCCCTTGGTCCCGTCCTTGCCTGGACATCGCGCTTCGGCAATCCAGTCCATTTGTTAGTGGAACAGGAATCCGGTCTCGTCGCCCGTCGGGCTCAGTTCTTCCATTCCGCAATCACTGTGTGGCATGTCGATGATCGGACACTCACGCCGGCTGTTCCTGTGCCGCATCTTCCAGAGGCTGTCGCCAAACCAGAGCATGTCGCAATGATGGAACTCATTAGTTCGTCAGGTGCGGATGCATTGATTGAGCACGGAATTGTTGTTGGCGAAGTTCGTGGACTCGAGATGTGCCGCGTTGTTGACGACACCTATTCAGGCGAGGCACGCCTTGAAGTCGGTATGGGCGTGAATGATCGCGAAGCCTTCCTCATGGTGCATGGTGAACTTCCGAAAGAACAAGCATTGCGCAATGTGATTGAGGCAGTGGCGATTCACCGTGAGCCAGATGCGATGGTGCATCCGTTCAATCAGTTCGGTGCAGAGCGCATGCATCGTTGGCGCGCGATGCAGGCCCCGCAGTCAATTGGATTCACAACACTTTCGCCGGCAGACCCACCGGTGCGCCGCACCAATTTGAAGGACGCTGTTCCCTGCGTTGCCGTTGGGAAAACATCAGACGGCGAAGCGGCAGTTGCTGTCTTTGTCCATGGCATTGATCTTGACGTAGTTCCGTTTGCTGTTGACGCTGCATCTCGCTGTGGTGTGAACAGGGCAGTGATTGTTGCGCGAGCGAAGGACATCACTGCGTCAATGCACAAGATGGCGGAGTGGGCATCAATCCCCGTGACCTTCTCAACAATTCCCTCGTAACAATCCAGGCTGTCATGGTTCTTCGTCGTATCTCTGCATGTTGTGTTGTTGTTCTGCTGCTCTCTGCATGTTCGCTTGGAACATCTGGCTCAGGGAACACAGTGGTCACCACAACAAAGCCACCTGCAACATCAACAACAGTTCCGTCGAGGCCAAGTGATGCGGTAGCAGCATGGACCAGATACGTCGACTCATTCGAAGTGATTGACGTTTCTGAAGTGTCGAATGGTGAGTGTGGGGCACGAGCAATGATGGTCACGGAAGGAAGCGTGACGTTCTATTGGTGGGATGGAATTCGATGGAACGACGATTCACTGCAACTCATTGGCGGCAAGGGTGCATTGCCTCTCAAGGTACATACCCATGACTTCACGAATGACGGTGTTCTTGACTTCTTCATCATTTACGAAGAGAAGAAAGATGGGCCCACCTACGGTGCCTACTTCGCGTATCCATGGAGTGGTTCAGTTTGTGAATGGCGATGGATGGATATCGACAATGGAACTCGGTTGACACAGCGGATCGACAGGCCTGAGGTCAATCAACGAAATGGCGAGGTTCTTGCTGAGGGCTATTCGTCCCGGAATTGGAAGTCATACGGCGTGTATGAGTACCAACCATCCAGCAACTCCTTTGTGTTTCGGGAAGTTCGTAAGAAGAAGTAGGGCACACTCGGCGTAGCCTGTGAATCCATGAACGGCAGGCTTGAGTCCATTGAACGGGACTACACCGAACTCGAAGTGAGCTTGGGCAGCCCGGAAGTCTTGGGCGATCAAAACCGTTTACGTGAAGCGTCTCGCAAATACAAACAGCTCACCCCGTTGATTCAGTGCATCCGAGATCTTCGCGACGCAAAAGGCGACGCTGAAGCTGCAAAAGAGTTGATGAATGAGACCAGCGGTGATGAGCGAGAGTCGTTCCGTGCTGAGGCAGCATCTGCAGAGGCACGTGTCGAAGAACTTGAAGAACTATTGAAAGTTCTTCTGCTTCCACCGGACCCCAACGATGGCAAGAACGTCATTATGGAAATTCGAGGAGCAGAAGGCGGCGAAGAGGCAAACTTGTTTGCCCGCGACCTGATGGAGATGTATCAGTCGTACGCAACGAAGCGTGGTTGGAAAGTGGAAGTGATCCAAGAAGATGGATCCGAAATGGGCGGCATCAATCAAGCCACACTCATGTTTGTTGGCGATGATGCATGGAGCCGTCTGCGTTTCGAAGGTGGCCCTCATCGTGTGCAACGGGTGCCTGCTACAGAAGCACAAGGTCGCATTCATACATCATCGGCAACCGTTGCAATTATGACTGAGGCTGAAGAAGTTGATGTTGAGATTGACAACAATGACTTGCAAGTTGATGTGTATCGCGCGTCTGGTGCAGGTGGTCAGCACGTCAACACAACTGACTCAGCAGTGCGTATCACTCACAAACCCACAGGGCTTGTTGTTGCGATGCAGGACGAGCGCAGTCAGTTGCAGAACCGCGCGCGTGCCATGACAGTTCTTCGTTCTCGTTTGCTCAAATTGCGTCAGGATGAGCAAGACGCAGCTGCTTCTGTCGAACGTCGCGCGCAAATTGGCGGCGGCGGTCGCGGCGAAAAGATTCGTACGTATAACTACAAGGAAAACCGCATCACCGATCACCGCATCGGCTTCACCCTGTATCAGCTACAAGCTGCACTGGGCGGAGAACTCGACCCTGTGGTCGACGCGTTGTCGGCGGACCTTCGTGCCCGTCAACTCGCGAACAATGAGTAATCCTGACGGTCACATCACGTGGCGCGAGTTGTTGGCTTCTACTGCGGAAGTTCTGAACGATGCACCGATGGCTCGTTGGTTGTGCGAACACGCAAGTGGATTAGACGCCGAAGAGTTCGTTGCCGAACTTGATGAGTTGGTGAACGCACGGTCAGGGATTCACCTTGACGCAATGATTCGTCGCGTACTCGATGGGGAACCGGTGCAATATGTCATGGGTCGTTGGGCATTTCGTTATCTCGACCTCATGGTTGATCAACGTGTCCTGATCCCTCGTCCTGAAACAGAACTCATGGTGGATGTTGTGCTGCGGCACGTGGGCGCTTCAAAAGGTCCGTTCTTGATGGCCGATTTGGGTACTGGTTCTGGCGCTGTCGGCTTATCGCTCTTGCACGAACTGCCACTGAATTCAGCAACCGTCTGGATGACAGACATTTCAACTGACGCCATTGATGTTGCGCGGGCGAATGCAGCAGGCCTGGGGCGCCCTGCCGCCGGTGCTCGATTCGAAGTCGGCTATTGGTGGGATGCGCTGCCGTCAGACGTTGCAGGTTTATTTGATGTCGTAGTCAGTAATCCTCCGTACATCGCGCGTGGTGATGTTGAAGTGGAATCAAGCGTGAACGATTGGGAACCACATTCGGCACTTTTTTCTGGCGATGATGGACTTGATGACATTCGCATCATCACCGCAGATGCTCCACAATGGCTGCGCAGTGGTGGATTGCTCATTGTCGAGATGGGCTACACGCAAGCTGCTGCAGTGTCTTCGCTCATGAGTGCAGCAGGATTCGTTGACGTGACAGTGCACCCTGATCTTGCTGGGCATGACCGTTTCGTATCTGGCGTGAAGCCGTAATTCTCAGAAGAGAGTGATGCCTTAGCCGAGAGTGCGGCGCAAAAAGTCCAGCTGATGCAATAACAAGTTCTCGGCGACGACTTCTTGCGGAGTCATGTGCGTCACGCCAGAGAGCGGCAGTACTTCGTGTGCTTTTCCTGCGGCGAGTAATGCTGAAGACAACTGCAATGTGTGAGCAGCGACAACATTGTCATCGGCAAGGCCATGAATAATGAGCAGTGGGCTCTGCAACGTGTCGACATCTTCCATCAACGAAGTCTTTGTGTAATTGCTGTCGTCGATACTCGGATTCCCGAGATATCGCTCGGTGTAATGCGTGTCGTACAAACGCCAATCAGTCACAGGTGCTCCGGCGATTGCAGCATGGAACACATCGCTGCGGCGAAGAACTGCCAGTGCCGCAAGGTAGCCACCAAAACTCCATCCACGAATTCCGACGCGTGTGGTGTCGGCGCGAGGCTCGAGATTTTCTAATGCGCGAACAATCTCAATCTGGTCATCGAGCACGGGTTGGGCCAAGTCTCCGAAGACTCCGCGTTCCCATTCACTGCCTTTGCCTGGCGTCCCCACGTTGTCAGCAATGACGACAACGAAGCCTTGGTCGGCGAACCATTGCGATGAGAGGTACGCACCGTTTGATGCAACAACACGTTGTGCGTGAGGGCCGCCGTACGGATCAAACAAGACCGGCAACTTGGTCGTTGATCCATCACGTGGAGTGAGAATGGCAACGGGAATTGCGCGTGGACCGACCGACATGATGCGAACGTTTGGCTCAACAAGCGGTGTCTCGGCATAGCTGGTAATTACCGACTCGGTGTTGTTGTGATGCACCGTGAATGTTGGCCCCATTGAGGCAATGGTTGATGTACGGGTGATGAGTGCATCAGCCGTGCCAGATGCACTGACCATCCCGTTGCTGCTGGTGAGTTGAGACAACGAAGCGTTCTGTGTGTCAAAGGAATAGACATCTTGCATCCATGGCGTTTTTGTTTCGTTTGCAGCAAACACAATGGTGTCGCCGACAGTGATGACGCCACGCACTTGCAGATGATCAGGCGTCGCACTACGGCCATCAACAATGAGTCGACGAACTCCATTGCGGTCGGCGCATGTCACGAGGCGACCATCGCTTAGGAGCGCAGGTACGCCGGGGACAATCTCCACCCATGCCTCGTCCTCGTCAGTAAAGATGACCGTGCATGCACCCGTTTCAGCATCGATGAGATGAACATCGACGTGCCGCTGATCACGAGTTTGCGTTTGCGCAATGAGCCCGCGAGAACCCCATGAGACCGAGTTCAGATATTCCCAGTCATCGCCTAACTGAACATCAACGCGGGAGAGATCGGCGATGTCAATGACATGCAAAGAAACAGATGCGTTCACGGATCCAGCAGCGGGGTAGCGGTGTTCAGCAGTGGGACGTTCGGGATGCGCAGGGTCAGCGATGTACCAAATAGGAACATCTGCAACCTCAACACGACACGCGGCGATGCGTTGCGAGTCGGGCGACCACCAGTAGCCACGCATGCGACCCATCTCTTCTGCGGCAATGAATTCTGCACTGCCCCAGGTGACGGTATCGCTTGGTTCGGTCGCAATCACTCGTTCGTTGCCTGCCACATCTGCAACACAGAGATCTGCACCTCTCACATACGAAATGTGCGAGCCATTAGGGGAGAGGCGGACATCAAAAACACCAGGAGCGATGTCGGGAAGTGTGACGATGCCAGAAATGAGATTGACACGCACGATGCATCCGCCGAGAACCGTGACGGCATTTGTTACTGAGGCATCACATGCATATGTGACGACACCGCCCGCACCTTCACGTGCGCGCTCGCGTCGTCGAAGTTCTTCTGCGGTTAATTGCGAGAGGTCTGCGCCCACAGTGCGCGGGTCGAGTACCTGTGTTTCTTCCCCGGTAGCGAGATCAAGAACCCATAGAGAGTTCACAGAGTCTTGGCCAGAAGTAGAACGGGCAAAGACAACACGAGCACCATCGGGAGAAACTGTGAAGTTTCGTGGCTCACCAAGAGAGAGCCGTTGCGTGCGTGCGTATTGGCGCGGGAAGGTATCGCTCACACGAGCAAGTTACCCGAGGCATCAAGGCGAACTCGTGTGCCCACCCATTCATTCACGCACATGTCTCGGCCAGTACCGACATCATTCGTCTCGCCCCATGCACGGCGCCCATCATCGAGCAAGCACGAGAGGATGGAGCGCTCGGGATTTCCTTCGCGATCGTGCATGACGGAGTAGGCCTCGACAGTGACTTCTCCGGCAGCATCGGCGGGTGAGGCAAGGCTGCGACGTGGCAGTGCATCAATCTGATCTTGCGGGTAGTCGTACTTGAAACCATCAGCCGGTGGTTCGGTCGAATACACACCAAATGCGTGCTTGGTTGTGTAGCCACCGTTTGCCCACACAAGTCCAGAGGACCCAATGCCTTCTCGAAGTTCTGTTGCAACGGTTGCGATGGCGTGCATCACATAGTTGTTCCACGGGCCACCTGCGAACGGCAAGCCGCCTGTGCGGGTGAGTTGCGAGTTGATGTCGAGCCCCAAGGACTTCGCGCCAAGTTGTACTGCGGCAGGGAAGCACGAATACAGATCAACAATGTCGATGTCATGAATGGTGCGGCCTGCAAGTTCAAGCACACGACGTCCGGCCAGTTCGATTGCAGGCGTGTCATAGAAATGATTGCGATGCGAGACGAAGGCGTGCTCGTGAGCATCGCTGCCTGATTGCGGGAAGATCCAACGATCGCGAGGTACTCCAAGTGCTGCAGCTTTTTCGGCTGAACACAAAATGAGCGCTGCAGACATGTCAACGTCATTGTTGGAGTTCATGAATTTCGTATAGGGGAAACCAATCATGCGATTGTTTGCAGTTGGAGTGCGGATCTCTTCTGCTGTGTATTCCTTCGGAGACCATGCATAAGGGTTCTTGGCTGCAACAGCACTGAAGCGAGCCCATAATTCACTGATGTGTTTTTGATGCTCTTCAATTGTGCGACCAGCCTGAGCACGTAGTGCCGTTTCAAACATCGGGTAGATCTGAATGGGCATCATGATCTTGCGCTCGAGTTCCTCGGGCATGTTCATAGTCAGATCTTCAGAGACCAAGACAGGTTCAACATCTGAGGTTCGCCATAGTGGTTCAACGTTTGCTTTGCGATAGCGGGCACGTGTGCGCGTGGTTTCGCCGCCGGTGAGGATGACGAGGTCTAGCTCACCCGCAAGAATCTGACGAGAAGCGGCATTGACCAGGGTCTGAGGGGTGTTGCCACCCATGGCCGAGTACCCCAGCTCGCGAGGGGTGAGATGAAGATCTTCGGCGATGAATTGTGCTGGATTGCCGTACTTCCAGGAGAGCAGATTGACCACGCGGATGGAATCGGGGTTTGGCACGGACCCCAGACCAGCGTCTTTTGCGGCCAATTCGATGGCTTGCACCATCATCGCAACGGCGTCGAGGGCACCGTCAATGCCTTCGGCTCGTTGAACGACCTGTCCAGTTCCGATGAGGACGGGAGTGCGTGGGTCAAGTGTCATGTCTCAAACGCTAGGTCGTCAGAGGGGTGCCCCTACTACTCTGATTTATATGTCGCGTATTGCAATCGGAGCCGACCACGCCGGGTACACCCTCAAGCAGCACCTCATTTCGGTGCTGACGAATCAGGGTCACGATGTGGAAGATCTCGGTACTCACTCCACCGAGAGTGTTGATTACCCACCCTTCTGTGCAGCAGTGGGTCGTTTTGTGCGCGATGGAAAAGCAGACCTCGGCATTGTTCTTGGTGGCAGTGGACAAGGTGAGCAGCTGGCGGCGAACAAAGTGCATGGTGTCCGTGCTGCTTTGTGCAACTGCTTGTACACAGCCCGCATGGCTCGTGCTCACAACAATGCGAATGTTCTTTCGATGGGCGCCCGCGTTGTTGGTGAAGGCCTTGCCGAAGAGATCCTCGCGACATTCCTCGCCACAGAGTTTGAGGGCGGTCGTCACGAACGCCGCGTTGCACAATTGACCGAAATCGAACAACAAGAGTCAGGCAAGTAATGCCATTTCCTTCCGATACCAATCCAGACACCGAAGTCTTTGCACTCCTTGAAGAGGAGCGCATTCGTCAGACCACAGGTTTGCAACTGATTGCCAGCGAGAACTTCACCTCGCCTGCAGTGATGAAGGCAACAGGATCCATCCTGACGAACAAGTACTCAGAGGGTTACCCCGGCAAGCGTTACTACGGCGGCAACGTCAATGCCGACGTAATCGAAGCACTTGCTATCTCGCGAGTGAAAGAACTCTTCGGTGCAGATCATGCGAACGTGCAACCACACTCTGGTGCCAGTGCAAACATGGCTGTCTACCTCGGTCTTTTGAACCCAGGCGACACGATTCTTGGTCTTAGCCTCGACCACGGCGGCCACCTCACACACGGTTCACCTGTGAATGCCAGTGGCATCTTGTATGACTTCAAGTCGTATGGAGTCACGCCTGGTGATGAGCGCATCGACTTCGACAACATGCGTGAGCTTGCACTGAAGCATCGCCCCAAGATGATCGTGGCGGGAACGACCAGTTACCCGCGTCGTCTTGATCCAGAACCGTTCAAAGCAATTGCTGATGAAGTTGGTGCATTGTTGATGTTTGACATTGCTCACTTGGCGGGTCTTGTC
>JAJTFJ010000026.1 GCA_021298435.1 Ilumatobacteraceae bacterium
AGTTGGTTGCATGCCTGGAGGCAACGGGGCACGTCCAGCGGGGGGCGCTGGGCGTGTCGTTGGAGGCTGATTAATTGGAGGACGCGGAGCACCCGATGTTGGACTGGGTCGACCCGAACTAATGAAGCGAGTTCCACCCTCGGCACTTGGTGCCTCAGGAGTAGCAGGTGCTGTCGCAGGTGTCTCTGCAACCGGAGCAACAGGAGGAGCAGCAACTACTTCAGGAGCAGAAGTGTCGGGTGCCGGAGTGGGATCCGAAACGTTCGAGCCTGCGAGAGTTGAGGATTCTGCTGCCGGCGCCGAAGACACTTCAGGGGCAGGAGTTGCCGGCGCCTCAGCATCAACTGGCGTTGCTGCAGTTTTAGGAGCAGCAGCTTTTTTTGCAGCGGCTTTCTTGGCAGGAGCCTTCTTTGCAGGTGCTTCGCCACCAGCAGGAGCAGCATCAACTTTCTTCGCAGCGGCCTTTTTGACTGCTGCTTTCTTTGCTGGCTTCTCTTCTTCGGGCTGGGCGTCGCGCTTCAGTCCTTCGCGCTCTGCTTTACGACGAACTCGGTCAGCCTGTGCTTCCTCCATAGAGGACGACACATTGCGCACATCGATGCCCATCGTTTTCGATAGGTCGAGTGCTTCTTTGTTCGTCAGCCCTAGCTCTTTGGCGAGCTCGGCAATTCGGATCTTCTTTACGGCCAAGGGTTAGTTCTCCGTGCTTTCGGTTGTGTCGGAGGAGCCACCGGCCCACTCTTGCTCACTGACAACGGAGCCGTCGGTTGCATGGAATTGCATCTCGCCGGTTTCGTCATTCGTGCGCCATTCACCCGCTGCATACTCAGTGTCGCCACGTGAGCCGCCTCGGGGTTCAAAGATTCCATTGGCCTCGTTGGCTGCTTGGGTCTCGGACTTGATGTCAATGCGCACACCGGTGAGGCGTGCAGCAAGACGTGCGTTCTGGCCTTCTTTTCCAATTGCCAATGACAACTGGAAGTCAGGAACGATGACATCGGCTTGTGTTGCATCTTCACTGAGGCGAACCTCGGTGACCTTTGCAGGAGACAATGCCTTTGAAACGAAATCATGAAGGTCTTCGCTGTAGGAAACGATGTCGATCTTCTCGCCGCGAAGTTCGTTCACAACCATGCGCACGCGTCCACCGCGAGCACCAACACATGCACCCACTGGGTCAACGTTGGCGTCGTTCGAGAACACAGCAATCTTTGTACGGTGGCCCGGTTCACGAGCACATGACTTGATTTCCACAACGCCATCAGCGATTTCAGGAACTTCAAGTTCGAACAAACGCTTGATGAGACCTGGGTGCGTACGGCTCACAACAATCTGTGGGCCTTTCGCTGTCTTACGTACTTCAACGATGTATGCCTTCACGCGGTCACCAGTAACGGGACGCTCGTATGGCACTTGCTCTGCCTGTGGCAAGAGTGCTTCCACTTTGCCGAGGTCGAGTAATGCGTAACGACCGTCAGACTGCTGAATGATGCCGGTGACAAGGTCGCCTTCGCGGTTTGCGTATTCCTCAAACTTGCGATCGCGCTCTACTTCGCGGATGCGCTGGCTCATGACCTGCTTGAACGTTGCAGCTGCAATGCGACCGAGTTCGTTCTTGCTTGGCGTGTCATCACGCTCGTTCACCCAGTTGCCGTCGTCATCGACGTCATACGCGGTGAACTTCATATCGAGGCTCTCGGGGTTTACTTCGACGATGACCTCGTCGGCAGCTCCGGGACGCTTCTTGTAAGCCGTGGCTAATGCCTCGACCAACACTTGAAGAAGTGAGTCGACGCTGATGCCGTGGTGATCGGCAAGCATGCGTACTGCTTCGGACATATCAAGGTTGCTCATTGTGTGCTGGCCTCCTGTTGATGCATTGATGCGTTCTTGTCGGCTGCTGCACGCTTAGCGAGCGCTTCCTTTGAATTTGGCTTGGGCTGTGATTCCCATACGAAAACTGTTTTTGCCTTGTCAACGATGGACAAGGGGAACTCAATTGTTTCTGCTGTGTCAGCAACACGGACAGATGCAGTGGTGTCAGTCGCTGCGACCAAGAGACCTGCGAGACGACGGCGACCGTTGAACTCAGATGTGAAACGAATGGTGACGTCCTTGCCGACTTCACGATTGAAGTGGTGTGGGGTGCGAAGAACGCGCTCAAGACCTGGGCTGGTGACTTCAAGAGTGAACCGGCCAGGGACTGCGTCTTCATTGTGATCAAGTTCGCGACCAAGGAGGCGCGTGACAAGAGCGATCTGATCAATATCGACTCCGGCGGGCTGGCCAGCGGGAGTATCGAGAGTGACCTTCAAGATTCCACCGTTGAAATCAAGGTCATACAGTTCCAATTTGAGGTCGGCCAGAATCGGAGCAAGCATGGTCGAGATGGTGTCTGTGACGCTGTCGGACATATAACTCACCTCTCCTGCCAAAAACTTGGCTCTAACAGAACAAAAGGCACGGGGGGTACCCGTGCCTCCGGTTCACCGAACTTCAAAGGACGGCTTCAATGATAGCCATCAGAACTAAGGTTTCGCTCTAATGCTTCGCCTCTCACACCTCTTCGTTCGCACCCTCCGTGATGACCCTTCCGATGCGGAAGTGCCGTCCCACCGCCTGCTGGTCCGAGCCGGCTACATCCGCCGGGCCGCCCCCGGTGGTTACACATGGCTCCCCTTGGGCTGGCGGGTCCTGCGCAAGGTGGAAAACATCGTTCGTGAAGAAATGGATGCCATTGGGGCTCAAGAAGTGCATTTTCCAGCCCTTTTGCCCCGCGATGTGTATGAAGCCACCGGACGCTGGTCTGAATATGGCGACAATCTCTTTCGCCTAAAGGACCGCAAAGGTGCCGATTTCCTTCTCGGCCCCACCCACGAAGAGATGTTCACCCTTCTCGTGAAGGACCTCTACAGCAGTTACAAGGACCTCCCGGTGTCGCTGTATCAGATTCAAACCAAGTACCGAGACGAGGCTCGCCCCCGCGCCGGTCTTCTCCGTGGACGCGAATTCTTGATGAAGGACAGCTATTCCTTCGACATTGATGACGAAGGCTTGGCCAAGAGTTACAACGACCATCGCGATGCCTACGAACGTATTTTTCAGCGCCTTGGCTTGCCATACGCGATCGTGAAGGCAATGAGCGGCGCCATGGGCGGCTCAATGAGTGAAGAGTTCCTCGCCCCCATCGAGGTGGGTGAAGACACCTTCGTGCGATGCACCGCGTGCGACTACGCAGCAAACACCGAAGCAGTGACGACTGGTGCATTGGCCCCGGACACAACGGACTACCCAGCAACGTCAACACTGGCCACGCCGAACTGCCCCACCATCGCAACATTGGTGGAGTACTTGAATACCAATAGCCCACGTGCCGACCGCGCATGGACTGCTGGCGACACACTCAAGAACGTGGTTCTCACTCTTCGCCACCCCGACGGCACAACTGCAGCACTTGTTGTTGGTGTTCCCGGAGATCGCGAAGTCGACATCAAGCGCATCGAAGCACAAGTCTCCCCTGCTGAAGTCGCCCCGATGGACGAGGCTGAATTCGCAAAGCATCCTGGACTTGTTCGCGGATACATCGGACCACAGGTTCTTGGTGAAGAGAGCGCAACTGGTGTTCGTTACGTGCTTGACCCTGCTGTTGTTCCTGGTAGCGCGTGGGTCACTGGTGCCAACGCAAAAGATGCTCATGTGCTGAATCTTGTCAACGGACGTGACTTCACTGCCGATGGCACCATCGAAGCTGTTGAAGTTGCTGGCGGCGACCCATGCCCGAACTGTGGCAATGCGTTGGAGATTGCACGCGGAATTGAGATTGGTCACGTGTTCCAACTCGGACGCAAGTATGCAGAGAAGTTGGAACTGAAAGTGCTCGACAAGAACGGCAAAGCACAAGTGGTCACCATGGGCTCGTACGGCATTGGTGTATCGCGTGCAGTGGCGTCTGTTGCAGAAGTGTTCCACGACGAAATTGGTTTGAAGTGGCCACGCGCGATTTCTCCTGCCGACGTTCATGTTGTTGTCACCGGAAAGAATGGCGACGACCTCACCATTGCAGGCGAGAAGTTGGCAGCCGAATTGGAAGCGCAAGGACTTGAAGTCATTCTCGATGACCGCAATGGCGTGTCTCCTGGAGTGAAGTTCAAAGACGCTGAATTAATTGGTATTCCGACCATTGTGGTTGTTGGAAAGTCTCTGAGTGAAGGCAACGTGGAAATTCGTGACCGTCACCTCGGCACCAACACACCCGTTGCTCTTGGCGATGCAGTGGCACATGTGTTGAACGTGGTGCGAGGAAACTAAAACATGCCTCGTCGCATCATCGGCGTCGTGAAGAACTACGACTGGGGTGACACAACGTCAATTGCTGCTGCGTTGGGAATGGCGGCGAGTAACGCGCCGATCGCTGAGTACTGGTGGGGAACACATCCTCAAGGATCGTCTCGTGTTGATGGCACAGGAGAGATTGATCTGCGTGACGAACTTGGATCTTTGACAGTTCTCGTCAAGCTACTTGCGTGCAATCAGTCTCTTTCGCTGCAGACTCACCCCACCATTCATCAAGCGGTCACAGGATTCGCCAAAGAAGAGTCGATGGGCATTCCCCGCGATGCAGCAACTCGTATGTATCGCGATGAGTCGGACAAGCCTGAGATGCTGATTGCACTCACCCCCTTTGAAGCGCTGTGTGGTTTCACCGATGTTGATTCGGCACTGGAACGCCTCCGCACAATGAACTGGCACGACGAGGCCGACATCTTGGAACAAAACGGTGTGCGCGGATACCTCGTGTGGGCATTCGAACAGCACGATTCTCCCAACATGAGCGATGCGCCTTCGTGGTTGCGCACCATTGCCCAGCAACACCCCACAGATTGTGGACTACGTGTCGCCCCCCTGTTGCATCACGTGACTCTGCAACCCGGAGAAGCCATCTGTTTGCCTGCAGGAAACTTGCATGCATACCTTCACGGATTCGGCCTCGAGGTGATGAGTTCATCGGACAATGTGATTCGAGCTGGCTTCACCACGAAGCACATTGACATCGCTGAACTTCTTCGCATTGTGGATGTCACTCCACTTGCACATCCGGTGGTCTCACCGTCACATGTTGACGGTCATGATGTGTATCCATCGCCATCACCGGCATTTTCAGTCTCGCGTGCAACTAATGGATCACTGAACTTGTCTGCGAGCAACAACCTTCGCATTGTTGTCGTCATCAAAACGGGGGCTACTGAGGCCTACGTGGTGGCTGCAGGAGAATCTGCAACGTTTAACTCTGACGGATCCATCTGGATCATCACTCAGAATTAATCCTTCATCGTCTTTCGAATTTCGACGATCTTCGACTCAGCATCGTTGGCGTCGTCACCCTGTTCGTCCATCAATTGTGAACGGTCGCGAGCAGCTTCACGCTCTGCAAGCTTCGTATCAGCACGAGCAATCGCTGCATCGGTGCCGTGTTCATTGATGAACTCAGCCCACTCGACAAGTGCTTCCACCATCTCACGCTCGGGCACCACTGCAACGTTGCGACCCTTGACAAACAAGTGACCGCGCTTGTTTCCAGCAGCGATGCCGAGGTCTGCTTCACGCGCTTCGCCAGGACCATTCACCACGCAGCCCATCACAGCAATTTGCAATGGCAGTTTCTTGTCTTCGAAAGCTTTCATGGCACGGTTCGCAACATCGATGACATCAATCTCTGCACGACCACAGCTAGGGCATGCAATGAGGTCAACGTTCTTGCGTTCACGCAAACCGAGTGCCTCTAACAATTGACGGCCAGCACGCGCTTCTTCCACAGGGTCTGCAGTGAGGCTGTACCGAATCGTGTCGCCAATGCCTTCCAGCAAGAGCGTGGAGATACCAGCGGTTGCCTTTACTAAACCTGCAGGAGGCGGCCCTGCTTCCGTCACGCCAAGATGCAACGGATACTTCACGGCATCGGCAAGCAATCGATACGCATCCACCATCAGCGGCACATTGCTGGCTTTCACAGAAATCTTGATGAGGTCAAAATCAACTTCGTTGAAGTATGCAATCTCTTGCAATGCAGATTCCACCATTGCTTCTGCAGTGAGGCCGCCGTACTTCTCATACAACGCAGGGTCGAGTGACCCGCCATTCACACCAATACGAATTGGAAGATTGCGATCACGAGCCTCTGACGCAACAGCCTTGATGTGCTCAGGCTTACGAATGTTGCCTGGATTCAATCGCAGTCCGTGGACACCAGCTTCCATTGCAGCGAGAGCCATCTTGTATTGATGATGAATGTCAGCGATGATCGGAATAGGAGAACGCGGAACAATTTGCGCCAAACCTTCGGCGGCTTCTTGTTCGTTACAGGTACAGCGCACGATGTCGCAGCCAGCTGCAGCCAATGCATAGATCTGCTGCAAGGTGCCTTCGACATCTGCGGTCTTGGTCGTGGTCATGGATTGCACCGTGATGGGTGCTCCCCCGCCCACGGGCACTTTGCCCACAGTGATTTGCTTGGTCTGACGGCGCTCGTACATCGGTTACCAGTGTGTCAGTTTCAGCGGGCTTTACCCGAGAGGCTTCGTGATATCGAGGTAGAGACCTGTCACAAGCAGGAGCCCGAGTACGCCCACCACGAATGTGGCCACTGGCACCATCTTGTTGATGTCAGCCCTATAGGGCTTGCCCTTGCGGGACCGAAGCCGTTCATACGTTGCGATAGCCGCGTGGCCTCCGTCGAAGGGCAACAAGGGAAACATGTTGAAAACGCCGACAAACACATTCACGCTGGCCAGCAATAGCAAGATCCCCTTCAGACCATCCGACTCACCGATACTGCCGCCCACCTGGCTGACGCCAACAACAGTGGAGGGTCGAGTCTCAAGCGATTCGTCAGTCCCTGTGAGGTGTCGAATCGAATTCATGGGATTCAGTGCAATGACCACACCCTTGACCGAGTTGCCAATAGTGGAACCAATATCGCCGATACTTTGACCAGCTGCCGCAATCGGGGACAGTTGCTTCCAGCCCCAATCGTCAGCCCAAATACCGAGATAGGCACGATCATCGCCGCTGGGGTGAGAATCCAATCGTGCCTGAACAGTCTTCGCGACGCCGTCACGTTCGATGACAACGTCAATGGTGTCGCCCGGCTTGTTTGCAGTGATTGCAGCCGAAACACTCTCGTAGTTCGTGATTGGTTGCCTATCAATGCTGCGCACAATGTCGCCGTTTCTCATGCCCGCATTGAATGCAGGACTCTTGTCAAGATCGACATTCTTGACTGTTGCAACACCTGTTGATTGTTCGCGCCCCGCAGTAGCAAACACTGCGAAGAACAACACGAAAGCAATCACCATGTGCATGAGCGAACCAGCGGTGATCACCAACAGACGACGCGGATACGACTTTGATCGATACGCCCGAGATTCATCTTCGGGTTCCACTTCATCAATGTTGTTCATGCCGATGATGCGGACAAATGCACCAAGGGGCAACGCACGAACTCCGTATTCCACTTCTCCCCTTGTGCGGCTCCAGACTCGAGGGCCAAAGCCCATAAAGAACTGTGTGGCTTTCATGCCAGTCATTCGTGCCGTTGAAAAGTGGCCGACTTCGTGCAAGAAGATTGAGATGAGCAAACCGACAACGAAGACGAATGTCCAGATGTTGTTGATGGCCAACCACCCGAGCAACAACAACATGACAACCCCGGTGAAACGACCTGACGGCGACACCTGGTCAGGCGCACCTTCGACAGCTCCGCCCGCTGCCATCTCGCTGCGAAAACGTTGATAAAAATTGCTCATCGGTTGAGTTCCTCTTCTGCCAATTGACGGCCTTCAGCATCTGCTGCCAACACATCTTCTTCGGACTGTGGGGTCGTCACATTGAAACGTTCCATCACACGCTCGACATATCGAGCGATGTCGGCCCACATGATGCGACCACCAAGAAACGCCTCAACAATGACTTCATTAGCGGCGGACAATGTAGCAGGAGCAGTGCCCCCTGCACGACCAGCCGCATACGCAAGGTCGAGACAACGGAATGTGCTGCGGTCGGGTGCTTCAAAGTCGAGACGCGACAATGTTGTCCAGTCGATACGACCAAATGGCGTGGAAATGCGAGACGGATAACCGAGTGCGTAGCCGATCGGTAAACGCATATCAGGCATTGACAACTGTGCGATCGTCGAACCGTCGGTGAATTCGACCATTGAGTGCACAACAGATTGCGGATGGACAACAACATCAATGTTGTCGTACGACGTGCCGTACAATTCGTGTGCTTCGATGACTTCGAGCCCTTTGTTCATCAGCGTTGATGAGTCAATCGTGATCTTCGGGCCCATCTTCCACGTGGGGTGATCAAGTGCTTGGTCAACAGTGACTGTTGCCAAGGACTCTGCGCTGCGACCACGGAACGGACCACCACTTGCTGTGAGAACAAGACGAGAAACTTCTGCCCCCGCATCAATTGACGAACGAAGACATTGATGCAATGCGCAGTGTTCACTGTCAACAGGAACTAGTTGAGCACCAGGGGTTGCACGCAACGGTTGCACAATCGGACCTGCTGCAATCAGGCTTTCCTTGTTCGCCAGCCCCAAGGTGCGACCCGCGCGAAGAGTGTCGAGGGTGACAGACAAGCCGGCGAAGCCAACAACACCGTTAATGACAACATCGGCTGCCTCAACAACATCGGACAACGTGCCCGTGACCTGTACGCCTGGCAAAGCCGAAGCGACACGAGCGCGTTGCGATTCGTCGGTAACAACGACAAGTTCTGGACGCAACAACAAGGCCTGTGCAATGACGACATCAGCCGAAGAACCCACAGCCAAGGCAGAGACGCGATAGTTCTGGGGCTCAGCCATGACAACGTCAATGGTTTGAGTACCAATCGAGCCAGATGAGCCGGCAATCGCTACGCGCTTTTGTGTCACGTTGTCAGTCTGTCAGTGCGATGCGTCAAAGAGACGTCGCGCCATGTGTGAACTACAGCCAGGGCTGCAGAACAAGCATGAGGTAGTACGCCGCAGGGAGGACGAAAAAGAAACCATCGAAGCGGTCGAGAACACCACCGTGCCCAGCAACGATGCTTCCGAAGTCCTTCACATCAAGATTGCGCTTGAACATTGATTCCACCAAGTCACCCAACGGTGCCATCACGGCAACCAAGAGACCCAATGCAATCCATTCGCCCATGGAGTTCCATGTGCCGTTCTGCGAACCAAAGATGATGAGAGCGACGATGCTCGCGAGAGCTCCACCGACTGCACCTTCGATTGTCTTGTTGGGACTCACCCATTCGCGCAACGGTGTGCGACCAACAGATGATCCGACAAACAGTCCACCGACATCATTTGCAATCACAGCAACAACAACCATGAACAACGTGTCGGTACCAACATGAGCACCAGCACCATTCACTGAGTATCGAAGGATGAGAGCAGCGAATGAGCCCATTAGGCCAATCCAAGTCATTGCCATTGTCGTGATCGCAACGTTTGGCATCGGACCACTTTGAATGCTGGTAGCTCCGAGGAAACCAATGGAGGTTGCGAGGAAACCGAAAGCAAATACGAGTGGCAACGCGCCATCGCCCATCCAATATGCAGCAAGCGGCGCCGCAATACATGTGATGAGACCAGCAAACGTTGCAGGGCGATAGCCCTTCTCTGTGACTTTGCTGAAGAACTCCACTGCTGCCAAACCAACGACTGCAAGAACAATGAGCATGACTGCAGCGGGACGCCACATAATCGCACCAAGGAATGCAGCAACGAGGATGAGTCCGGTTGTGACTGCAGCGGGCATATCGCGACCGCCAATGCCGGGACGAGCCCCGCGCGGACCAGCACGACGTACGGGCTGTGCACGACCACCGCGTGGCACGCCACCGGTGATGTCACGAGAAGGGTCACGTGGGTACTCACGGCTGACATCGCCTGTCACATCACGTGTGACGTCACGCGGCTGACGACGACGTTCGTCTGTCGGGTCAGTGCCGATTGTCAAACGATCAGGACGACGAGTCGGTTCGCTCGGCGCTTGGAATGTGCCCCACACATCGTCTTCGTCATCATCGAGCGATGGAATCTCGCCCGTTGCTGGCTCAGTCCAATGAGGAAGGTTTCCTGTGTCACCGTCTCCGAAGCTGAGCGCGGGCTCTGCTGTCGGGTCGTCGGCGAATTGGACGGTTCCAAAGTCGGAACCGAAGTCGGTTCCATAACCGGTGGAATCATCCCGGTTTGTGTCATCTTTGCGGCGCCAGATGTCATCACTCATTTTTCTCCCCTTTCGGGTTTCCGAGAGCAACCGTAGTTGCCACCGTTTCTATACCTCGAGCAGCTCTTGCTCTTTACGGGCAAAACCTTTATCGATCTGCTCAATATGGTCCTGCGTGTACTTGTCGAGTTCCTTTTCGGCCCTCTCCAAGTCGTCCTTTGAAATCTCAGAATTCTTCTCTGAGGTTTCGAGTTGTTTGCGGGCATCGCGGCGCACATTGCGCACGGCGACGCGGCCGTCTTCCGACATGTTCTTCACAACCTTCACGTATTCCTTACGGCGCGCTTCTGTCAACACCGGGAAAGATAAGCGGATGACAACACCATCGTTTGATGGCTGCAGACCAAGGTCGCTGTCGCGGATTGCGCGCTCAATGGCGCCCATGGAAGCGCGGTCGTGGGGCTTCACAACGAGGGTACGAGCCTCGGGAACCTGAAAGCCGGCGAGCTGTTGCAAAGGAACAGTGGACCCGTAGTACTCCACAAGGAGCTTTTCGACGAGTGCGGGGTTTGCGCGACCAGTACGCACAGTGGAGTACTGGGAGAGGACATGAGAGACAGCCCGTTCCATCTTGTCGACGGCTTCGAGCAGGATGTCTTCAATCACCCAACCAGCGTACCTACTGGCTCACCCCTGAGAATGGACTTCACGTTCCCCTTGGCCAATAGGTCAAAGACCACGATGGGCAATTTCTTCTCCATACAGAAGGTAATTGCAGTGGAATCCATCACTTTGAGGCCCTTGGTGATCACATCCATATGGCTGATCTGCTCGTACCGAGTGGCGTTCTTGTCCAGTTTCGGGTCAGCGGTGTACACACCGTCAACGCCTGAATGGGTGCCCTTCAAGATGGCCTGAGCTTCAATCTCGGCTGCGCGCAGGGCGGCAGCGGTATCGGTGGTGAAGAAGGGGTTGCCGGTACCGCCAGCAAGGATGACAACGCGACCCTTTTCGAGGTGGCGTTCTGCACGGCGACGGATGTACGGCTCGGCGACCTTCGGCATTTCGATTGCACTCATGACGCGGGACTGTTGTCCGACACGCTCGAGAGCATCCTGCAATGCAAGGCCGTTCATCACGGTTGCCAGCATTCCCATGAAGTCGGCTTGTGCCTGGTCCATACCCTGGCCTGCGCCTTTGAGGCCACGCCAAAAGTTTCCGCCACCAACAACAATGGCGATATCGGCACCGATCTCTTCGCGTGCTTCGCGAATTTCAGTAGCGACTTGCGTGAGGATGTTCGTGTCAAGGCCAAAGCCGGTTGGTTCAGCGAGCGCCTCGCCCGAAAGCTTGAGCACAACGCGCGACCAACGCGGCCTTGATGCCATGATCAGCCGAGTTCCACCTGGGCAAAGCGAACGATGTTCGCATTGCCGATGACTTGCTTGATGGAGAGCTTGTCGTCTTTTGCATATGGCTGCTCGAGAAGACATACGTCCTTGAAGAAACCAACGATGCGTCCTTCGACGATCTTTGCAATTGCTTGCTCTGGCTTTCCTTCGTTGCGCGTAATGGTTTCAAGCGTCTCGCGCTCTTTTGCCACGACGTCTGCAGGAACTTCTTCTTGCGTGAGGTACTTCGGACGAGCAAATGCGATGTGCACTGCAATGTCGTGAGCAAGTTCTTGTGTTGCACCTGACATCTCAACGATGACGCCGTTGACGCCACGTCCGCCCTGAATGTGCTCGTACGAATCGAGAATGTTTCCGGCTGCTGCTTCGAAACGAATTGTCTCGCCCACTTCAATCTTTTCCTTCAAGAGAATCTTGAGGTCATCGATTTGCTGTGCACGATCTGCGGCTCCTGCTTCGCCCTTTGCAAGCACTGCTGCTGCAAGAGCATTTGCTTCTGCAATGAAGTTCTCGCTGGAAGCAACGAAGTCGGTCTCACACTTGAGCTTCACGATTGAAGCCTTTGTGCTTTCAACGATGAGAGAAACAACACCCTGGGCATTGTCACGATCATCACGCTTTGCACTTGCTGCAAGGCCCTTTTCACGAAGCCACTGCTTCGCACCTTCGATATCGCCGCCGTTTTCTTCGAGGGCCTTCTTGCAGTCCATCATTCCTGCGCCAGTTGTCTGACGAAGGCTCTGAACGTCTTTCGCTGTGTAGGACATGATTACTCCGCTGCAGGTGTGTCGGTGGACTTCTTCGCTGCAAGGCGTGCTTCACGCTCTGCCTGTGCTGCTGCTGCCTGCTGGCGAGCAGTTGCCTGCTGCGCTTCGAAGGCTGCTACTTCTTCAGGTGTGCGCTCCACTGGTGCTGAGGCTGCTGCTGCAGCAGCTGCGGCTGGGTTGCGCTTCTGATGAATGAAGCGACCTTCAAGAACTGCTTCTGCAATCACGCGAGTGAGGAGGTCGTTTGCACGGATGGCATCGTCGTTGCCCGGAATTGGGTACTGGATGACATCAGGGTCAACGTTCGAGTCAACAACTGCGATCACGGGGATCTTCAACTTGTTTGCCTCTGTGACTGCGATGTGCTCCTTCATCGTGTCAAGCACGAAGATGGCATCGGGACGCTTGTGAAGCTGTGCCATACCTGACAAGTTCTTCTGAAGCTTCTCAAGTTCACGGCTCAAAAGGAGGGCTTCCTTCTTCGGCATTGCGTCGAAGTCGCCTGACACCTTCATACGCTCGTATTCCTGCATCTTGCCCACGCGCTTTGAGATTGTTTCGAAGTTGGTGAGCATTCCGCCGAGCCAACGCTCGTTCACGTAATGCATGCCGCACTTCTCTGCATAGCTGCGGATGGGATCTTGTGCTTGCTTCTTTGTTCCGACGAACAAGATTGTTCCGCCATTTGCAACGAGGTCGCGAGTGAAGGCATAAGCAACTTCAATGCGCTCGAGCGTCTGGTCGAGATTCAGAATGTGGATTCCGTTGCGCTCACCAAAGATGAACTGCTTCATCTTTGGATTCC
>JAJTFJ010000054.1 GCA_021298435.1 Ilumatobacteraceae bacterium
CGGTGCCGAAGGAGCCGCACTGGCTGGTGCAGCTGCAGGAGCTGAGGAGGCGTCGCCAACGACAGCGATGACGGTACCGACTGCGACAGTGTCACCTTCGGGGACGCGAATCTCGGTCAGCACACCCGCAATTGGCGATGGAACTTCGGTGTCAACTTTGTCTGTGGAGACTTCGAACAATGGCTCATCGGCTGCAACCGTGTCGCCGATCTTCTTGAACCATCGTGTGATGGTTCCTTCGGTGACGGTTTCGCCAAGTTGTGGGAGTGTGATCTCTGCCATTGTCGTAGTTCCTTGCGTTGCGATTTAAGAGTTGATGCTGCGGCCGGTGAGAGACATCACTGTCTCACCGAACAATTCCGAAAGGCTCGGGTGCGGCTGAATGAAATGTGCAATCTCGTCGACAGTTGCTTCCCAGTTGACTGCGAGATATCCGCCCGACAACTGCTCGGTGACCCATGGTCCCACCATGTGCACGCCGAGAACCTGACCAGCAGAACCATCAGGGTTCTTCTTCGCGATGATCTTCACGAGACCATCGATTTCGCCGAGAATCATTGCGCGGCTGTTGGCGCGGAACTGATGCTTTGCAACGACAACGTCGTACCCAGCAGCTTTTGCTGCCTCTTCACCAGGACCAGCCCAAGCAACTTCTGGGCTGCAATAGATCGCCCAGGGCACGCGGTCGTAATCAACAGGGATCGCGTTCTCGCCGAGCAACTGCTGCACCACAAGAATCGCTTCTGCGTATGCAACGTGTGCAAGCTGTGGCGTGTTGATGAGGTCACCAATCGCGTACACACCAACAACTGATGTCGCGCAGTATTCGTCAACTTCAACGAAACCGCGATCGCTCACTGCGACCTTTGTGTTTCCAAGACCCAACTGATCAGCGAATGGGCGACGACCCACCGACACGATGACCGCATCAACTTCCAGTGTTTCGCCTTCACCGAAGGACAACACGGTGGAACCACTGCCTGTTGGCGTGTGGCCCTTCACGGCAACACCTGTCTTGATGTCGATCTTCTTCTTTTGGAATGAACGAACAACAACATTGGCCAAGCCAGGTTCGAAACCAGGAATCACGCGAGGCACGCTGCCTGCAGCGAGGATGACAGCGTCACCCTTCACTTGCGTCACTGTTCCATCTTCAGCGGTGACGGTGACGGAGTTATCGGCATTCAATGCACCCACACCCAAGAGGTAGGTCACCTTCTTGACTTTGACAAGTCCGGTGAGACCTTTCACCAAACCATCAACGATCTTCTGCTTCCGTGCTTGTGCGACAACAAAGTCAGTGGCACCAACAGTGACATCGATGCCGAAGTCAGCAGCATGCTCAGCGTGGCGACGCGCAGCAGCGGTTTCAAGAAACGCTTTGGCAGGGATACATCCACGGTTGAGGCATGTTCCACCGATGGTGTCCTTCTCGACAAGAGCGACATTCAGCCCAGCCGATGCACCGTAAAAGGCCGCGGCGTATCCGCCGGGACCGCCACCAACAACAACGAGGTCGTACTGGTCAGCCATGGGGGTCTTCTCCAATCATCGATACGACGCTGTACCGACGCCTTATACGGTAGCCGTTTGGCCTATGGAGCCCACTGAGATTGCTCTCCTGCCCTGAGATAGGCGACCGTCACACTGCCGGTGCTCTCGGGGAACCCCACCACACATGTTTCAACAACATCGTTAGTGGTGGTGCGACACGTTGACTTTGTGAGCAAGGGAGAGATCACGGTGCCGTTGGCCAGCAGGCGCCAGCCCTCGGCAGCATTCGCGCCTTCGACGCCCACCATTGTCACGGTAACCAAGGTGGCATCGGCTTCCTGTTCCACTTTCGTCACGGAAACGGTCATATCGGCCAAGGTTTGGCTTGTTCCCAGAGAGAAAACAACAGCTTCCACATCTTCCGTCGCCATCTGAAACAGCTTGATTCCGCCAGCCAGCATGACAGCGAGCCCACAGACCAGGGCGGTGAGGATGAGTTTGCGAGTGCTCATGAGCCCCTCAGGCTACGCCCCTCCCCCTGTCGCCACAGAGAACGGGACTTTGGTCACCAATGTGGCGGGGAACAACCACCGCCCTCGGCGGGTTGACTGTGGCATGAAGATTCTTGTTACTGGCGCCTCTGGGCTCATTGGCCGCGCGCTCACCACCGAACTCAAGGCCCAAGGCCACACCGTGGTGGCTGCTGTTCGCCGCGAGCCACGCCGGAACGATGAGGTGCAGTGGGATCCCAAGAACTCAGTCATGAGTCCATCTGCCTTCGACGGCGTTGACGCTGTTGTGCACCTTGCTGGCGCTGGCATTGGCGACAAGCGCTGGACGAAGGAATACAAGATGGAAATCTTGGAGAGCCGTACGTTGGGCACCGCGCTTCTTGCCAACACCATGGCAGCACTCGAGACCAAGCCAAAAGTATTTCTCTCCGGCTCTGCGATCGGTATCTACGGCGCAAGCGATGACGACATCTTGGAAGAAACCTCCGCCGACGGAGAAGGATTTCTTGCAGACGTGTGCTGCGCATGGGAAGACGCAGCAGCGCCAGCATCCGCTGCAGGAATTCGTACCGTGTTTTTGCGCACCGGCATTGTTCTGTCAACACAGGGTGGCGCGCTGAAGAAGCAACTGCCGCTGTTCAAGCTTGGTCTTGGTGGCAAGTTCGGGAACGGCAAGCAGTGGCAGAGTTGGATCAGCATCACCGACGAAGTGAATGCAATCATCCATCTCCTCACCTCTCAGCTCTCTGGCCCCGTCAATCTCACCGCTCCAGAACCAGTAACGAATGCGGAGTTCACCAAAGTGCTCGCATCAACGCTTTCACGTCCGGCACTTTTCCCCATTCCACCATTTGGTCCAAAACTGCTGTTGGGTGGCGAACTCGCCGATGCACTCCTCTTCACGGGACAACGCGTCATTCCGAGTGCCCTCACTCGTGATGGCTTTGTGTTCTCGCATCAAACACTTGATGTCGCACTTCGTGCTCTACTGAAGAAGTGACAAACACTCCCCTTCCTACACACTGCGACGTTGTCATCGTCGGTGCCGGACTTGCAGGTCTTGTTGCCGCACGAGTTCTTGAGCAAAACGGCATCGCACCACTCTTGCTCGAAGCATCGGACGGAGTCGGCGGGCGCGTGCGCAGCGACATTGTTGACGGTTTCATTCTTGACCGCGGTTTCCAAGTTCTTCTCACTGGCTATCCCGAGGTCAAAAATAACCTCGATGTTGATGCGTTAGATCTTCGGGCTTTTGAACCCGGAGCAAATGTGTGGCGCGAAGGAAAATCACACATCGTGGGCGATCCTTTCCGTCGGCCACTGACATTGGTCAGCACCACGTTTGCCCCCATCGGCACTGTGTGGGACAAAGCACGCATTGCACTGATGCGCACAAAGTTGAAGCGTTCCGATCCGAAGCAATTGCTGCGTGGCCAAGACATGCCCACTGCGACTGCACTACGAGCAATGGGGTTTTCCTCCAAGATGATTGAGCGATTCTTTCGTCCACTTGTCGGCGGCATTCAACTTGATCCAAGTCTCTCCACATCGCGTCGCATGTTTGATGTCATCTTCCGCACACTTGCAAATGGAGATTCCGTTGTTCCCGCGCATGGCATGGGGCAAATCTCTGAACAACTTGCTGCGTCTCTGAAGACCACATCACTTCATCTCAATACTCCCGTGACAGCAGTGTCTTCCGGTTCAGTCACATTGGCAAGTGGACAGAGCATCACTGCGAAAGCAATCATCGTGGCAACAGAAGGTCCTGTCGCAGCGAAACTGCTCGGCTTGCCGCCTGTTGAGTCACGCTCTGCTGGTTGCGTGTACTTCTCAGCACCACAACCGCCCGTCAACCACTGCCCGGCGTGATTGATGGCGACTTAGAAGATCTCGCCCGTACACAGCTACGCAGTTGGTGGGGCCCACAAGTTGATGCGTGGACGCACCTGCGCACCTACAAGATTCCTCATGGTCAGCCAGGCCAAGATGCACCCTTTTCACCAAAGAAGAAGGTCTCCCTCGGCGATGGTCTCTATGTGTGCGGCGACCATCGAGACACAGGATCCACACAAGGAGCCATGTACTCAGGTCGCCGCTGTGCGGAATTGGTTGCCCAGCAGGTCAGACTGTCGGTATGAGTTCTTCTGACCCATCCAAAATCGTTTCACGTTCTGTTGTTGTTCCTGCTCCGGCAGCAGACATCTTCAATCTTCTGGCAGACCCACGCCGTCATCATGAGATCGATGGTTCAGGTTCCGTACAAGCAGCAGAGCTTGATGCACCAGAACGTCTTTCGCTCAACACAAAGTTCGGCATGAAGATGAAGATTCTTGTTCCATACAAGATGATGAACACTGTTGTTGAGTTTGAAGAAGGCTCACGCATTGGCTGGCGCCACATTGGCGGACACGTGTGGCGTTACATCCTTGAACCAGTTGATGGCGGCACAAAGGTGACCGAAGAGTTCGACATGAACACCAGCAAGAGCCAGTTAGGTCTCAAGATCATGAACGCGCCGAGCAACAACGCAAAGTCAATTGAAAAGACTCTTGCGAACTTGGTGCGCGTCTTTACGAAATAGTTATCGAATGTGCTGCGAGACAGCACGACGCAGATAACGACCACGGCCGGCTGCACCAAAGAACTGACCACCGTCAACGATGACTTCGCCATGGGACAACACGGTGCGTACTTTGCCCGTGATGTCCATGCCTTCATACGCAGAATGATCCAAATTCATGTGATGCGTCGCTTGACTCAATGTTTGCTTCGCAGCTGGGTCATACACAACAAGGTCGGCATCGAGACCTTCACGAATCGCGCCCTTTTGTGGAAGACCAAAGAGACGCGCTGGAGCAGTCGCGCACACTTCCACCCATCGCTCTTCACTGATGTGGCCAGCAACTACGCCCTGATACACAAGGTCCATCCGGTGCTCTACTCCGCCAATACCATTCGGCACCACGTTGAATGATTCACCATTTGCCAACTTCTGTTCACGCAAACAGAACGGGCAGTGGTCAGTGCTTACGACAGCCAACTGATCAACGCGCAGGCCTTCCCAGAGGTCGGCTTGATGATGATCATGCTTTGAACGCAGTGGCGTCGAGCAAATGTATGCAGCGCCATTGGGCCATCCTTGACCGAGGTGATCTTCCAACGACAAGTGCAAATACTGCGGGCATGTCTCAGCGAAAATGTTTGTGCCGCGCGAACGCGCTTCCACTACTTCACGTAGTGCATGAGAACTCGAGAGATGCACGATGTACAACGGTGCATTGCCTGCAACGCGCGCGAGAACTCCGGCGCGATGCACTGCCTCTGCTTCAAGTTCAGGTGGACGTGTGCGTGAGTGAAAATCTGGCGTGATGTTTCCCGCAGCAACTGCTTGTTCCACCAACACGTCAATGGCCAAACCATTTTCTGCGTGCACCATGGCCATCATTCCGGTATCGGCACACATCTGTAGTGCTCGCAGAATTTGGCCATCGTCGGAATACAAACGACCCGGATACGCCATGAATAACTTGATGGATGCAACACCCTCGCGTTCAATCAATGAACGCGTATCAATGAGCGCTTGCTCGTCGACTCCACCCAGCACTTGATGCAAGCCCCAGTCAATGACACATTGACCCTCTGCTTCGGCCATTCGCTTCTCAAATGACTGCAAGACATTTCCGCCCGTGCGCTGTTCGGAGAAGTCAATAATCGTGGTTGTGCCACCATGCGCTGCCGCTGTGGACCCTGAAAGGAAAGTGTCTGACGACACTGTGGTTCCGGTGTCGAGCTGCATATGAACGTGAGCATCAACTCCGCCTGGTACGACCAAACAACCCGTTGCATCAATGACCCGATCATCAGGGCCAGGAACAATGCCGCCACCTGACTTCGGCACGATGGATTGAAAACGACCATTCTCGATTGCCACGTCGGCGTCCAACCTGCCATCGGCATTCACCACGGTTCCATTGACAATCAGAGTGCGCACACAGCAAATCTAAACCCCCTTGGGCGTGCCCGTAGTGCTAAACCTCATACGTGGCAATTTCTCTCCCCCAAGGATTCACGTCATATGTCGCCAATGTCGGCGTCAAAGACGACAGCAAAGACTTCACCGTGGTCCTCGCCGATGCAGGTTCAACATCTGCTGGTGTCTTCACAAAGAGCCGATTCGCAGGTCCATCTGTTGAAGTGTCTCGTCGCCACAACACCGGCCATGCACGCGCCATGGTGGTCATCTCAAAGAACGCAAATGTTGCCAATGGCCCGGTGGGGCTCGCCCATGCGGAAGAAGTGACTGCATCAGTTGCCACAAAGTTGGGCATCAACCCATCTGAAGTTCTCATTGCATCAACAGGTGTCATTGGACGCTTGTATCCGATTGAACGTATTCGCACTGGCATCGCTGCCTTGCCTTTCCCTCTGCCGGCGAATAACGCCGAAGAGGTCGCACGCGGGATCATGACCACCGACACTGTGCACAAAGTGTCGGAAGCAACTGTTGCTGGAACATCGGCACGTGTTGTCGGTGTTGCCAAAGGCGTGGGAATGATTGAACCCGACATGGCAACGATGATTTCAATGATCTTCACCGACGCATTGCTCTCTTCAGAAGACCTCGATGCAACTTTCCGTCGCGTCGTGAACCGCACGTTCAACTGCGTTTCCATCGACACCGATTCATCCACGAGCGACACCGCCATTGTGTTGGCCAGTGGCGCCGCAGGTGCAGTTGATGCAAGTGCATTCGAAACCGCACTCGAATCAGTCA